>JAXHUR010000008.1:0-56325 GCA_034189505.1 Thermodesulfobacteriota bacterium | reverse complement strand
AACTTCTTGATTCCCATTATTGCGACTCCGTAAGCTGAGCTGATATCCGATTAGACACCGAAAAAGTCGATATTGCTGCCCTCTTCAAGGGTCACATATGCCTTTTTCCAGTTGGACCGTTTTCCGATGACGAGGCCGCGGCGCTTAACTTTGCCGGCCATCAAAGCGGTATTGACTTTTTTGACCTTGACGTCGAATGCCTGTTCCACGGCCTGTTTGATCTCGATCTTGTTGGCATTGCGCGCGACCTCGAATGCGACAACCTGCCCAATTTCCTTCTGAAGGCTGGTCTTTTCGGTAATCAGCGGCTTGCCGATAATCTGATGCAAGGGTTTCATTTTTCCAACGCTCCTTCCAATTGGGAAACCGCACCCTGAGTGAGAACCAGGCTGTGATATTTCATCAGGTCGTAAACGTTCACACCCTCGGCACGAAGCACTTTGACCGAGGGAATGTTGCGAGCCGACAGTTCTACCGCCGGATTCGCCTCGTCAATGAGAATCAGGACGTTCTCAACCTCAAACCGCTTCAGGACATCGGCAAAAGCCTTCGTGCTGATCTTGTCGAGGTTGATCTGGTCCAGAACCATCATGCGGCTTTCCTTGAAACGAGCCGACAGAGCGCTGCATACAGCGGCTTTCTTGACCTTGCGGTTAAGCTTGAAACGATAGTCGCGAGGTGTCGGGCCAAAAGCAGTGCCGCCGCCGACGTAATGCGGTGCACGGATGCAGCCCTGACGCGCGTTGCCGGTTCCCTTCTGGCGATAAGGCTTCTTGCCGCCGCCGCGAACCTCGCTGCGCCCCTTGGTTTTTGCGGTACCCTGACGACGCGCGGCACGCTGATAACGAACCATTTCGTGAATCAGATACTCTTTGACTTCAGTATTAAAGATGTCGTCGGACAGTTCAATGTCCGAAACTTTATTTTTTTCAATATCGTAAACAGGTACAGTTGCCATGACTTCTCTCCCAATCCCCTTTAACCGTTTTGTTTGGCTTTGACGCCCTTGCGGATCGCCACCACGCCGTTTTTAGGACCAGGAATGGCACCTTTGATCAGAAGCAGGTTCTGCTCGGGACGAACCTCCACGATCTGAAGATTCTGGGTGATCACCTGTTTGTTGCCCATCTGACCGGCCATCTTCTTTCCCTTGAAAACGCGGGAGGGCCAGGCACTGCAACCGATGGCACCAGGAGCGCGGTGAAACATGGACCCATGCGTAGACCGGCCGCCGGAGAAATTCCAGCGTTTGATAACACCCTGAAAGCCCTTGCCCTTGCTCACGCCGCACACATCGACGATCTCACCGGGCGCAAAGATTTCGCAGGTGATGGAGTCACCAGGGTTAACCTGCTCTCCTTCGGAATCGTCAAAACGAAATTCCTTAAGATGGTAAAAGGCGCCCTGTCCGGCCTTCCTGAAGTGTCCCATCTCAGGCTTGTTCACTCTCTCGGCCCGCTTAGGAATAAAGCCGACCTGAACGGCGTTATAACCATCGGTCTGGACGGTTTTTTTCTGGACCACCACGCAGGGGCCGGCCTCCACCACCGTAACGGGGATGCGTCGTCCGTCGACCGAGAAAATCTGGGTCATTCCCAGCTTTTTTCCAAGAATTTCCTTACTCATATTCGTAACCCTATCCGGAGCAAGTTTTTTAGAGCTTGATTTCCACATCGACACCGGCCGACAGATCAAGCTTCATCAGCGCATCAACCGTCTGCTGCGTGGGCTCAAGAATATCCAGCAACCTCTTGTGGGTGCGGATTTCGAACTGCTCACGACTTTTCTTGTCGACGTGCGGACCGCGCAAAACGCAGTATTTGTTGATAACAGTCGGAAGAGGCACCGGACCGGCAATGCGAGCACCGGTACGCTTGGCCGTATCGACAATTTCTGTGACGGACTGATCAAGCAGCTTATGATCGTAGGCCTTCAAACGAATCCTGATTTTCTGGCTGGGCATGAGAACTTCCTCTATTTACTCGATAATGTCGCTGACGACGCCGGCACCGACGGTGCGGCCACCTTCACGAATCGCGAAACGCAGTTCCTTGTCCATAGCGATCGGGGTGATCAGATTCACCGTCATCGCGATATTGTCGCCCGGCATGACCATCTCGGTCCCCTCAGGCAACTCGACCACACCCGTCACGTCCGTCGTCCGGAAATAGAACTGGGGACGATACCCCTTGAAGAACGGCGTATGACGGCCACCCTCTTCCTTGGTCAGAATGTAGGCTTCAGCCTTGAAGCGGGTGTGGGGCGTGATGCTGCCGGGCTTGGCCAGAACCTGACCGCGCTCGACATCCTCTCGCTTTGTGCCGCGCAGCAGTACCCCGACGTTGTCGCCGGCCTGGCCCTGATCGAGCAGCTTGCGGAACATCTCGACGCCGGTCACGACCGTCTTGACCGTGTCCTTCATCCCGACGATCTCAACCTCGTCGCCAACCTTGACGATGCCGCGCTCGACACGGCCGGTCACAACGGTACCACGACCGGAGATGGAAAACACGTCCTCAACGGGCATCAGGAAAGGACGGTCGATGTCGCGCTCGGGCTCAGGGATATAGCTGTCGCAGGCTTCCATCAATTCAAAGATGGCTTTCTTCCCGATCTCCTCGTCGCGACCCTCCAGAGCGGCCAGCGCCGAACCCTTGATGATCGGAATGTCGTCACCGGGGAAATCGTACTGAGTCAGAAGCTCGCGGATCTCCAGCTCGACCAGCTCGAGCAGCTCCTCGTCGTCGACCATGTCGACCTTGTTGAGAAACACCACCATGGCGGGCACGCCGACCTGACGGGCCAGCAGGATATGCTCGCGGGTCTGGGGCATGGGGCCGTCGGCGGCCGAAACCACCAGGATCGCACCGTCCATCTGCGCCGCACCGGTGATCATGTTCTTGACGTAGTCGGCATGGCCGGGGCAGTCGACATGAGCATAGTGACGCGCTGCGGTCTGGTACTCCACGTGAGCGGTGGCGATGGTGATGCCGCGCTCGCGCTCCTCGGGAGCGTTGTCGATGGTGTCAAACGCCTTGAATTCCGCACCGCCGGCTTCCGACAGAACCTTGGTGATCGCCGCGGTCAGAGTCGTCTTCCCATGGTCGACGTGACCGATGGTCCCGATATTGACATGGGGTTTTGTTCTTTCGAATTTTGCTTTAGCCATGGGAAGAACCCTCCTTAAAATCAGCCCTTTGTTTTAGCGATGACTTCGTCCGCAATCGCCTTGGGCACTTGCTCGTAATGATCGAAAACCATAGTGTAAGTTGCACGCCCCTGGGTGGCGCTACGCAGATCGGTCGCATACCCGAACATATTAGCGAGGGGAACCTGGGCCGAAATAACCTGTGCGCCACCACGGGTATCCATACCCATCACACGACCGCGGCGGCTGTTGAGGTCACCCATCACGTCACCCATATATTCTTCGGGTACCACAACCTCGACCGCCATAACAGGTTCAAGCAGGACAGGCGAGGCTTTGGAAACACCATTTTTAAAGCCCATCGAGCCGGCAATTTTGAACGCCATTTCCGAGGAGTCGACATCATGATAAGAACCGTCAAAAACAGTCACTTTCACGTCAACCATGGGGAACCCGGCAATAACGCCATTCTGAGCTGCCTCCTCGGCACCCTTCCCAACGGCAGGGATATATTCACGCGGTATGACACCGCCTTTGATCTGATCAACAAACTCAAAGCCCGAACCCGCTTCAAGCGGCTCGATCTTGAGCCAACAGTGACCATACTGCCCGCGGCCGCCGGACTGGCGGACAAACTTACCTTCAACCTCAACAGGCTTGGTGATGGTTTCACGGTAGGCAACCTGCGGCGCGCCGACATTGGCTGCAACCTTGAATTCCCGCAGCATGCGATCGATAACGATGTCGAGATGCAACTCTCCCATGCCGGAAATAATGGTCTGCCCCGTCTCCTCGTCAGTATGCACTCGAAGCGAGGGGTCCTCCTGGGTCAACTTGCCAAGCGCGACACTCATCTTTTCCTGGTCGCTCTTCGTCTTCGGTTCGACCGCAATACTGATAACCGGCTCGGGAAACTCCATCGCCTCAAGAAGACAGGGTGACTTGTCGTCACACAGCGTGTCACCCGTCGAAGTGAACTTAAGGCCAACAGCAGCAGCAATGTCGCCGGAATAGACCTCCTTGATCTCTTCACGCTTATTGGCATGCATCTTCAACAGGCGGCCAAAGCGCTCCTTCTTAAGCTTGGTCGTATTCATGACACTGGCACCGGACTCTGCGACCCCCGAATAAACACGGAAAAAGGTCAGCTGTCCAACAAAAGGGTCGGTCATAATCTTGAAGGCCAGTGCCGCGAAGGGACCGCTGTCATCAGCCGGGCGAGTGATCTCTTCGCCACTGTCGGGATCAATCCCCTTGATAGGGGGCACATCAACAGGAGAAGGCATGTAATCCACAACGGCATCAAGAAGGGTCTGCACGCCCTTGTTTTTAAAAGCACTTCCACAGAGAACAGGGACAAAGGCCAAGTCAAGAGTCCCCTTGCGGATGCCGCGCTTGATCTCGTCAACAGAAAGCTCTTCGCCGCCGAGATACTTCTCCATCAACTCTTCATCATGGGAAGAAATCTCTTCGAGCAGCTTTTCACGAGCCTCCTGGACCTCGTCCTCCATATCGGCAGGAATGTCAATGACCTCAAATTTGGCTCCCATTGACTCGTCATCCCACACAATGGCGCGCATTTCCACCAGGTCAACCAGACCCCGAAAATCATCCTCCTTGCCGACAGGCAACTGCAGAGGCAGCGGATTAGCCCCAAGACGATCGATCATCATCTGCAGCCCACGCCTGAAGTCAGCGCCGACACGATCCATCTTGTTGACGAATGCCATGCGGGGCACGCGATACTTATCGGCCTGCCGCCAGACGGTTTCAGACTGAGGCTCGACACCGCCGACCGAACAGAACACAGCCACGGCCCCATCAAGAACGCGCAGCGAACGCTCAACCTCGATGGTAAAATCTACGTGCCCGGGCGTGTCGATGATATTGACGCGATGATCCTTCCAGAAACAGGTCGTCGCAGCGGAGGTGATGGTAATACCGCGCTCCTGCTCCTGTGCCATCCAATCCATAGTTGCAGCGCCGTCATGGACCTCACCAAGCTTATGAGACACACCCGTATAAAACAGGATACGCTCAGTGGTGGTCGTCTTGCCGGCATCAATATGAGCCATTATCCCGATATTTCGGGTTTTCTGAAGAGGTACCTTACGTGCCACAGTCGAACATCCTTCCCACAGTCACTTAAAATTACAGTGCACAACAACTACCAGCGATAATGCGCGAAAGCCTTGTTGGCCTCAGCCATACGATGAGTGTCCTCACGCTTCTTGACCGCCGCCCCACGCCCATTCATGGCATCGAGCAACTCGCCGGCCAGACGCTCACGCATGGTCTTCTCGCCACGCGCAGCCGCATAGGTCTTGACCCAGCGCAAAGCAAGCGCGTTACGACGGTCAGCTCGAACCTCGACGGGAACCTGGTAGGTCGCACCACCGACACGACGCGACTTAACCTCAAGCACGGGACGCACATTTTCCAGCGCCTTGCGGAAGATCTCAATCGGCTCCTCACCGCTGCGCTCGGCAGCCAATTCCAATGCACCATAAACGATAGACTCAGCGACGCTCTTTTTACCGTCAAGCATCACAGCATTGATAAACTTGGCAACCAGCAGATCCCCGAACTTGGGATCAGGGAGAATCTCCCGCTTTCCAATCTCTCTTCTTCTCGGCATAACGTTTCCTCAATCCAGAAATTACTTCGGACGCTTGGCGCCGTACTTGGAGCGACCCTGCTTGCGATCCTTAACCCCGGCCAGATCCAGAGCGCCGCGCACAATGTGATAACGAACACCGGGAAGGTCCTTGACACGACCGCCACGAATCAGGACCACGGAGTGCTCCTGAAGGTTATGCCCCACGCCAGGGATATAGGAGGTCACAACAATGCCGTTTGTCAGACGCACACGCGCCACCTTGCGCAGGGCCGAGTTAGGCTTCTTCGGAGTCGTGGTATAGACGCGCGTACAGACCCCGCGCTTCTGCGGATTGTTTTTCAACGCAGGCGCCGTAGACTTCTTTTCTTTATTCAGGCGGCCATTGCGGATCAACTGATTAATCGTTGGCATCGAACAATCTCCAAAAAATCTTCTAAGCGTTTATTCCTAAAGGGATTCAGCGGGTTTTGCCGGGGAAAAACCCGCTAACATTATCAATCGCCCCAACCTTTGTCAAGGGCTTTTTCTTCGGCCCTGACTTTTATTTTCAGGGACAAAAACGGCCCTCCACCGAGGGCCGTTTTTGTCCACGTTTTCCCGGTGTTACACTATTCGCCGAGAGGCTCTTCCTCTCCGTCCTCGTCCAGTTGGAAAACCTCTTCAACCTCCTCCGGTTCCTCGATCAGGAGTTTGGCGGAGCGGTACTTGGCGACACCCGTTCCGGCAGGGATCAAGCGCCCCATGATGACGTTCTCTTTCAGGCCGCGCAGAAAGTCGACCTTGCCCTCTATGGCGGCCTGAGTCAGAACCTTGGTCGTCTCCTGGAAAGAAGCAGCAGAGATGAAGGATTCGGTCGACAGCGATGCTTTGGTGATGCCAAGCATGAGCGGTTCACCTACCGCTGGCGATTTTCCCTCAGCCAGGGCCTTGTTGTTTTCGTCTTCAAACTCGTACCGGTCAACCTGGTCATCGAGCAGGAAGCGCGTGTCGCCGACTTCTTTAATGCGGACCCGCCTCAGCATCTGGCGCACGATGGTCTCGATATGCTTGTCATTGATCTTGACCCCCTGCAGGCGGTAGACCTCCTGCACCTCATCGACGAGGTACTTGGCAAGCTCTTTCTCACCCAACACCTTCAGGATGTCGTGGGGGTTGCTCGAGCCGTCCATCAGCAACTCGCCGGCGCGAACATGATCTCCCTCGTGCACGCTGATGTGCTTGCCCTTGGGAATCAGGTATTCTTTGGGCTCGCCGAATTCCGGAGTGACAACCACCTTGCGCTTGCCTTTGGAATCCTTGCCGAAGGAAACCTGGCCATCGATTTCGGAAATAATGGCATACTCTTTGGGCTTGCGGGCCTCAAAGAGTTCGGCAACCCGGGGCAGACCGCCGGTAATATCCTTGGTTTTGGTGGTTTCGCGGGGCATTTTGGCCAGAACGGCGCCGGCCTTGACCACACCATCATCGGAAACCACGATATTTGCTCCAACCGGCAGCATGTAGCGAGCCGCTGCGCCATTGGGCATCTTGACGGTTTTACCTTCCTCGTCCTTGAGGGTAATGCGCGGCCGCTTGTCGGGATCCTTCGACTCGATGATCACCTTACGTGAAAGGCCGGTGACCTCATCGAGCTGCTCCTCCATGGTAATCCCTTCGATCATGTCGCCGAAACGCACGCGACCCGCGACTTCGGTGAGAATCGGGATCGTATAGGGGTCCCACTCTGCCAACAGAGCGCCCGGTTTGACCTCCCCTCCGTCTGCAATGGGGATCTTGGCACCATAAACCACGCCGTAACGTTCACGCTCACGCCCGGATTCATCCACAACCGCCAGTTCGCCGTTGCGGTTCATGACGACGTGGTGCCCGAACTCGTCTTCAACCGTATTGAGACGGATGTACCTGAGACGTCCTTCAAAGCGCGCCTCAAGAGTGGTCTGCTCCGCACGCCTGGACGCCGTCCCGCCGACGTGGAAGGTTCTCATAGTCAACTGGGTTCCAGGCTCACCGATAGACTGGGCGGCGATAACACCGATCGCTTCGCCGAGATTGACCATGTGGCCATGAGCAAGGTCGCGACCATAACACAGAGCGCAAACTCCGCGCCTGCTCTGGCAGGTCAGCACGGAGCGGATCTTGATTCTCTCGATCCCTGCATCGGCAATTCTATCCACCAGTGTTTCGTCAATTTCGCTGTTGGCTTCCACCAAAACATCGCCGGTCATGGGATCAAGCACATCTTCAAGCGCAACGCGTCCAAGGATACGATCGCCCAGAGGCTCGATTACCTCGCCACCTTCGGTCAGCGACGCAATGGTGATCCCGTCAAGAGTTCCGCAATCATCCTCGGTGATAATCGCATCCTGCGCTACATCAACCAGACGCCGTGTCAGATAACCGGAGTTGGCAGTCTTGAGCGCGGTATCCGCGAGGCCCTTACGAGCACCGTGGGTCGAGATAAAGTACTGCAGCACCGTCAGACCTTCACGGAAGTTCGCGGTAATCGGAGTTTCGATGATCTCGCCGGACGGCTTCGCCATCAGGCCGCGCATACCAGCCAGCTGGCGGATCTGCTGGGCGCTGCCGCGGGCTCCAGAGTCGGCCATCATGTGGATGGCATTGAAAGAGGGAGCCTTGACCGTTTCACCGGATTCGGAAGTCAGAACATCAACCGACAGGTTGTCGAGCATGGTCTGCCCGATCTCCTCAGCACACTTGGCCCAGATGTCGATAACCTTGTTGTAGCGCTCGCCATCGGTAATCAGACCCTCAGTGTACTGTTGTTGAATCTCCTTGACCTCCTCAACCGCAATATTGATCCGTTCCTCTTTGGAGGAAGGAATATGCATGTCGTCGAGACAGATGGAGATGCCGGCCATAGTGGAGAACTTGTAACCGGTCTCCTTGAGGCGGTCGGCAAGAATAACCGTATCCTTGTTGCCGCAGGCACGGAAGCAGACATCAATCAGTTCACCGACCTGCTTTTTGCCGAGGACGCGATTGATATGCTCGAAGGCAATCCCCTCAGGAACGACTTCACGCAGCAGGATGCGCCCGACGGTGGTCTCAGTCAGTTGCGGCGCTTCACCGACAGCGGGCGAAATGCGAACCTTGATGCGCGCCTGAAGATCAACGGCGCCGGCGTCATAGGCAACACGCACTTCTTCGGGATCAGCGAACATTTTCCCCTCGCCCGTGGCGAAAACACGCTCCCGGGTCATATAATACAGACCGAGCACCATATCCTGCGAGGGGACGATGATCGGTTTACCGTTGGCCGGCGAGAGGATGTTGTTGGTCGACATCATCAAGACGCGAGCTTCAAGCTGGCTTTCAATTGAAAGGGGCAGATGAACCGCCATCTGGTCGCCGTCAAAGTCGGCATTAAATGCCGTACAGACCAGCGGGTGGAGCTGGATCGCCTTACCCTCGATCAGCACCGGCTCAAAAGCCTGGATACCAAGGCGATGCAGCGTGGGTGCGCGGTTAAGCATAACGGGGTGCTCTTTGATCACCTCGTCAAGAACGTCCCAGACTTCGGGTTTTTCCTTTTCAACCAGCTTCTTGGCGCTCTTTATGGTGGTGCAGAACCCTTTTTCTTCAAGCTTGTTGTAGATAAAGGGCTTGAACAGCTCAAGCGCCATCTTCTTGGGAAGACCGCACTGATGCATCTTGAGCTCAGGGCCAACGACAATAACGGAGCGGCCCGAATAATCGACGCGCTTGCCGAGCAGGTTCTGGCGGAAACGTCCCCCCTTGCCCTTGAGCATGTCGGAGAGAGACTTCAACGGACGCTTGTTGGGTCCGGTGATCGCTCTGCCACGGCGCCCGTTATCGAACAATGCGTCCACCGACTCCTGCAGCATCCGCTTTTCATTGCGAATAATGACTTCGGGAGCCCTCAGTTCAATCAACCGCTTGAGGCGGTTGTTGCGATTGATGACTCTTCGATAGAGGTCGTTGAGGTCTGAGGTCGCAAAACGCCCTCCATCGAGAGGAACGAGCGGGCGCAGTTCCGGAGGAAGTACGGGAATAGTCTCCAGAATCATCCACTCGGGCAGATTCCCGCTAGCACGGAAAGCTTCCACAACTTTAAGGCGCTTGGCGACTTTTTTACGCTTGGCCTCGCTGGCCGCGTCCTTCATCTCCTGACGCAGGGAAACACCAAGTTCTTCGAGATCGATCTGCATAAGCAGTTCGCGGATGGATTCAGCTCCCATGCCGGCAGAGAATTGACCGGCGAACTCCTCCATGGCCTCACGATACTTGTCTTCGGTCAGTAGTTGACCCTGCTGCAGCTCGGTGTCGCCGCCATCGAGAACGACATAGGCCTCGAAATAAAGGACCTTTTCCAACTCCTTCAAGGTCATGTCCAGCAGCGTGCCGATCCTGGAGGGCAGAGACTTGAGAAACCAGATATGAGCAACCGGGCAGGCCAGGTCAATATGGCCAAGACGCTCGCGCCGAACCTTGCTCGGGATAACCTCCACGCCACACTTTTCGCAGACAATGCCACGATGCTTCATGCGCTTGTATTTGCCGCAGTTGCATTCGTAATCCTTGGTGGGACCAAAAATTTTAGCACAGAAAAGACCGTCACGTTCGGGCTTGAAAGTCCGATAATTGATGGTCTCGGGTTTTTTGACTTCACCGAAAGAACGTTCGCGAATCTTCTCCGGGGAAGAAACACTGAGTCGGATAGCGTTGAAACTCAACGGATCCTTCGGACGTTCAAAGAGGCTGAAAATATCTTCCAAAGCGCATCCTCCTATCGGGATGGTGATGGTTGGTTGCGACCGCATCCGCACTGCCGGCCAGGCGAAAAAAGCCGCCGCGGCCGGCAGTGCACGATACGATAACGCTACTCCTCGTCCTCTTCAAGCAGTTCAACATCAAGGCAAAGCGACTGCAGTTCCTTGATCAGAACGTTGAAGGACTCAGGCAGTCCGGCCTCCAGAGTGTGCTTGCCCTTCACGATGGATTCGTAAATCCGGGTACGCCCGGCCACGTCGTCAGACTTGACCGTGAGAAACTCCTGAAGAGCATGCGCTGCACCGTAAGCCTCCATCGCCCAGACTTCCATCTCGCCGAGTCGCTGTCCACCGAACTGGGCCTTGCCCCCCAGCGGCTGCTGGGTTACGAGGCTGTACGGACCGATGGAACGGGCATGGATCTTGTCATCAACCAGGTGATGAAGCTTAAGCATATACATGATGCCGACGGTGACTTTCTCCTTGAAAGCTTCACCTGTCTTGCCGTCATGAAGAATTACCTGGCCGGATTTCGGCAGGTTGCATCGCTCAAGCTCGGACTTGATCTTGTCCTCGGGCACACCTTCAAAAACCGGCGAAGCCATCGGCACACCCTTGGACAGACGCCGCGCGAGGGAGACGACTTCATCGTCGTTGAGGGAATCGATAAAAACGCTTGTGTCCTCATCATTGTAAGCGGTTTTAAGCTTTTCCTTCATCGGCGCGGTGGCAAGTCCCTCGGCGATCGCCTTCTCGATCTGCACGCCGAGGCTGCGTGCCGCAAGTCCCAGATGCGTTTCGAGAATCTGACCGACATTCATACGCGAGGGAACGCCCAGCGGATTAAGCACGATCTCAACAGGCGTGCCATCCTCCATGTAGGGCATATCCTCCTCGGGAAGAACCCGGGAGAGAACACCCTTGTTACCATGGCGGCCGGCCATTTTGTCCCCGACCTGCAATTTGCGCTTGATGGCGACATAGACCTTCACCATCTTGATGACGCCGGGCGGCAGGTCGTCTCCGCGTTTGATCTTTTCGATCTTATCGGCAAACACCCCGCGGATAAGGTCTTCACGCTCCCGCAGACGCCGCAGAATCTCAGCCAGTTTCTCCTCGGCTTCGTCGGCCTGGGCAAGAGAAATCTCATTCCAGCGCGATACAGGGATGCGGGCCAGAGAGTCTTCAGTGATTTTCACTCCTTTACCCAGCAGTACGTTACCTTTGTCGTCAGTGACTGTAACCGCCGAGGTGTGCCCGATCAGAAGAGCTTTGAGTTTGCCGCGGGAGGAATTACGGATGATGCGGATCTCATCCTCCTGATCCTTGAGCAACTTCTCAATCTCACCGCGCTCGATAATTTCGGTACGGCTGTCCTTATCCGCCCCTTTGCGCGAGAAGACACGGGCGCCGATCACCACGCCCTCAACCCCGGGCGGTACCCGCAGGGAGGTGTCACGAACATCTCCGGCTTTTTCTCCGAAAATGGCACGCAGCAACTTCTCTTCCGGCGACAGTTGCGTTTCACCCTTGGGAGTGATCTTGCCGACCATGATATCGCCGGGACCCACTTCGGCCCCGATGCGGATAATCCCGCTCTCATCGAGGTTGGCCAGGGCATCTTCGCCCAGGTTGGGGATATCGTTGGTGATCTCTTCCTTGCCGAGCTTGGTGTCACGGGCAACGCACTCGAATTCCTCGATATGCACCGAAGTGTAGCGGTCTTCCTTGACCAGCTTTTCGGAAATCAGGATCGAATCCTCGAAATTGTACCCTTCCCAGGGCATGAAAGCGACAAGCACGTTCTGCCCCAGGGCCAGCTCACCCCACTCGGTGGAAGGTCCATCACCGATAATATCCCCGCGTTTGACCCTGTCGCCGACTTTGACGATCGGCTTCTGGTTCAGGCAGGTATTCTGGTTGGAGCGGACAAATTTAATCAGATTATAAATATCGACGCCGGTCCCGCTTTCATCGACCTCGTCCTCGTCGATCTTGATGACGATTCGGGCGGCATCGACACTTTCCACCACGCCATTATGACGGGCGACAACGGCAGCGCCGGAATCGTGTGCGACGATGCGCTCCATGCCGGTGCCGACAAGCGGCGCATCGGCGCGCAGCAGAGGCACTGCCTGACGCTGCATGTTCGAGCCCATCAAGGCACGGTTGGCATCGTCATTTTCAAGAAACGGAATAAGCGATGCGGCGACGGAAACCAGCTGCTTGGGCGAAACGTCCATCAGCTCGATCTCTTCGCGGTTGGTCATGACAAATTCGCCATTCTTCCGAGCAGTCACCAATTCATTGACAAAACGATCATTCTCATCGAGCGGCGCATTGGCCTGAGCAATGGCGTGTCCTTCCTCTTCCAATGCACTGAAATAACGGATCTCGTGGGTAACCTGCCCGTCCTTGACGATACGGTAAGGCGTTTCGACGAAACCGTACTCATTGATACGCGCATAGGTCGAAAGAGATGCAATCAGACCGATGTTGGGTCCCTCAGGCGTCTCAATCGGGCAAACGCGGCCGTAATGGGTCGGATGCACGTCTCGGACCTCGAAACCGGCACGTTCGCGGGTCAGACCCCCAGGACCAAGCGCAGACAGGCGCCGCTTATGAGTAATCTCGGACAGCGGGTTGGTCTGATCCATGAACTGCGAGAGCTGCGAAGAACCGAAAAATTCCTTGACGACAGCCGAAACCGGTTTGGAATTCACGAGATCGTGCGGCATGAGGCTGTCAACATCCTGCAGACTCATACGTTCCTTGATCGCGCGCTCCATACGGACCAACCCGATGCGATACTGGTTCTCGAGCAATTCTCCCACTGTGCGGACCCGGCGATTGCCGAGATGGTCGATATCATCGATCGCTCCCTTGCCGTTGCGAAGATCGATGAGGTAGCGAACCACCTCAAGAATATCTTCCTTGGTCAGGGTCGTGTGCTCGAGGGGCGTATCAACACCAAGCTTGTAATTGAGCTTCAAGCGGCCGACCACCGACAGGTCATAGCGCTCTGGATTGAAGAACAGGCTGTCAAACAGCGCTGTCGCGCTTTTGAGAGTCGGAGGATCGCCGGGGCGCAACCGCCGGAAGATTTCGATCATGGCATCTTCGGCCGTCGCAATCTTGTCGGCAAGCAGGGTCTCGCGCAGATAAGGTCCGACATAGAGGTTGTCGATGAAAAGAACCTTGAATTCATTGATACCGCGCTCATGCAGCTCTTCAAGCTTCGCGGATGTCAGTTCATCGTTGCATTCGACAACCACTTCTCCGGTCGAGGTATCGACGATATCGGTCGAGGCGATCTTGCCGATCACGCTCTCTTCGCTGAGAGGGATAAACTCAAGTCCGGCGTCGGCAATCTTGCGAATGCCGGCACGGGTAAATTTACGGTTCTCGCGGACCAGCACATTGCCGTCGGCGTCAACGACATCACGGTCTGCACGCTGACCGGCGAGAAGCTCGAGATTTACGCGCTTTTTATAGCCGTTCTCGTCGCGAACAATCTCTTCGACATCATAGTAGTAATTGAGCAGTTCTTCAGCAGTGTGGCCAAGCGCCTTAAGCAGCACGGTGGCCGGCAGCTTCCGCCGACGGTCAATGCGTACCCAGATAATGTCTTTATGATCAAAGTCAAAATCAAGCCAGGAGCCGCGATACGGAATAACCCGCGCGTTGTAGAGAATCTTGCCGCTGGCGTGGGTTTTGCCCTTATCATGGTCGAAAAACACGCCGGGGGAGCGATGCAGCTGGCTGACGATGACTCTTTCAGTCCCGTTAATAATAAAGGTGCCGTTTTCGGTCATCAGGGGAATTTCCCCGAAATAAACTTCCTGCTCTTTGATGTCGCGAATCGACTGAACGCCGGATTCCTTGTCGACATCCCAGGACACAAGGCGCACCTTGACCTTCATGGGTGCAGCGAAGGTCATGCCGCGCTGATGGCACTCTTCAACATCATACTTGGGCGTCCCGAGCCCGTAGGAAACATACTCAAGCGAACAGGTTTCGCTGAAATCACGAATCGGAAAGACGGAACGGAATACGGCTTCAAGCCCGATATTCTGGCGTGCCGAAGGAGGCAGTTCCGTCTGGAGGAAACGCTTGTAGGAATTTTTCTGGATCTCAATGAGGTTAGGAATGTCAATGATCCGCTGAACCTCTGTGAAATGTTTCCTCAGAAGCTGGTTATTCGCGATGGAATAAGCCATGTTTTCTCCTTTGAGTGGCGAAAGTAGAATAGCCAAGGCCGCTCGCGGCGACCTTGGCTTGATCCTGCCTTATGCAAGGGAGGTGCTACTTGAGCTCGACGCCGGCACCGGCTTCTTCAAGCTGCTTTTTGAGATCTTCGGCTTCGGCCTTGGCCACTGCCTGCTTGACAGGCTGAGGTGCACCCTCTACCAGGTCCTTGGCTTCCTTGAGGCCGAGGCCGGTGATGGCACGAACAACCTTGATCACGTTGATTTTCTTGTCGCCGGCAGAGGTCAGAACGACATCAAACTCGTCCTTTTCTTCAACCGCTTCGGCGGCAGCGCCCGGCGCAGCAGCCACAGCCACAGGAGCGGCAGCAGAAACACCAAATTTGTCTTCCAGTTCTTTAACCAGTTCGGCCAGTTCCAGAACGCTCATATTCTCAATGAACTCAACAACCTGTTCTTTCGTGATATCAGCCATTTTCTATCTTTCCTCCGAATTTTTACGTACCGTAATCGATTGAGTAACTTTTTCAGGCCGCTTTCTTGTCCTGAATCGCGCCGAGCACCTGGACCAGTGAGCGCGGCACCGCGGCAAGCACACCGACAAAGTTGCTGACCGGCGCATTGATGGAGCCAAGCATTTTGGCGAGAAGCTCTTCGCGACTGGGCAACTCGGCGAGCGCCCTGATGTCGTCAGCGGTGAGCTTCTTGCCGTCAAGAGCTCCGACCTTGAGTTCGAATTTTTCGTTGGCCTTGGCAAAATTGCTCAGCACTTTGGCGGGCGCAACAGGATCATCCAGAACAAACGCCAGCGCGGTCGGTCCAATCATGTCATCAGCCAGACACTCAAGGGAAGTACCCTTCGTGGCGCGGCGCAGAAGGGTGTTTTTAACAACACGGTACTCCGCACCGGTCTGACGCAATTCCGCACGCAGCTGATTGACCTTCTCCACATTAATCCCGCGGTAATCCGCGAGAAAAGCCGCTTTGGCGTCAACAAGTTTTGCGGCGAGTTCGACGACCAGGTCTTGCTTGTTGGTTCGGTTCAACGTCTCTCCTCCTTTCTTTAAAAATTTGAAAGGCGTCATTGCCTTTCATTCCCGCAGGGTCGGGGAGAGACGAACCGTATTCGTCACACCCTCTCCAAGCCTCGGCAGGAGCCCTATTCAGAGATTAAACGCTACCATGCGTCCCTGCTGTCTTTGACCCTGAGTGAGTGGGAATCTAGAAACACTCTGAAAAGACAAGTCTTACTTGACCAGCGCCTGAATGGCGGGCACATCGATATTGATGCCGGGGCCCATCGTGCTGGAAAGGCAGATCTTGCGCAGATAAGTTCCCTTGGAGGTCGAAGGCTTCGCTTTAACCAAAGCGTCAACCAGCGAAAGGATATTTTCCTGAAGCTTTTGAGCGTCGAAGGAGACCTTGCCGACAGGCGCGTGGATGATACCGGCTTTTTCAACCCGGTATTCCACCTTACCGGACTTTGCCTCGCTGACGGCTCGACCGACATCCATGGTCACCGTACCGACCTTGGGGTTCGGCATCAGCCCCCGGGGGCCAAGCAGACGCCCGATCTTGCCAACGGTGCCCATCATATCCGGAGTGGCGATGGCCGTATCAAAATCGAACCAGCCCTCCTGAATGCGCGCAACCAGATCATCCGCTCCGACAAAGTCAGCGCCGGCATCCTGCGCTTCCTGGGCCTTTTCCCCCTTGGCAAAAACAAGAACTCGTACGTCCTTGCCCAGACCGTTCGGCAGAACCACGGCACCACGCACCATCTGGTCCGCCTTGCGGGGATCAACACCAAGCTTCACCACGACATCAACCGTTTCATCAAATTTGGCCCAGGCCGAGTCCTTGACCAGGCCGATGGCGTCTTCCAATGAATAGACCTGAGTCCGATCGACCTTGGCTTTAGCTTCTTTTTGCTTCTTTCCAATTGCCATTTTGTTCAACTCCCGCTTACGCCGTCGATCAGGCGACTTCGATACCCATGCTGCGCGCGGTTCCTTCAACGGTGCGCACTGCGGCATCAAGATCAAAACAATTAAGGTCAGGCATTTTGATCTTGGCGATCTCAACCACCTGGTCTTTGGTCACCTTGCCCACCTTGTTCTTATTGGGGACTCCAGACCCCTTGGGCAGCTTTGCCGCCTTCATAAGCAGGACGGCCGCAGGGGGTGTCTTGGTGATGAAGGTAAACGAACGATCCGCATACACGGTGATCACAACCGGCGTAATCATTCCGTCGAGATCCTGCGTTTTAGCATTGAACGCTTTGCAGAACTCCATGATGTTGACCCCGTGCTGCCCGAGGGCGGGGCCAACCGGCGGCGAGGGGTTTGCCTTACCGGCAGGAATCTGCAGTTTAATCTGACCTACAACCTTTTTGGCCATCGGTTTCTCCTTAAACGCCTGAAATTGCGCAGCCAGCGTCAATCATCAGCTGGTTTTTTCAACCTGGATAAATTCAAGTTCGACCGGGGTCGTCCTGCCGAAAATACTCACCATTACCTTGAGCTTGCCTTTGTCCGGCTTCACATCCTCGACGACACCGGTGAAATTGAGGAAAGGACCGTCAACAACACGAACCGTCTCACCGACCTCGAATTCCACCTTGGGCTTGGGCCGCTCAACCCCCTCCTCCATCCGACTGGTGATCTTCGCCACCTCTTCATCGGGGATTGCGGGAGGATTGTTATTGCCGCCAACAAACCCGGTCACCTTGGGGGTGTCCTTGACGACGTGCCAACTCTCGTTGTCCAACTCCATCTGAACGAGAATATAGCCGGGGAAAAATTTGCGCTGCGAGGTTTTACGCTCACCCTTGCGCAATTCCACAACGGTCTCTGACGGAATCAGCACCTCACCGAAAGAATCTTCGAACCCAAGGGCCCGAATGCGCTCTTCCAGATTGGCCTTGACCTTGTTCTCATACCCTGAATAGGTATGAACTCCATACCATTTCTTGGCCATAGCGTCCCCCTGTTCTGCCTAACTGAGCAACATTTTGACGACATTGGACAGCATCCAGTCGACCGCACCCAGAAACACGGCAATGAAAATCACAAGGAGAATCACGACCGAAGTTGAAGCATAGGTTTCCTTGCGGGTCGGCCAGGTCACTTTCTTCAACTCGGACTTCACATGGGCCAGAAATTCGGACACATTTTTAAACACTATCGTGGAACCTCACAGAGGATTATTCTCAAAGTTGGCAGGCCAGGAGGGATTCGAACCCCCAACACCCGGTTTTGGAGACCGGTGCTCTAGCCATTAGAGCTACTGGCCTGCATACAAAAAGCCACAGCGAGCCTGTGGCTTTGAGCGACAAACGTTGGACCGCTGCTACTTGGTTTCGCGATGTGGAGTATGCTTACGACAAAACCGGCAGTACTTGCTGAATTCCAGCTTGTCCGGCGTATTCTTCTTATTCTTGGTGGTCGTATAGTTGCGCTGCTTGCATTCGGTGCAAGCCAAAGTCACAATGTCCCGCATTGTCTTATCCTTAGCGGCCTCTTCGGCAGGCGAAGAGGCCGCCCATAAAGGTTGTTACGATTATTCGATGATTTCGCTGACGACGCCGGCACCGACGGTGCGGCCACCTTCACGAATCGCGAAACGCAGTTCCTTGTCCATGGCGATCGGGGTGATCAGATTCACCGTCATCGCGATATTGTCGCCCGGCATGACCATCTCGGTCCCCTCAGGCAACTCGACCACACCCGTCACGTCCGTCGTCCGGAAATAGAACTGGGGACGATACCCCTTGAAGAACGGCGTATGACGGCCACCCTCTTCCTTGGTCAGAATGTAGGCTTCAGCCTTGAAGCGGGTGTGGGGCGTGATGCTGCCGGGCTTGGCCAGAACCTGACCGCGCTCGACATCCTCTCGCTTTGTGCCGCGCAGCAGTACCCCGACGTTGTCGCCGGCCTGGCCCTGATCGAGCAGCTTGCGGAACATCTCGACGCCGGTCACGACCGTCTTGACCGTGTCCTTCATCCCGACGATCTCAACCTCGTCGCCAACCTTGACGATGCCGCGCTCGACACGGCCGGTCACAACGGTACCACGACCGGAGATGGAAAACACGTCCTCAACGGGCATCAGGAAAGGACGGTCGATGTCGCGCTCGGGCTCAGGGATATAGCTGTCGCAGGCTTCCATCAATTCAAAGATGGCTTTCTTCCCGATCTCCTCGTCGCGACCCTCCAGAGCGGCCAGCGCCGAACCCTTGATGATCGGAATGTCGTCACCGGGGAAATCGTACTGAGTCAGAAGCTCGCGGATCTCCAGCTCGACCAGCTCGAGCAGCTCCTCGTCGTCGACCATGTCGACCTTGTTGAGAAACACCACCATGGCGGGCACGCCGACCTGACGGGCCAGCAGGATATGCTCGCGGGTCTGGGGCATGGGGCCGTCGGCGGCCGAAACCACCAGGATCGCACCGTCCATCTGCGCCGCACCGGTGATCATGTTCTTGACGTAGTCGGCATGGCCGGGGCAGTCGACATGAGCATAGTGACGCGCTGCGGTCTGGTACTCCACGTGAGCGGTGGCGATGGTGATGCCGCGCTCGCGCTCCTCGGGAGCGTTGTCGATGGTGTCAAACGCCTTGAATTCCGCACCGCCGGCTTCCGACAGAACCTTGGTGATCGCCGCGGTCAGAGTCGTCTTCCCATGGTCGACGTGACCGATGGTCCCGATATTGACATGGGGTTTTGTTCTTTCGAATTTTGCTTTAGCCATTGCTTAAACCTCCCGTTGCGCTTGCGAACGTTTGTTGAAATTGACTCACGGTCCCGCGACAACGGGACCCAAAGGAAGTTCTGCGACCAAAAAAGACATGATCATGAAACAGCAAACTCTCCAGCGAGACAAAACTGGAGCCCACAACCGGACTTGAACCGGTGACCTCTTCCTTACCAAGGAAGTGCTCTACCGTCTGAGCTATGTGGGCCCATCAAATCTACAACTGAAGAATTCAAAGATTCTGGAGCGGGAAACGGGACTCGAACCCGCGACCCTCAGCTTGGAAGGCTGATGCTCTAGCCAACTGAGCTACTCCCGCCAAAACCTTCACACGATTCAAAGAAGCTTTTTGGAATCCGCACCGAAAGATGCTTTCAGTTTAAACGGCTGCGACAGCCTCCTGAAGCGACACCCGTCGGCCTTCCTCCGGAATGCGTTAAGTGGTGGAGGGGGGAGGATTCGAACCTCCGAAGGCTACGCCGGCAGATTTACAGTCTGCTCCCTTTGGCCACTCGGGAACCCCTCCAGAGAAAAAGTCTTCCGTGCTTTACAGTATTTATTTATTTTATTTATACATACGGGCTCGCACCCGACCGCGCGCTGGAGCTGGCGACAGGAATCGAACCCGCAACCTGCTGATTACAAGTCAGCTGCTCTACCAGTTGAGCTACGCCAGCATGGGCAGGGATATATAACCCAGAGCGGATCAAAAGGCAAGCATAAAATAGCCTTGCCTGCCCTCCACGCTCAGCCCTGACGGCATGAGTGTGGAGGTTTATTATATTTGACGTGCATTGTCAAGAGGCTCGTGACTTTTTTTTCGGCAGCAACGCGTTTTTTAATCCTTCATGGGATGACGCAGCAGGAAGCATTGATGAATTTTCGGGCTGCGGCGGAAGTCCCAGGGTACCGTCTGTGCAGAAATATCCTGCACATCCCCTCGCTCGGAAAGAGCGGCATCCAGCCGGAATTTGCGGAAATTGGTTGAGAAAACCAGCGTGCCGCCCGCCTCGAGGCGGCGCATGGTCCGCTCGATCAATGCCGCATGGTCTCGCTGAACGTCAAAATCACGGCCGCGGGTCTTTGAGTTGGAGAATGTCGGCGGATCAAGAAAAATGAGGTCGTATTTCTCGCGGCCGGCATCGATCCACCTCATCACATCGGCGCGTTCGAGCTTGTGGCGGCGCGGGTCAAGCCCGTTAAGCCTGAAATTTTCCTTTGCCCAGTCAAGATAAGTTCGTGAAGCGTCGACAGTGGTACTGGATTGCGCCCCACCGCGAGCCGCAAAGACCGTGGCACTGCCGGTATAAGCGAACAGGTTGAGGAAGCGTTTGCCCGCAGCCATCTCCATGATGCGCTGCCGGATCGGGCGATGGTCGAGAAACAGACCGCTGTCCAGGTAATCTCCGAGGTTGACCAGAAAGCGGCACGGCCCCTCGCTGACCTCGAAAAAATGACCGCTTTCCCCCATCCGGCCGTACTGCGCCTCCCCCTTCTGCTGTTTGCGCTGCTTGAGGAAAACCCTGTCCGGCGCAACCTCGATAACTTCGGAGCTGATCCGCAACAGATCCTGAAGGCGTCTTCTTGCCTTGCCGGGATCAATGGTTGAAGGGGCCTTGTACTCCTGGACATGCAGCCGTCCATCGTAATAGTCGATCGCTGCCGCATATTCGGGCAGATCGGCATCATAGACCCGGTAGCAGCAAACCCCTTCCCGCTTGGCCCAGCGCTGCGCCGCCTTGAAATTCTTGCGCAGCCGGTTGGCCAGCATCAAAGCGGTATCGTGATGATCGCTTTTTGCTTCAGCGCCGCTCGCCGAAGGGGTCGTATCCGCAGCAGGTGCAGGACCCAGATGATAGTGATAAAGACGGGCCTGGATCGGACCATTCCGCAGAGAATGAGTCCTCGAGGCGCGCAATCCAAGAAATGAGGCAAGCTCAGGATTGGAAGTAAACACACTGAGCTGCCAGCCCGCAAAAGATTGCCGGCATTGACCACCCAGCACGCTGTAAAGAACCTGAAGCTGCGCCTTGTCGCCGAGCCGCTCCCCATAGGGAGGATTGGTGACGACAAGGCCTGCAGCACTCTCTTTCATGCTGCGTCCCATATCCGGCAGCCAGGTAGAGAAATCTCCAACATCGATACGGACATGCTTTTCAAGACCACAGGCGCGCAGATTCTCCCTCGCCGACTCCACCACATGAGGATCGCGCTCGCAGCCCGCAATCACCGGCAGCCTGCCAAGCCCCTGGGCAAATCGCTCCCGGGCGGCTTCCTGCACAGCCTGCCACAGATCCTCGCGATGCCCGCGCCAACCGCAAAAACCGTAATAGTCGCGCCACAAACCGGGGGCTCCGTCGGCTGCGATCAGGGCGCCTTCGATCAGCAGCGTCCCGGTGCCGCACAACGGATCGAGCAACGGAGCCGACCTGCGTGCCGCATCGGCCCATCCGGCACGCAGCAAAACGGCCGCCGCCAGGTTCTCTTTAAGCGGGGCGGCTCCCCCCACCCTGCGGTAGCCGCGCCGGTGCAGGGACTCGCCCGCCAGGTCAATGCTGAGCATGGCCTGATCCTTGTCCACATCGAGGGAGACCTGCAGATCGGGGCGCTGCGGCTGCACGTCGGGACGCTGCCCCCAGCGCTCACGCAGCCGATCGACAATGGCGTCCTTGACACGCAAGGCGGCAAAATGCGAATGATTTAAAGCAGAACGGCGCAGATGAGCATTGACCGCAAAGGTGCCTCCAGCCGGCAGGTGATCTTCCCAAACCACCTCCAGCGCCTGGGCATAGAGCTGGTCGCCATCAAGCGCTTCGAAACGGGCCACCGGTAGATAAATCCGGGTTGCCACGCGTGACCAGAGGCACAGACGGTAGGCACTCTCCAGCGTGGCGTCGAACAGAATCCCATTGGGGGTCGCCTGCAGCTCGACGCCGCCGGCCTCCTCGATTTCCGCACCCAGAAGATCCTCGGTGCCAAGCGGCGATACAGCAAAGAAACGGGACTGATTCAAATTGTCTTACCCTGACGTATGCACGCGGCATCCGGATGATCTGCCGCGTGTAATTCTTTGATTGGCGGCCCCGTGAAACTCGGGCCCCTGGTGGACAGGGGGATTCTAACTTGAATCAGACAGCGCGCCAAGAACAAAACATAGCGGGCGCGCTCAGGCCGGCGCCATATAAACAAAGATGGCGTCGCAAAAACTCACCAACTGCTGCGTTGCTGCAATTGCTCTCGCTGCTTCGACGTACGTAAGTACGCCTCATTGCTCGACAATCGCGCGCCTTGCATTTGGCGCTTTTTGCTTAGCCATCGACATTGATGCTTTTTTGCGAAAGCATCAAACAAAGGCCGCGATAAACACGGCCCCGGCAGGCAACAACAGCGGTAATGAGCAATAATCGAGGAGGGCAATCAACCCACCCAGAACGAGAACTCCACCTCTTCGCCGTCAGAGATGTAAACCGGAAAGCGTATCGCGCGAAAAGAGGGGGGGACTTCAACCTCGCGCCCGCCCTCGGCGATAACCACCGGGGGGTTGATTTCCAGGGTATGGCCAAGCTGAGCCCCTTTGGCGGCGATGTTGCCGCAGACAATGTTGATGAACTCCATTACCGTATCGTCCAGCACTTCCCTGGGCTCGTCCGAGACATCATCTTCTTTCAGGATCGCCTTGGCGATGGCCTGCTGGGCCCCCTCGCTGACCGACAGGACGTAGCGGCATTTCACTGACCCGCTGAAGTCTATCGCCACCGCCAGGTGGCGGGCATTGACAGTTTCCGCTTCTTCGCTGGGGGCGGGGCGGAAGGCAAACTGAGCGATGCGCGTGAGCATCTTGTAGGTCATATCAGCGCCCATCTCCCAGACCTGGGGATTTGACACGCCCGGCGGCAGGTTGACGCGCTCGGCGGTATAGGGTGCCTGATCCTCTTTGAATTCCGCCAGATAGCGCAGAATCTCCCCTTCGTCCAGAGCCCCGACTTTCACCAGAGCTTCACCGATATATAGGTGGTTGTTTTTCTGGCGGGTAAGGACTTGCTGCATCTGATTCGGAGAGATCAGCCCCAGTTTGACCGCCATATCGCCGAAGCGCAGGTCCTCGCAGCGCTGCGCGTCATGCACGCGCTCGACATCCGCTTTGCAGATCATTCCCATGTTCAGGGCCGTTTCACCGAATTTGAGATTGTTCTTTTCCTGCAGATCGATCGCCTCCAGCAACTTCTCCCGGCTGACGACGCCTTTTTCCACCAGGAACTGTCCAAAGAATTTCACTGCCATCGCATGATCCCTTTTCTGCTCGATATCATAATGTCCACAGGTTCCCGAATACCGCCGGTTACGCCTCGCGCAGAGTCTGCAGCACAGTCTCGGCCTCAAACGGCTTTGAGATCACGTTCTTGGCACCCAGCTTGATTGCTTCGGTAAATTTTTCACCGACACCACCGAGAGAGGTCACCATGACAACCTTCACATTGCGATCCATGGCCACAATGTTGCGCAGCGCCGTCAAACCGTCCATCACCGGCATGTTCATATCCATGCAGATCAGATCCGGGTCTTCGGACTGATTGACTTTGATTGCTTCGGCACCGTTCTTGGCGTGGCCGATCACCTCGAACTCCCCGGTGCTTGTGACCATTTTTTCAAGCTGCCGAGCTACGGATATACTATCGTCCACGATCAAAACACGCTTCATACCACAGACCTCCAGCCCCTGTCCGGATCAGGGACCCTTCCCAAATCCGAATCATTTCTGATTAAGGGTTCAACAAGATTATTCATGACAATCTCTTAATAGCTCAATCTCGGGCGCCTGTCAATCATAATGATTAAAAAAAACATATTTCTCTGACTGCTTTGCAATGGGAGCGGAGCGAAACGCAGGAGATGAAAGGTCGCAGGTCATGACTTTCGCAGGGATGCTCCTGCAATAGCAGGTTATCTCAGACCGAAATTCTCAGTGGCGGGATAGTGGATGGAGTGTGCTTAACTGTTATACCAACCTATGAGAGAGGATAAATTCGAGGCTTGCGTTTAACCTTTGTGCCGTTGTCGCACTACCTCAAACAGGGAAAGTGCGCCGGCAACCGACACATTGAGAGAACCCACCCCACCCTGCATGGGGATGGAGATCAGTTGATCGCAGTGGCGGCGCACGTTGGGGCGCAGCCCCTTGCCTTCACTGCCGACCACCAGAACCAGATCGGAGGTGAAATCGACGCTGTATACGGCATGGTCGGCTTCGCCGGCCAGGCCGTATATCCAGAGCCCTTCTCTTTTAAGCAGATCGAAGGTTCGGGCAAGGTTAACGACCCGACAGAGCGCGACATGCTCCAGGGCGCCGGCAGCGGCGCGCTCGACGACTCCGGTCACCGGGGCGCTGTTGTCGCGCGGGCAGATCACCCCATGACAACCGGCCCCCGCAGCGGAACGCAGCAGGGCGCCGAAATTGTGCGGATCGGTTACTCCGTCAAGAGCCAGCAGGAAAGCCGGCTCCCCCCTGTCGCGCCCGATCTTGAGAAGATCGTCAAGTTCAACATAGGAACAGGGCTCAATGCGCAGAACAGCGCCCTGATGACGTGCATTTCCGGCCAGCCGCTCCAATTCGCGCTTATCGCTGTCGCGCACGGGCACTCCCCGCCTGCGAGCCGTGTCCGCCAGAGCCCTCACCCTGGAGCCGCCGTCACGGGCAACAAACAACTCGAGGGGTTTGCGGCGCCGCCCTTTGAGAGCTTCATCGACCGGGTTGATGCCGTAGACGATCCCTTCACTCATGCGCGTGAACTCAATGCCTGGGCCATCTCTTCGACGATGGCCTCGGCGGCCGCCACCGGATCATCCGCTTTGGCGATGGGGCGTCCCACCACCAGATAGTCCGCTCCTGCAGCGATGGCATCCGCCGGAGTCGTCACGCGCTTCTGATCGTCGGCGGAAGCCGTTGCGGGGCGCACGCCGGGAGTGACAATGGCAAAGTCGGAGCCACAGGCCTCACGGATCAGCTTGATTTCACGGGGTGAGGCAACCACTCCGCCGAAACCGGCCTTTTGTGCCAGACGCGCCAGACGCGGCACCATCTCTTCAACAGAATGTTCGATGCCGATTTCGCGCAGAGTCTCCTCGGTAGACGAAGTCAGAATGGTGACCGCAAGCATCAGGGGCATCGGACGCTTCTCTGCGGTACAGCGGTTGCGCACCGCCTCGGCCGCGGTCTTCATCATTTCGCTGCCGCCAAAAGCATGCACGTTGAACATGCCGACCCCCAGGCGATCCGCTTCGAGGCAGGCCATGGCCACAGTATTGGGAATATCGTGGTACTTGAGGTCGAGAAAGACGTCACCGCCCTCCCCTTTGATCATGTGGATCACCTCGGGGCCGCAGCGGGTAAACAGCTGCTTGCCGACCTTGAACATTCCGACCTTGTCGTGCAGCAGCTTGACAAAGTGTTCGGCCTCTTCGAACTGATCCACGTCAAGAGCAAAAATCAGCTTCTGCCGCGCGGTTTCAATCATTTCGTCCTCCCGAGAATCTCACCGGCACGCGCCGTCGCTTTTTTAACGTCGGCGACAACGGCCGCCGCCTTCTCATCGCCAAGCACTTCTCGTGCGGCGTGACTTTCCAGATAAAGAAGTTCGCCCACCGCATCAGCCAGCAACTGCCGCTTGTCTCCTTCTTCCAGACCTGCCAGGTTGGCCAGAATGCGGGACGAGGCCACCCCTCCGTCCTCTTCGATCTCCGCATCACGCAGAATGTAGGAATAGGGCTGGGGCAGTTCCCGCAGCAGAGAAATGACCCGCTGATGGAATTGACGATCAACCTTGCAGGCCGCCTGATGAATCAGGCGCAGGCCATCATTGAGAACCGCAAGAAGTTCACCGAGGTCGCCCGCATCATCCGTCGAGTCCTCGACTTCGACCCTGACAGCCCCGCGCTCAACCAGATGATAGAGTACCCGCAAGCCTTCAAAATCGCCCAGGCCGCTGCGACGCACGATCTCTGCAACCGACAGCTTCCCGGACCGGATCATGTCCAGCACAGCCTGCTCACTGCCACCGAGCCCCTCCGGAACCTTGTCGCCCACCCGGGCAATGCAATCCATCGACGGAATCAGACGCATGAAAAGCTGTCTCTCATCCTGCCGCCGCAACCCCTCCATAAGCAGATTCTGGGTGTTCATACTGAGTTGGAAGGGATCTTTTTTCTCCAGGCTTTTGGCCTGAAAGGCGAAACTGCCGCTTTGGAAAGGCAACAAATGGTAGACAATCGTTTCCGCCTGGTGGCGAACTGCCTGCCACAGATCGCGCGGGCTGACAAGATTCTGATCAAGCAGAAACTTCACCAGAAAGTTCTGATTTTCCCGGCGTCCAGCGAGCCGGTCGAGAGCGTCGCGCTCAACCTTGCCGAGGGTGAACAGAATTTCGCCGAGATTTTCCTGCTCGAAGGAACTCAAAGCCGCCACGATCTCGCCATCCTGAAAATAGAGATCCTTGCGTCCCCCCTCCAGGTCGAAACGCAGCACTCCCGTCTTGCGGAACATATTGAAAAAGGAGAGGAGATCCACCGGCGAGATGTCGCCGAGCGTCCCGGTCATCAGGATGGGGTGGGCATCCTCGGTGACGCGCAGAAAGAGGTGGCCGCTCGATTCGGAGGCGACATCGAAGGCGCGCGGACCGAAGCGCCGGGCAAGGCGCGCCGGCAGAAACAGCCGTCCCTGTTGATCTAAAGTGACACTCGCCATGACAACCTGCGTTCCAATTAAAGGCCGAGCCCCTTGCGAACCTGCTCAGCCACTTCGGCGGCGGCCTCACCGAGCGGCAGCATCCGCACCTCGCCGCCGGCGCGCTCCTTGAATTCCACCTGGCCGTCCTTGAGACCGCGCGCTCCGACGGTCACCCGCAGCGGGATGCCGACCAGGTCGGCGTCCTTGAACTTGAAGCCGGGACGTTCGTCGCGATCATCGAGCAACACCTCGACGCCGGCCGCCAGCAGCTGCCGGTAAAGATCGTCCGCCGCCTCGCGCACCGCTTCATCATTGGGGTTGAGCATCACCACCAGAACCTGGAACGGCGCCACCGCCAACGGCCAGATAATGCCGTTTTCGTCGTGGTTCTGCTCGATGGCCGCAGCCACCGTGCGCCCCACGCCGATGCCGTAGCATCCCATCACCAGCGTCCGCTCATGCCCCTGGTCGTCGAGAACTTTTGCGCCAAGAGCCTCGGAATACTTGGTGCCGAGTTTGAACACATGCCCCACCTCGATGCCGCGCCACACTTCCAGCAGCCCGTCGCAGCGCGGACAGGGATCGCCGGCTTCCGCCTTGCGCAGATCGGCGAACTGCTCGACCTCGATATCGCGGCCCAGGTTGGCCCCGGTGAAATGGGCATCCTTCTCATTGGCCCCGACGATAAAATCACTCATGGCCTGGACCTCGAAATCGGCCACGATGCGCAGGTCCAGCCCGACCGGTCCGGCAAAACCGCTGGGAGCGCCTGTCGCTTTCAGGACCACATCCTCTGTTGCCATCTCCACCCAGGCGCAATCGAGCAGGCGGCAGAGCTTGACGTCGTTGAGTTCCCGGTCGCCGCGCAGCAGAACCGCCAGGGTTTCACCGGTATCGGTCTGCATGATCAGGGTCTTGATCAGCTGCCGCGGTTCCACCTTCAGGAAAGCACTGACTTCCTCGATGGTTTTGCGCGCCGGAGTCAGCACCTTTTCGAGGGGGGCGCCGGGCTCGGCAGCCTTCTGTCCTGCGCTGCGGATTTCTGCCTTTTCGACGTTGGCCGCATACTCGCAGCTGTCGCAGGAGACGATCTCGTCCTCCCCCGAAGCGGCCAGCACCATGAATTCATGGGAACTCGAGCCGCCGATGTTGCCGGTATCGGCCTCCACTGCACGAAACTTGAGGCCGCAGCGTTCAAAGATCCGCCGGTACGCCTGATACATCCTGTCATAGGACCGATCAGCGCCCGCATCATCCATGTCAAAGGAGTAGGCATCTTTCATGATGAATTCGCGCCCCCGCATCAAGCCGAAACGCGGACGGATCTCATCGCGGAACTTGGTCTGGATCTGGTAGAGATTGAGCGGCAGCTGGCGGTAGGAGCGCACATCGTTGCGCACGATGTCGGTGATGACCTCCTCGTGCGTGGGGCCGAGACAGAACTCGCCCTGCTTGCGATCCTTTAAACGCAACAGCTCTTTGCCGTACTGCTGCCAGCGCCCCGATTCCTGCCATAACTCCGCAGGCACCACCATCGGCATCAGCACCTCGTGCGCCCCGGCGCGATCCATCTCCTCGCGCACGATCTGTTCAACCTTGCGCAGAGAACGCAGCCCCAGCGGCAGGTAGTCATAGATGCCCGCTGCGACCTTGCGAATCATGCCGGCGCGCAGCATCAGCTGATGGCTGACCACTTCGGCATCGGACGGGGTTTCCTTCAGAGTCGGCAACAGATACTGGCTGTAACGCATAAACCCACCTCGCGGCAAAATTTGACGCACTCGCAAAACTCAGAAGATGGTCGCTAAGCAAAAATTTCGTCCCACAAGGCCTTGGTGGTTTTTCAGGGGCGAAGGCATACATCAGGGATGTCGAGGTCCTGAAAAAACGCCGTAACGCCGTAAGGCGGACTTTTTGCGACGCCATCAAACTTGAGAATGTGTCCTCAATGGAAAAAGCAAACTAGCCCATTTTCAGCGCGAATGCAACAATCGTAGTTGTGCCGCGCTCTCCGGCACAAAACCTTGTCTTCCACAGGGACGTCCCTTATCATAGGTGCAATTCCGCTCCCCACTCATTCACCATGAGGACCTCCGATGAAAGACAACCTCAATTTTTCCATGTTCTGCCAACTGGTGGCCGCCAAAACACCGCTGATCTTCATTACCACCGACAACGAAAGCCGTACCGAGGCTTTGATTACACGCGCGGCGCTGCACGGCATCAAAGGGATGCCGGTTCCCCTTGAATGGGACTGCAACCAGGGGTTTGCCGGCCATCAGGAGACGGTCGATCCGCTAGCGGGACTGCGCTGGGCGGTCGAACGCGAGGGGCATGGCATCTACCTGTTCAAGGACATGACCTGGTTCTGGGGAAACAGCCCGCACATTCAGCGCACTCTCAAGGATTTCGCGGCTGTGCGGCGCCCGGAGGTCAAATCGCTGGTCTTTATCGGCCCTAAACCAGACATTCCGGAGAATCTGCGCGAAAGCTTTCTGATCCTCGACCATGCGCTGCCCGACCGCACCGAAATCCAGAACTACCTCGAGGAACAGCGGGGCAAGGACCCGTATCTCGCCCAGGTGCTGCGCAACGACAACGACCTGGAGGCGCTGACGCTGGCGGCACAGGGTCTCGACCTGGCCGATCTTGAACGCGCGCTGCGTCTGTCCCGCGTCACCAAAGGCGGCGATATCGACCGGGTGGTTGCCAACCTGTACCAGGCCAAAAAGCAGATCCTGAAAAAAAGCGGCATCATGGAATTCGTCGAAAACGACACCCTGCCGGAACAGGTGGGCGGCATGCAGGCCCTTAAATCCTGGATGGAGAAACGGGAGAAGGCTTACGGGTTGGAGGGGCTGAAAAGCGGACGCAACCTCCCCAAAGGGGTTTTGATGATGGGGATCAGCGGCTGCGGCAAGAGCCTGTTCGTCAAAGCGATTGCGGCTCGCTGGCATCTGCCGCTGGTGCGCCTCGACATGGCCACCGTCTACTCCCAGGCCTTCGGCTCACCGGAAACCAGCCTGCGGCGCGCCTGCAAAACCGCCGAGGCGCTGGCGCCCTGCGTGCTGTGGATCGACGAGATCGAGGCGGGAATCACCACCCAGGGATTCAAGGCGGAGGGCGGTGCGTCTTCCCGCGTCCTCGGTTATTTCCTGACCTGGATGCAGGAGAAAAAGCACCCGGTGTTCGTGGCCGCCACCGCCAATGCCATCGAGATGCTGCCGGCGGAGATCCTGCGCAAGGGGCGTTTCGATGAGATCTTTTATGTCACTCTGCCGGGGCTGCAGGAGCGAGAGGAGATTTTCCGCATTCATCTCGCCCAGCGTGGCTTCGACGAGGGAGAGTTCGACTGCCGCATGCTGGCCCACTCCAGCAAAGGTTTTTCCGGAGCGGAAATTGAGCAGGCGGTGGTCAGCGCCGGCTTTGAAGCCCTATCTCTGAACCGGCCGATGCACCAGCGAGACATCACCGAGGCCATCAGCCGCACGGTCCCCCTGTCAGTCACCATGGCGGAGCAGATCAAAAAGATCGAGGCCTGGGCATTCAAGCGAGCGGTGCCCGCCAGCGGAACAGTTGAGCGGGATTGAGGCCCGTATCGAAAAACATGCGAAGAACCGCTTGACAGGCCCAAAACTCCTATTTTATAGTTGCGCCATCAGTGGAGATAAAACAATGTTTCAGCAGATACTTTTTGTGCAGCAGTTTCCAGCTTCAGCCGTCGTAGTCGTCGCCGCTTCCTGACGACTCGCCGCTGCTCAAAGGTCTGCTACAGACAGCACACCCTGGGGAGCGCGGGTCAAAGCCCGCCCCCCACTGACGCGCACACGCCGAAAGCCGCGGGGCACCTACCCCGCGGCCTTTTTTATTTCGGATTTTCCCAACGCGAGCGATCAACATAAAGGAGAACTGACCGCCATGAAAACCGGAGCACAGATCCTGATCGAATGTCTCAAGCAGGAAGGGGTCGACACCATCTTCGGCTATCCGGGGGCGCGCACTCTGCTGCTGCACGACACCCTGATGGATGACAGGGAGATTGCCCACATTCTGGTCCGCCACGAGCAGGGCGCCGCCCATGCCGCCGACGGCTACGCGCGCACCACCGGCAAGGTGGGCGTCTGCCTGACCACGTCGGGCCCCGGCGCCACCAATCTGGTCACCGGCATCGCCACCGCTTACATGGATTCGGTGCCCATGGTGGCGCTGACCTGCCAGGTCACCACCGCCGATATTGGCAACGACGCCTTTCAGGAGGCGGATATGACCGGCATCACGCGCCCGATCACCAAGCACAACTATGTGGTTACCGATGTCAAGGATCTGGGGCGCATCATCCGCGAAGCCTTTTACGTCGCCCGCACACGCCGCCCCGGCCCGGTTTTGGTAGATCTGCCCAGCGACGTGCTGGCGGCGGGATGGGACGGCGAAATCCCGACGGAGATCGGCCGCCGCGGCTACCAGGAGATGCCGACCCTCAACATCAAGCAGCTCAAGAAAGCGGCCGACCTCATCAACAAAGCCAAGCGGCCGCTGATCTATGCCGGCGGCGGCATCACCCTCTCCAACAGTCATGAAGCGCTGCGCGCCCTGGCGCAAAAAGGCAGCCTGCCGGTCACCAACACGCTGATGGCGATCGGCGTCATGGATGCCGACTCCCCTCTCTCCGTCGGCATGCTCGGCATGTACGGCGCCTGGTATGCCAATATGGCGGTGCATGAATGCGACTGCCTGATCGCCATCGGCGCCCGCTTCGACGACCGGGTCACCGGTCGCATCGAGGGATTTGCGCCCAACGCCAAGATCATCCAGGTCGACATCGATCCGGCCAGCATCCGCAAAACCGTGCAGGTGCATCTGCCTATCGTCAGCGATGCCGGCGAAGCCATGGAGCGCCTGGCGGAACTGGTGGAAAGCAAGGACCGCTCCCCCTGGCTCAGCCAGATCGAGGAGTGGAAGAAAGAAGCTCCCCTGCCCCGCCCGCAGAGTGACGCGCTCATGCCCCACGAGATCATGGACGCCATCTGCCGCGTCGCCGGGGAATCGCCGGTGGTGGCCTCCGACGTCGGGCTCTCGCAGATGTGGACCGCCAACTTCTTCCGCTTTCATCAACCGCGCCAGTACCTGACCAGCGGCGGTCTGGGCACCATGGGCTACGCCCTGCCGGCGGCGGTGGGCGCGGCGCTGGGGCGCAAGGGGCAGCCGGTGTTCGCCATCAACGGTGACGGCGCCTTCCAGATGAACATCCAGGAGCTGGCCACCTGCTCATATTACAACCTGCCGGTCAAAACCATCATCCTCAACAACGGCAAACTGGGGATGGTACGCCAGTTCCAGCACGTTTTTCTGAAGAAGCGCTATGCCGCCACGGACCTGGGCGGTCATGTAGATTTCTGCACCGTGGCACGCGGCTTCAAGGTCGAAGCCATCAAGGTCAGCCGCAAGAATGAACTCACCCATGCCCTGCAGAAAGCCATGGAGATCGACGGGCCGGTGGTGATCGATATCGACATCGATCCCGACTGTTACTGCTTCCCCATGGTGCCGCCGGGGAAAAAGTCAGTGGAGGCGCTGTTCGCACCGGAGGATTGGGAGAGTTAGCCGCAATAGGTGAGATGTGGGATGCTCAGTCGAGGCGACCGAGACGCAGAAAGAGAGGCCAGGTCACCAGGCGCTTCCGGCGGGGATCGCCCCACAGGCGGACCAGGGCCGGCAGCAGCGGAGCCAGGGGATCACACCCCAGGCTGGAGCGGTAGTTTTTCAAAGCCGACCAGGTTTCCAGGTAGCCGCGCAACTGGGAGAGATCCCATTCGGCCCGCAGCGTCAGGCGCGGCGCCGGCAGCTCCGGAAAAGGAAACGGCAGGGTGCGGTAGCCCTGGTTGAGGATGCGGCGCTCGAGCGGCCACCAGGGGCCGAGAATCCCGGCGTAAAAATAGTGCAGCAGGCGGTCGACGGGCGCATTGACGGACAGCCAGCCGTAGCCCACGACCGCCAGCAACCCTCCCGGAACCAGCACACGCCGGGCTTCACGGTAAAAGGCCTCGACATCGAACCAGTGCAGGGCCTGCGCGACCACGACAAGATCAACTTCCGCATCGGCCAGTCCAGAAGCTTCCGCCGGAGCGACACGGTAGGTTACGTTGGGATGGCGACGGGCGCGGGCGATCTGCTCGGCGCTGGCGTCGGTAGCCATCACCCGGCCGAAGAATTCAGCCAACCCCAACGCCGCCTGGCCGCTGCCGCAGCCGCAGTCCCATGCCGTATTTCGCCCGGGTGCCTTTTGCGACAGTTCATGCCACAACCGTCTTGGATAATTGGGGCGATGCTGCCGGTAGCCCTCCGCCAGCGCGGAAAAATGATCGGCAAAAGTATGCGCTTCGCGCATTATCTCCGCCTCAGGGGTTTCCCAGCTGATCGTAGCGCCGCGCGGCACTCTCGGCATCAAGCAGGCTCAGGCGCGGCGGACCGCCGTCCTTGAGCGCGGCATGGTCATGGGCCAGCTCCCATAGGCGCCCGTCCCGAGGATCGCGATACAGGGCGTTTTTCCCTTCGCCCCGCGCCACCAGTTCAAGCCGCTCCGCAATGAGCCATTCGATGCGCGCCCAGGCGGCATCCTTCTCCATGCGGCTGCCCAGATCGATCCAGAATCCCCTTAGATCCCGATCTTCGGGCTTGAGCTCCCATTCTTCAGCATCAACGACCATAATCTGCACAACCTCCTTCTCAGTGATCTTCATCCTGACTGTGACAGCCGGCGCAACGCTCTGCCAGCAGAGACTGAACCTCCTCCACCAGGGCCTCGACCATCTCGGCCTGAGGCACCTTGCGCACCACTTCACCACTGCGGAACAGCAGCCCCTGCCCTTCGCCGCCGGCGAGGCCGATATCGGCCTCGCGCGCCTCGCCCGGTCCGTTGACGGCACAGCCCATGACCGCCACCGTCAGCGGTTCGGGCAGATCGCGCAGGCGTCGCTCCACCTCTTCCGCCACCGCGATCAGATCCACCCGGCAGCGGCCGCAGGTCGGGCAGCTGACGAAAACCGGGCCGCGCTCGCGCAAGCCAAGGGACTTGAGAATTTCCCAGCCGACCTTGACCTCTTCTACCGGGTCGCCGGTCAGGGAAACCCGCAGCGTGTCGCCGATGCCGTCATGCAGCAGAATGCCAAGCCCTACCGCGCTCTTGATGGTTCCTCCCCAGGTGGTGCCTGCTTCAGTGACGCCGATGTGCAGCGGGTAGTCCACCTGCCGGGCGAGCAGGCGATAGGCGGCCACGGTGCGCCGGATGTCGGAAGCCTTGAGGCTGACTTTGATCTGATCGAACCCCAGCTCCTCTAGGATGTGCACATGTCCGAGTGCGCTTTCCACCATCGCTTCGGGCGTCGCATGGCCATGCTTTTCCAGCAGCTCCTTCTCAAGCGATCCGCCGTTGACGCCGATGCGGATCGGTACGCCCCGATCGCGGCAGGCGGCAACCACTTCCGTCACCTTCCAGCGGTCCCCGATGTTGCCGGGGTTGATGCGCAAGCCGTCGACGCCTCCGGCAATCACCTGCAGAGCCAGACGATGGTCGAAATGGATGTCGGCAATCAGAGGGATCGGGCAGTGCGTTCTGATGGATGCCAGGGCGGAGGCGGCATCGGCGTCAGGCACCGCACAACGCACGATTTCGCAGCCGGCGGCGACCAGGCGGTCGATCTGGGCGCAGGTCGCGCCAATGTTGCGGGTGTCGGTGCTGGTCATGGACTGCACCGTCACCGGCGCACCGCCCCCGACGGCAACGGATCCGATATGGATCTGGCGGGATTGATGATTCATGGGACCGAATTCACCCTTTCATCTGGAATCGTTGAAGCACAACACGCCGTCAAATGAGGCATCGCACCGTGGAAGCTCATTGACAGCGGGAGCTCAAAGTCTTAACTTGCCACAACTCATTCTGTTCCCGCAAGAAAGGTTTGACATGACGGCACGGCGTAAAAAAGGTCAGCAGAACCGCAAAGAAGAATTTACCATCGAGCGGCTTGACGACGAAGGCATCGGCCTGTGCGAGCAGGGCGGAAAAACCGTGCGGGTCGTGGGCGCTCTGCCGGGCGAGAAGATTCTGGCGGAGATTGAATACGAGGGGCGTCACACCATCGGGGCCCGCATGGTCAAACGTCTGACCAACGCCCGCGAACGCAGCCGTCGGCAGAACTGCTCAAAGGCCGAGCAGTGCCAGGGGTGTCCGCTGATCTCCATGGATTACGCAGCGCAGCTGCATTTCAAGCACGAAAAAGTGGCACGCGCCCTGGCCGCCTATCCTGAATTGACCGAAATCAAAGTCAATACCGTCCTGGAGGCGCCCAGACAGCTGGGCTACCGCAGCAGCGCCAAGCTGGCCATCGGCAAGGAGCGCGGCAGGGTCAAAATCGGCCTCTACCGCCGCAACACCCATCAGGTGATCGACATCGGCGACTGTCCGCTGCATCATCCACTGATCAATGAGGTTGTGGCGGTGGTGCGGGAGGAGATCGAACGGCAGGGGGTTTTTGTTTACCGTCCCGACAAGGATCACGGGCTGCTGCGCTACCTGGTGGTGCGGGTCAGCCCACAGCGCAACGAAGCGATGGTGACTTTCGTCACCCGCGAGCGCTGCGACCGTGAAGTGATCCATCTGGCCAAATGGCTGGTGAAAAAAGTTCCCACCGTGGTGTCGGTGCATCAGAATATCAACACCGGCAGCGGCAATGCTATCTGGGGCAATCAGACACTGCGGATGATGGGCCATCCCAGCCTGCTGGATCAGGTCGGCGATCTTAAGCTGCGCATCGGGCCCAACGCCTTCTTTCAGGTCAACCACGACCAGGCCGAGCGCATTTACCAACTGGCGCGGGAATGGGCCGGGCTGAGCAAGGAGGAGGAAGCGGTCGATCTCTATTGCGGCATCGGCGGCATCGCTCTGAATCTGGCCCGCGACGCCCGGGCGATAACCGGTGTTGAAGTGGTGCAGGAAGCGGTGCGCAACGCCGCGGACAATGCACGCCTCAACGAGTTTGGCAACTGCCGCTTTTTGGCCGGCGATGCGGCTCAGATTCTCGAAGACCTGGCACTGACATCCCGTCCGGCGGTGGTCACCGTCAATCCGCCGCGCAAGGGGTGCGATCCGGAGGCGTTGCGCGCCGTCGCCTCACTGGCGCCGCGCACGCTCATCTATGTGAGCTGCAACCCCGAGACGCTGGCCCGCGACCTGGCACTTCTGGCCGAACAGGGGTATCGCTGTGACGAGATTCAGCCGGTCGACATGTTTCCGCAGACACCCCATGTTGAATCGGTGGCGCGACTGGAGCACAGCCCGAAGAAATGAAGATTGCCAGCAGTGACGATTTCTATTTACCTTCCAGAGCCTCCAGACGCTCTCGCGCCAGCCGTGCTTCCGGAGCCTCGGGGTAGCGGGACAGAATCTCGCGATAAAGCTTGGAGGCATGTTCGGTGTTGCGCTGCTTCTCTTCAAACAGAGCGGTTTCATAGAGTTTGGCGGCCGAATCGCCGCAGGCAGCCAGAAGCAGAAACAAAGCCGCCGCCGCCAGAGTCCGTTTGAACATTATTTTCGCTCCTCAGATACTGATTCAGTCGGATTGCCATCGCCATCTTCCAGTTCGCGGGTAATAGTGACCGCCCCACGCAACTCCCCCAGCTCAAAGCCGCGGGCCTGATCCTGAGGATAAAGGCGATCAAGGTTTTCGGCCACCTCAGGGTCAATATCGGAGCCGTGGCATACCAGGCAGACTTCTCCCGTGGGGATGGCCTTCATGTAGCGAAACTGTCGCTTGCCTTCCGGCGACTCACAGATCTGCCAGAATTCCTGTTCCGCCACCGCACCGCCATTTTCGATCCGTTGTGAAAATTTTTCAAGAACGTCGCGCTCCCAATCATCGGGCCGGTTATCAGGATTGCGCACTCGCAGCGCCGTGCGGTCGACGCGCCAGCCGCGCGATTCGGAAAGGCTCTGAGTGATGTGGGGCGCCCGTTCATGACAGAAAGGGATCGCCGCCACAGCCCCGTCCTCATTGATGGTCCTCATCAACTGGCCTTTCAGAGAAACAGCCAGGTCCATGGCCGCAACACGCGCTGCGGCGATCCGTGCATCCTCTTCCGGCAGTGAGCGACAGTCCCAGCTGTAGGAGACTGCCGCCATGGCCAGAATGAAAACAAGAACTGCAACTGGGACCCCAATTGTTTTTTTCAATGCCATCAGATCCTCCCTGCCGCTTGTCAGTGCTGCCCGCGGTCGAAAGGCAGTGAAACTGTAAAGGTTGTGCCTTGCTCCGGCGCCTTGGAAACCGTGATGGTTCCACCGTGGTGCTGCACACTACCGTAAGAGACCGACAGGCCGAGCCAGGCGCAATTGCCCGCCATCACCGGAAAACGGCAATGCCTGCGCATCGTAATTGCGCTTGGTGGGGACATCTGCCCAGTGAGCATTTTGGGTAGAAAACGCAGCATTCCGTCTTCACTGTCGCAGATATAAAACAGATGATCCAGCATCGGGGTGCAGCAAGCCCTTGTCAAATTGTGCCATCGGCATTAAACTCTGCCGACATACAGTTTTATCCAATAAGTGAGATTAAAAATACCGATATCAAAAACAATCCGTTCAGTCCGTTTGAATTTTGAACATCAAACGGACGCACGGAGCATATATAAATAAACCGGTTCCAGGAAAGAGAGAATCATCATGCAGACTCTTGATTGTCGTGGAAAAAAATGCCCGGCACCCGTCATCGAAACCCGAAAGTTTCTTCTTGCGCAACAGGAGGAGACGGTTGATGTTCTCGTCAGCGACAATGTCGCCCGTGAAAATGTGCGCCGCCTGGCCGAAAGCCTGGGCTACGGCATCGACATCAGCAATGTGACCGATGGCTACCGCCTTCGCCTGACACCCGGCATCGAATCCATATCCTGCGACATCGACCCTCCGCCTGCCGAAGGCAAAACCGTAGTTTACATCGGTGCAGACATTATGGGAAGTGGCAACGAGGAATTGGGCAGAGTCCTGCTCAGCAACTACCTGGTCACCCTGCTCGAACTCGACCGCCTTCCTGATGCAATCTTCTTCGTCAATACGGGGGTCAAACTGGTGTGTATGGGCCACAGCGCCGTGGAAGCGCTGCAAAAGCTGGCGGGAAAAGGCGTCGATATCGCCGCCTGCGGCCTTTGCCTGGAGTACTTTCACCTCAAGGAAGACGTCGCTGTGGGGCGCATCTCCAACATGCACGACATTGCCACCCACCTCAACGAAGCCGGACGCATCATTCGGCCGTAAGAAAAACGCAGCCATTTAAAACACTTAATCAGGAAGACCTATTAACGGCCTGCGCCAACAGGCTCCTTCTGGAGCGGATATTGTTCCCGGAGTTCATCCGCCCATGTTTCCAGCAGCGCCTCGCGCTGCTCCTGTTCGAGGTCGGCCCGGATTTTATCTTCCATCTCGTCGAATCGCATCTGGCGGGCTTCTTCGACCCCCTTAAGCTTGATGATATGGTATCCGAAACGGGTGCGAACTGGGTCGGAAATCTCCCCCGGCTGCATTTTCATCACCGCGTCTTCGAAAGCTTTCACCGTCTGCCCCTCATGAAAAGTTCCAAGATCTCCGCCAACAAATCGTCGCTTGTCATCTGAGTTGAAATAGGCCAGATCGTAAAAATCCTCGCCCGCCCGGGCTCGCTGGGCCAACTCCTGCGCCCGGGCGAGCGACTGCTCACGTTCCTGCTCATTGGCGGCAGGGTCGACTTTGACCAGGATATGGCTGGCCTGAAACTGGCGCGGCCTGAAGAAGCGCCCTTTGTTCTCTTCGTAGTAAGCCTCAACCTGTCGGTCACTGACGTCGATCTTGCCTTCCAGATAAACTTTTTCGGCTTTCTGGGCCAGCAGGCTGCGGTAAACCCAGGTTCGAAGGACTGAGAACACATCCGCTCCCACAGCCGACTTCATCTCCCCGGCCGATGAATAACCACGCATGAAGGGCTTCATGGCTTCCTCGACGCGAGCAGCCTCTACGGCAACCTGATGATCGCGGGCCCAGTTGACCCTGTAGGCCCTCTCGATCAGTTCATCCAGATTTTTCTGCCTGATCTCCGCCATCCTGTCAGATGAAATTTCCCTATGAAAGCCCACCTGCATCGGCATGCTGCGCTTCATCTGCAGGCTGAGTTCAAAATCGGAGATTTCCACCTCACCGACCTGCACAACCACTGGAGTCAGTGCTGCCGCCGAATAAGAAACCAACAGAAAAAAGAAATGAATGGAAAACAGAATTTTCGAATGGATTGACATACAGAAACTTTCCCTTCGCAGCGAGCGCGAAAACCGTGTGATCAGACTGTGAAGAACAGCAGGTGACTTCTCAGCCCACAGAACCACGAAAAATCCAGACGGTTAATACTCTCACAGAAAACGGTGCGAGGAAAAGGTAAAAAAAGTCCCGGTCCCCTTGGGGGAGAGACCGGGCGATTGCAGACCTAGGGAGTTGGGGGGTGGTACATTACCACCCGACAGCCGAAACAATTTCGCCTGACCGGGTTATGCGTTGAAATCATCGCAAAGTGTTTGCAACAGGCATGCCTTCCAGTCGGCAAACCCTGCAAAAAAACAAAAAGTCTTTTACAACAGGGAGATAACCCACCCCTGTGCCAATAAGAAACATGGTCTGAGAGCCCATGTCGCCCTGAGCTGCGGGGCAAATGACCTACATTTTCTGCCTAATACCGGGGCATATGCCCCACCTGCCATATCGTTTCGCCATCCTTTGAATTTCTGCGAGTGCATCAAACTTGATGCTTTCGCAAAAAAGCATCAATGTCGATGGCTAAGCAAAAAGCGCCAAATGCAAGGCGCGCGATTGTCGAGCAATGAGGCGTACTTACGTACGTCGAAGCAGCGAGAGCAATTGCAGCAACGCAGCAGTTGGTGAGTTTTTGCGACGCCATCAAGCTTAATTGGAGGTTTCGTGCAGGCCGAATTTCTTCAGTCGGTAGCGTAGGGTATCGCGGCTCATTTTAAGCAGGCGTGCTGCCCGGGTCTGGTTCCCACCGGCACGCGCCATCGCCTGCTGCAGCGCATGTTTCTCCATTTCTTCCAGCGACATATCCTCCAGAAGCTGGTCAAAAGAAATTCCGCCCGGCCCGACACCCTGCCCCGGGCGATCCGTTTTTGCCGCACCGCCTTCTGTACGTACGGCCACAGGAAGGCTGGCGACGGACAGAACCCGCCCCTGCTCAAGCATCATGGCCCGCTCAATGGTGTTGCGCAGTTCACGCACATTGCCGGGCCAGTCATAGCGCATGAGCAACTCCAGCGCGTCGGGCGCGACCCCCTCCAGCCGCCGCCCATACTCGTCGTTCAGGCGGTCGATAAAATAGTCGACCAGCTTAGGAATATCGTCGCGGCGGGAGCGCAGCGCCGGCAGATGAATTGTCATGACATTGAGGCGGTAAAAGAGATCTCCCCGAAATCTTTCCTTTTCGACCAGCCTGGGAAGATCCTGATGGGTGGCAGCAATGATGCGGACATCGACATCAATATCCTCTTTACCACCCAGACGGCGAAACCGCTTGGATTCGATGACCTTGAGAATCTTGGCCTGCATGGGCAGGGGCATGTCGCCGATCTCATCGAGAAAAACAGTCCCGCCGTCGGCAAGCTCGAAGGTACCCTTCTCCTCGCGATGGGCATCGGTGAAAGCGCCGCGCTCATGGCCGAACAGCTCATTTTCCAGCAGGTTCTCAGGGATTGCCGCGCAGTTGACTTCAATGAAAGGCTCCTGCTTGCGGGCGCTGTGATGGTGAATCGCCTGCGCCACCAGTTCTTTTCCCGTACCGCTCTCGCCCAGAATCAATACGCTTTTGACATCGCTCTCGGCGCAGATATTGATCATCCTGAACACCTCGATCATCTGCGACGAATTGCCCACCAGTTGATCGCGGCCGAATTGCCGCCTTGCCCCGCGTGAGGAGGAATCGACCTGTGCTTCCAGGCGCTTTTTATCAAAAGCCTGGCGGACCATCTGGCGGACGTCCTCCATGCGGAAGGGCTTCCCGATATAATCAAGCGCGCCGAACTTGAAGGCGCTCACGGCAAAATCCGCCTGCGCATTGGCGGTAATCATCAGCACCATCACTTCCGGATCTGCCGCCTTGAAACGCTTTAGGAGTTCAATGCCGTCCATATCCGGCAGAAAGATATCAAGAAGAATCATGTGAGGGCCGAAGTTCTCGAATTTCCCCAGCGCCTCGCTCCCGGACGCCGCCACTTCGACCTCGTAACCGGCACCGGTAAGCATCTGCTCCAGCGACCACCCGATCAACTTTTCATCATCAACGACCAGAACACGCTCATTACGCATAATCTGCGGCCTCTGCCTCCATAGTTCAGGGATCAGAAAAGCATCTCCCAACGTCGCAACGAAAAATGCTCATACAAAGCAACAAGCAGAAAAAAAATCCGCTCTTCACTGAAAACAGCTTTTGTGCAAAGGGCGGTCCACGAATGGGTAAAAATGCAAATGATGAATAAAAACAAATCCGGCTATAGGTATTGCTAATAACTCAAGCATATCACCGACTGGAAGGTCCTTTTCTCTACCCCCTCAATCAAGATAAAGCTTATTCAACCGGATTATTAAAAAAAGAGCGCTCTAAGACGTTAAAATAGACTTAGTGTCATTCAAAACCCTGCCAGGCAGCTTCGTCAACTCGTCGCGATTTAGCGTAGTCCCACCCGTCAAATAGCGACCCTTTTTAGCGGCAAACGGACGCAAATAAAAAAAAATCCTCGCAATCTTAAAGACATATGCTAGTTTTAGTAATAAATGTCGCCAATTTTCTTCTATCGTAAAGGACTCCGCCATGCTCATCAATGTCATGTACACCGACCATCGTTTCGACATGATCAAGGCCGATCGACTGGAGGGATTTATCCGCAGAGGCGAGATCCTCAAATTCAAGCGCTCAACAGGCTGGGTCACTATCGGCGTCGACCCTATTCGTGAGCAAAGTTCTGCAGATCGCTCCCCTGTCGGGAAGGAACGCCGTCAGATTATTCAAACGGTCTACCCCACCCAAAGCGCTCAGCAACCGGCTCATCCCCTGTAGTGGTTTGGAGCGTCAGAGCCCCCTCACCCGAGGCGCATACGCAACCCGCAGGGCAGCGCTCTTTTTTCTCTTGTCGCACAAAGCCCCTTCCGCTAGGATGTGGCCGTTTCCAATTCGGGAGTAGTTCGTAGTCTGGTGACGCGCCCGGTCTTCAAAACCGGTGGGGGGCGTATCCCGTCCCCGGTGGGTTCGATTCCCATCTGCTCCCGCCATTAACCATCTAGCCCAGTCCCAAAAGATCTTCAAACCCGCAAAATCAGTCGGGTTTTTCTGTATCCAGCGTTTTCACACGTCTGCTCGAATCCATTGACATCCATAAAATCCGGGGGTAACTTTTTGCGGGGAAGCGGACAGCCCAGAGCAGCCAAGGCGATAGCTGATACCTTTGCCCTGCCTCCTTAAAACAATAGGCTGGTACCGAATTTGGAAGCGAACGCAAGAGGAGCAGGAAAAGAGAAATCCTCACAGGCTGTCACCTTGGCAGAGTGCTGTCCTGTGAATAGGGTTCAGGGGAAGGGATGCTTGGGGATCTACGGGATAAGATCAGAGGTAAATCTTTAGAATTTTTACCTTTACCACATAATATCAAATACTTTAGCGCGGCTTCTTGGTCAGAATTTGATGTCGTGGCACTCAGGATATCAGGTAAGAGTCAGCACGCCTCTCCAGTTAGTACCCAGGGTATCTCCTCCACCAATCGTCATCATCCTCAAATCCAAGAAATAGATCGGTCGCGACCTGCTCGATAACCTGGCGCAGTTCAAGTCGCCCTAGCCATCGCTCCGCGATGGCTTTTCGCCCGAGCAGAGCTCCGAGGATGTTTCCGGCAATCGCTCCCGTACTGTCACTGTCGCCGGAATGATTGACCGCAAGGCGGATTCCGAGATCAAAGTCGTTCCCGGCGACCAGGGCGCAGTAGATCGCGATCGCCAGGGCTTCCTCGCCGACCCACCCTTCCCCGAGTTTCTCGACCGTTTCCGCGCTATGAGGCAGTTCCGGATCTGCGGCGAACTCGCAGGCTTTTTTGACGGTGGCTTCTGTTTCCTCTCCACCCGGATGCTCTTTGAGGATATCGAGCGTGTTGTCGATAGCCACGTTCAGGTCATCTCCATCGATGATCCGCCCGATCATCATGACAAGACAGGCCGCCGGCAAATACCCGGAGGGATGGCCGTGGGTCAGATAGCCCAGATCCCGTCCGACTTTGAACGATTCCCGGTCACGCATACCAGGATCCATAACGCGACACATAAAGTGGGATTGGAAAAGCAGACCCACAGGCGCCATGCGCATCACGGCCCCGCATCCCTTGCTGTCGTTGTGCCGGGAGCCGGAATTGTCCAGCAGAAAAGGTCGGTCATGGCGAAGTGACGAGAGGCAGGTATTGCCGGGGGCGCGACGACTGTGCAGTTCAGGAGTATGGGCCAGCCATCCGTCCATGGAGACCTGATTTTTCTCAGCCTCCCCTTGGGTCACCAGCCAGCGCCGATATGCATAGTGAGTGCAACTGACAAAGGACGGCCCTATTCCTTTGTCCTGGGCACGGCTGACAGCTCGAAGCAGACCTTCGGCCGTAAAGAGCGTCATTTGGGTATCGTCGGTGATCGCTCCCACTTTGCCGAAGGCCTCGGCATAATCCTGGATACCTGCAGGTCCGAAGCGTTTTCTGATTTCGGCCAGGGAGTCGAATTCGATAGCCGCGCCAAGGGCGTCGCCGACCGCTCCACCTAAGAGGCAGCCCAGATAATGGTCCAGGGTTCTCTGGGCATGCTTCGCATGGTAGGCATGGACATGGTGCTCCTGCTCCCGGGTTTCAATCGCTCCGGGGCGAGCCTGTCTGACCTGCTCGATCGCCTTGTCCGGTTCCAGACCGAAATCGACCAGTATTCGGGCAGCCAAAAGACCGGTTCGTCCGAGGCCGCCGCGGCAATGAAAAACAACTTTACCCCCGCTGCACAGAATTCCGCGAATCCGGTTCCCGACAGTCTCCCATGCGCTTTCAAAACGATCGTCGGGTGTACTGACATCCACAATGGGCAGATGAAACCATTGCAGGTTTTTCCTTGCTACTCGTTCCCTGAAATCGTCAACGCCGAGCAATTCGAATTCGTGATCCTCAATTAAGGAAACCAAGACTTGCGCGCCCCATCGTTCGATTTCGGCGAGGTCTTTATCGAGGTCCCGATTCCAGTTGCCTGAGTACAGACCTTTTCCCTTTTTCCCTGGGCAGAAGGTCAGGCCGAGTTCGCCTTTGACATGAGGGATCTGCAGGAGGTCGATTCGTAAAGGATGCGTGTCGCTGGTTTTATCCATAAGATTAGGCTCGGTCCCTGTTTAGCGATCTTCAGCAGATTTCATCGGCCTTAAATGGGAATAGGCATTCCATCCCAGAATGATTCACGGGTGCGTTCACATATCCGATTCTCTTAAACATGTCATTTTATGTACCATAGGAATCCCCCCCGGCTTTGCCGGGGAACACTAACAGGCCGTTGAAAAACTAACCGGGAGTTGGCCTTTCCGCTCCCGATAGCGATTTTTTCGATCTTTGACAATCTGTTTTTCGTTGGTTCCGGGCCGAAACTCTTCGTTTTGGCGCTTGTTAAAGCCCTTTAGCGCCGTTTTTGGGGATCAACAGGCGGATTTATTCCTTTTTTCATCCTGTTGCCCAGATTAAGTTGCGCATTCGTACCAGGTTGTAGGCGGTCATGGCGAACTCAAACATCCATCCGACCCGGTCAAGTCCTCGATGCCGCGTTTTGCGCAAACATCCTGTGGTCTTCAACCAGCCGAAGATCTCTTCGACGCGTTTGCGCACTCGCTGGCTGATGCGGTAGCCCTCATGCCGAGTGGTACGCCCATCGATGGCTGAGCCTTTATCCTTCTGTGCGACGTGCGCGGTGGCCAATAATTCCCGCAGTCCTTCGACGAAGATCGGGACATCGTAACCCTTGTCACCGCCGATCGTAATCCGGTTTGTCCCTGGCAGGTTTTCGACCATCTCCAGAGCCGCTTCCCATTCGGCGGTGCCATTGGCCGGGGACAAGCGATTGTCGATGACCAAGCCGTTACGATTCTCCATCAGGGCATGCCCCATGAAGCAGAGCTTGGCTTCCTTGCCTTTGCCCTTTTTGAGCAGGCGGGCGTCCGGATCAGTCGTGGACTGATGCGTATCGTTTTTGCGCTTCTGCCCCTTGAAGTCGACTTCGGGATTTCGGCCACCGTTTGCCGGCGGATCCTGTTCCTGGTCATCCTTTGGACGAAAGCTCTTCATCGACGCCTAGGCTTCGATCAGAGTTCCGTCGACGGTGAAATGCTCCTTCGACACCAGCCCGGCGCGTTGAGCGAGGGCCTTGGTTGCCTGAAAAAACGCTGCGGCCACTTCGAACTGCATCAGCCGGTCGCGGTTTTTGGAAAAGGTCGAATGATTCCAAATCTTGCCATCCATGGAGAGACCGACAAACCAGCGAAACAACAGGTTGTAATCCAACTGCTCAACCAGCATTCGCTCGCTGCGGATGGTGTAGAGCACTTGCAGAAGAGAAGCACGCAGCAGTTGTTCCGGAGGTATCGAGGGGCGGCCGGTATGCGAGTACATTTCCCGGAATAAGGGTGCCAAATCATCGAGAATGTTGTCGACCATGATCTTGATCGGCCGCAGCGGGTGATCCTTGGGAACCCGCGTCTCCGGAGAGACATAACTGAACATAGCCTGCTGCTTCTGGTCTTCGCCGCGCATAACATTTCTCCTGCAAATTCGGATATTTATGCGCGAAATTATAGCAAAATTAGGGTGTCAGGCCTAGTAAAATCAAGGGCTTGGGTAAATAGTTTTTCAACAACCTGTTAGGATCTTCTGTAATGTAGCTTTTGATTGGCCGAGGGGAACCTCCACGCTCAATTATAGATATGTCACCCAGCTTTACCCATAACCAACTGTTAGGAAGCAAATACGGATTTTTTTCTAGCAATAAACTTTCACCATTCGTGTTCAAAACCTTGGCAATCAGAGCTGAGGCAGGCTCATCAGACAGATCCTGTGGCACCAGCTTCCCCTGCACCGCAAGCTGAAGAATCAATTCACGCAGTTTCTGCACCCCATTGGGCGCATCGGCCAGATGTCCGAAATTGGTGAAAAACGTCTCGGCAGTCATCAGGCGTTGCTCCGGTTGATGAGGTTGACGATCACCTTGACGATGGTGTCCTTCTCTTCCGGCCTACTCTCGGCGATCAGCAGGGTGAGCGCAACCAGAGCGTTGTCGGCCAGCCGCTTGGAGCCGTCCTCGCGGTAAAGGATGCCGTTACGCGCCAGAAAGAAGATGAACACAGCGGCGGCGATGCGCTTGTTGCCGTCGGTGAAGGCGTGGTTCTTGACGATGAAGTAGAGCAGGTTGGCGGCTTTTTCTTCGACGCTTGGGTAAACATCCTTACCGTCGAAGGTCTGGTAGATGGCGCCAAGTGCGCTCTTGAACCCCTGATCCTTCTCCTGGCCGAAGAGTCCGTCGAAATCGGTCTTCATCGACTTGACGATGGCAATGGCCTTGTCGTACTCAAGCACGAACACGGCCGGGCCGCTGGTGGCCTCCACAGTCAGGGTGCCGTGGTCGTAGCGGTCGAGAGTGGCCAGAGCGTAGGCGTAGTCGGTGATGACCTGCAGCACCTCCTGCCCGGTGTCGCTGAGCAGTTGCTGCTGCGCGAGGGTACGCGAGAGCAGCGCGACGGCTTGCTGTATTTCCTGCAGTTTGGCGCGTTCCTCCTGCAGGCGCTGCTCGTTAAGGGTGTAACCTTTGACCAGGTGCTCGCGCAGCACACGTGTCGCCCATTGGCGGAACTGGGTGCCGCGCTGCGATTTGACCCGGTAGCCAACGGAGATGATGACGTCGAGACTGTAGAACGCGACCGGCTTGTCTGAATTTGCAATATGCATTTTCTGCATATTGCTTTTTTCGTCCAACTCTCCTTCCTTGAACACGTTGCGAATGTGGCGGGACAAAACGGACTGGTCCCGTTGAAACAGATCGACCAACTGGGCCTGGTTCAGCCATACGGTGTCATGTTCAAGCTGCACTTCGAGACGGGTTTTCCCATCCTCTGCCTGATAAATGGCAACCTCGCTCATGCCGAATCCCGCTCCTGAACGGGGTCTCGCTCAAGGGCCTCCATCAGCTCCCGCTTTAGCTTCTCACGCGTATCGGCCACACTGGCAAGAAGCGTCTTGTACTCGGCCAGCAGCTCCTCGGGATCGCCGTGGTCATCTTCAACAGTATTGGGGTTTTTGATGTCGAGGTTATAGCCGCCCGCTTTGATCTGCTCGACTGAAACCTTCCATGCTCGTTCGTTTTCCTCGCGCCCCTCTCGTTTTTTGTCTCCCCACCAGGACTTCTCGGGCGCGAACTCCTCGATGCGCATCGGCTTGGTCTTGGAGTAGCTCTTGTACCCTTCGGGATAGGGGTGCTCGTAATACCAAACTTCCTTAGTCGGCTCCCCCTTGGTGAAGAACAGCAGGTTGGTCTTGATGCCGGTATAGGGGTTAAAGACGCCGTTGGGCAGGCGCACTACCGTGTGCAGGTTGCACTCCTCGAGCAGCTTCTCCTTGATGCGGGTCTTGACGCCTTCGCCGAACAGCGTGCCGTCGGGCAGAACAATGGCAGCACGGCCGCCCGGCTTGAGCAGATGCATGATCAGCACCAGGAACAGGTCGGCTGTCTCGCGGGTGCGAAAAGCGGCGGGGAAGTTGGCTTCGATGCCGTCCTCTTCGGTACCCCCGAAGGGCGGGTTGGTGACCACCACGTCGACCCGATCCTTGGGACCGTAATCGCGCAGTGGTCGCGCCAGGGTGTTATCGTGACGGATATTGGATGGCACCTCGATGCCGTGCAGCAGCATGTTGGTGGTACAGAGCAGGTGCGGCAGCGCCTTTTTCTCGACGCCGGAGATCGACTTCTGTAGAAGCTGCTCGTCCTCGGTAGCCTTCACGTAGTTGCCGCGTACATGCTCGATGGCACAGGAAAGGAACCCCCCTGTGCCGCATGCCGGATCGAGGATCTTCTCACCGAGCTTCGGATCGACCATGTCGACCATGAACTGGGTAACGGCACGCGGGGTATAGAACTCCCCGGCGTTGCCCGCGCTCTGCAGGTTTTTGAGAATCTGCTCGTAGATGTCGCCAAAGGTGTGGCGGTCAGAGGAGCGGTTGAAATCGATCTCGTTGATCTTGTTGACCACCTGCCGGATGAGGGTGCCGCTCTTCATGTAGTTGTAGGCGTCCTCGAAAACCGAGCGCACCACCAGGCCGCGCCCGTTGGTGCCGGCGCTGAGCTCCAGCTCCTTGAGGGTCTTGAACAGGTCGTTGTTGATGAAGTCGAGCAGCTCCTCGCCAGTGATCCCTTCGGCATCGGCGGCCCAGTTGCGCCAGCGCAGCTGCTCAGGGATCGGCGAGGTGTAATCATCCGTGAGCAGTTCGATCTCCTGCTCCTGATCATCGAAAATCTTCAGAAAGAACATCCAGACAAGCTGCCCGATACGTTGCGCATCGCCGTCAACCCCGGCATCCTTGCGCATAATGTCCTGGATGGTTTTAATTGTTGTGGATACGGACATGGATGAACTGCACTCCTTGCGAATAAATGAATTTGCGTAACCGGATATTCAGGTCAACAGGGAAAGATTGATGGTTCCAGGCTCCGCACCTCTGCCGATGCGGAATTTGGGGCCGGTATATCCGCGGTGGCCCTCTGCGGAATAAAACCGCAGATATTGACTGCCCGCGGACCAACCCGCTCAAAGATCACAACATCGCCCTGGCGGATTTCATCGAGGACGGAAGGCGCACCCTCCTCTTGCAGCGGCAGGGATACATCGCCCTCGTCTTCGGATATAAACTCATGGCTCAAGAGACCGAATCATAAAGGTGCCGCTCAAGGTCGCGGATGGCCTGATCGAACTCCCGGCGCCCACCGAAAGACTTGACGATTTCGATGGGGGTCCCGAATTTGTCGAAGGGCTGAATTCTGAGGATCTTGACGTCCTCGATATTCTCGATGCCCTCATCGGCATATTTATCCAAGAGAGCGTTCAAAACCTCTCGCGCCTGGTCGCCGTATCTGGTGAAGTAGTTTTGCTTGCGGACCTTCTCCGCTCGCTCGCGGCGGGTTAACGGGGGCTGGTCGAAAGCCACATGGCAGATCAGGTCGAAGGGACCGAAGTCCTTGCCGACTTCATCTGCCAAAGCTTCGAGCAGTACGCCCTGCTCTTCGAGTTCGGCTATGACCGCCTGTTTTTTCTCGGCGCTGTTCCACTTGCGCAGAAAATCGTCCAGCGAGGCGAATTCTTTGCAGACGGTTTTCTTGGTGAAGTCCTTCAGGGACTCGGTGATCAGCCTGCCGTCCTTGCCGTAATACTGCACGCGCTCAGCGGCCACGAAGACCTCGACGTCGTCGACGACATACTTGCGCCGTGGCTCACCAGGGGGCTCCCCTTCCCCAGGTGGATCGGGCGAGGGAGGTTCAGGCTCGGATTTTTCATCCTCATCCGCATTATCGGGCTCTTCCGGCGGCACAGGTGATTCATCAGGACCGGGTTCGTAGATCTGTACCGGCTCACCATCAAAAGCCGGATCTGCAAAAAGCTCGGTGGCCTTTTTGAAATCCATGATAGTGAAATAGAATTTGCCGTAATCCTCATTGATGCGGGTGCCGCGGCCGATAATCTGCTTGAAGATGGTCATCGACTGAATCGTCTGGTCGAGCACGATGAGCTTGCAGGTCTGGGCATCGACGCCGGTGTTCATCAACCGTGAGGTCGTGGCAATGACCGGGTAACGGCTTTCAGGGTCGATGAAGTTGTCCAGTTCCATCTTGCCGGTATTGTCATCCCCGGTGATCTTCATGACGTAGCGGCTGTTTTCGGCGGTCAAATCGGCGTTATGGTTGACCAAGGCCTGGCGCATGCGTTCGGCATGGTCGATGTCTTCGCAGAAAACGATGGTCTTGGCGTAGCGATCGGTCCCCTTGAGAAATTCGGATACCTTGCGGGCGATAAGATCGGTGCGTTTCTCCAGGACGAGATTGCGGTCGAAGTCCTTCTGGTTGTAGATGCGGTCTTCGATGAGCGCGCCGCTCTTGTCGACCTTACCCTGCTCGGGGCGCCAACCGGTGAGATCTTTGTCGAGGTCGATACGCACGACTTTGTAAGGGGCGAGAAAGCCGTCTTCGATACCCTGTTTGAGGGAATAGGTGTAGATCGGCTCGCCGAAATAGTGGATGTTGGAAACGTCTCTGGTTTCTTTCGGCGTGGCGGTCAGTCCGATGTGGGTGGCGCTGGAAAAGTAATCGAGAATTTCGCGCCAGGCCGAGTTTTCCGCAGCGCTGCCGCGATGACATTCGTCGATGACCACCAGGTCGAAGAAATCGCGGGAGAACTGCTTGTAGATATTCTTCTCTTCCTTATTGCCGGTGACCGCCTGATAGAGCGAAAGATAAATCTCGTAGGCCTTGTTGACCTGGCGCTTTTCGATCTTGGTCATAGCCTGGCCGAAGGGCTTGAAGTCGTTGGTCTTGGTCTGGTCGACCAGGATATTGCGGTCGGCAAGAAAGAGAATGCGTTTTTTCAAGCGAGATTTCCACAACCGCCAGATGATCTGGAAGGCAGTGTAGGTCTTGCCGGTGCCGGTGGCCATGACCAGCAGGACGCGATCCTGCCCCCGGGCGATGGCCTCGACCGCCCGGTTGATGGCCACCCGCTGGTAATAGCGCGGCTCCTTGCCGCTGCCATCGCTGAAATAGGGCTGATCGACGATCTTTTCGGTTTCGCCACCTATCCCCTTCCAGGCCTTGTAACGCAGCCAGAGATCATCCGGTGAGGGAAATGCCCCGAGGTCGATCTCTTTTTCTACGGGTTTAGCCATCCCGGTGCGGTCATGAAACAGGAAGCCGTCTCCGTTGGATGAGAAGGCAAAGGGAACATCGAGGATATCGGCGTAGTCCAGAGCCTGCTGCATGCCATCGCCGACAGAATGACTGTTGTCCTTGGCTTCGATAACAGCGACAGGAAAATTGGGCTTGTGGTAAAGGATGTAATCGGCCCGCTTGGCCTTGCCGCGGGTGTGCAGTTTGCCCTTGACGATGATGCGACCCTTCGTAAAGGTCACCTCTTCGCGCACCTGGGCGTGGATATCCCAGCCGGCGGCCTGAATGGCCGGAGTAATATATTTGGTGCAGATGTCGCGTTCGGAAAAATCTTTCTTTGACATCCTGCTCTGCCCTCTAAAAAACGCAAAAAAGCCGCTAGCACTGGGTTCCCAGTGCCGGACGGCTTATTCAAATAAGCAAAAACCTAGCTTGATGTATCTGGGCATTTTCCCCTCCGTGCCTGAGCCAGGCAAAAAAATTTCACACAATAAACTTAAATTTATTTCAATATTTAGTCAATGAGAGATTGTCTTTCAGCTAAGTAAGCGAAAATCTGATCGGTTTTACTCACTGGCGGGGCGCTTATTATCTCACGGACCCTAAAGAGCAGAAACTGCGCACCCTCAAAGAGTTATCGAAAGGCGACTACCTTCTAGCCAGGCGCCATTCTGTTCCCGAAAAGTTCTGGCTGGCACAGGAAGACGGCAGGGCGGATGATTTCATCTCTGCGATCATTGTTTGCCTTCTTGGATACCAGCTTTTCGAAGATGCCGGAAAAGATCGAAAATGTGTTGTTTGAGTTTCTGAACCTCATTCCGGAAGGGCCCTTATGCTTCTATACGGCGTTGAAGGAAGGTGAAACAGGTGACATCACCCTGATGGTCATGTGATCTCCCGGCCGTGCGCCCCCTACCCCGCCTTTGTCTTGGAGCGTTTGCCTGTGAGCGCGTTGCCCCGAAAGTGGTTCATCACCTCACCCCGCACAATCCAGTTGATCGCAACCCCAAGCACCGGCTTATCCGGTCGGGCCTTCGCAACGGCTTTTGCGTAACAGCGAAGCTGGGGCAGGTAGTCGTTGAATTTCTCTTCGGGATCTTCGACACGGTCCGATTTGTGGTCGATGATCCAGAAGCCTTGCTCTGTCTCAACCAGCAGGTCAATGAAACCGTTGACGACGCTGCCCTTCTCGTCAAGAAACAGGATCGGCACTTCTCTTTCCAGAGCAAGGGGCGCATAGGTTTGATCAAGCCAGTGATAAAAATTGCCGGCCGCCTGAGCAACCCGCTTAAAGTCTTCCCCGGAAACCAGGTCTCCCAAGGCACTACGAATGATCTCAACATCTCTCTTGCCGTCGAACAACTCGAAACAGCGATGCAGCAGCGTTCCCTTTTGCAGGGCTTCGAGATCAAGTTCCATCTCCAGCGGTGTGCCGTAACGCGTGGTGGTTACAGCTGCGGAGGCTCCTGCGACCTCTTCTGCGTGCAGGCTGCTTGGCGTGATGATCTCGGGCGTGGTCTCTATCGGTCGTAAACCGGGCTCAATGGCGCGCCGGCCTGTGGTGGGAAGACTTACCTCGAGATCCCGCCCCGTGTCATATTCAGGAGGTAGATCCCGGTCCGTCTCCATCACCCGGCAGTCAAACTGCTGCGGGCCGATCTTGAGATGATTGGCGTCAAGCATCATGCCGGTGGTTTGGGTGAGGACCTCCCAGAACGTGACGGTGGATCGCTCTCGGCCATTGTCGAGATATTGGGGCCACTCGAGGATGACCTTCTCCCGGGCACGGGTGATGACCACATAAAGCAGGCACAGCGCACTCTCCCAGGCCTGCTGCCATAGAGGCTCTTTAAACTTGTCGCCCGTTTCGGGTGCGGCAAAGTCGGGGGATATTTCAATGCGGGCCTGCTCGAGAACCGCACCAAGGTCGGAGAAGTCGCGATACTTCACGTCGGTGCTGGGCAGGGGGCATTTGACCTTGGCGTCACTACCGGCCACGACCACCACGGGCCATTCCTTGCCCTTGGATTTGTGCCAGGTCATCAGCACCACCGCCTGCTCATCGACCACGCGTGGATCGGGCTGGCCGTTTTCGCTCTCGGCGCGATTGGTCAACCAAGCCAGAAAGCTTTTGGGTCCTGAGCCGTAATAGCCGCCACTGGCCAGCGCCTCGCGGTTGGCCGCCATGAATTCCTGCGCTTCGCCCTGCAGTCGCAAAAGGCTGGCGCGGGCCTGTTCGGCCTCGGGCCAGGTGCTGATTACGCCATAGAGATCCAGGGCATCGATCACCTGGTTGAGAAGTTCACTGACACTGAGATCGGCGGGGGCCTCCTTGAGGGGGCGCAGCGCCTCAAAAACCTTGCCGGTTGGAAGCTCTCCCTCCAGCAGGGTGGATAGGGCCGACTGCAGGGTCTGCTCGCCCATCTCAGTCACGGCAAGAACCAGTGCGGCATGCTGGTCGCAGGGATCGGCGACATAGGCCAGGGCGTGGCAGGCCAGACGCACCACCGGCGATTCAAACCAGCCGTCGGCCTCCCTGCGCGAGCGCACGCCCAGCTCGCGCAGGGCATCGGCATACTCAGAGAGTTTTTTGTTGGTGGGGCACAAAATGGCGATATCGCCTGCGCGAAGTCTGCGGGTGATTTTCTGGTGGCGGTCGTAGACACATTGTTGAGGATCGTCGAGCAGGGTTTTGATGCGCGAAGCCGTCCAGCGCGGTCGCACCTCGGTCGGCGAAGGCTCCCCCTCCTTGGCCCGCCAGTTTTCGCCAAACACAACGGCTTCAAGGCTGGAGAGACTGCTGGGATAATCCGCACGGGGGGTCAGTGCCGTGTACTGCTCTTTGAACAGCCCCTGCCCCACGGCGTTGAACCAGTCCATGAGCTTGGCGGTGGAGCGCCAGTTGCCGGTCAGAGGCTGGGTGTGTTCGGGATAGAGCTTTTGGAGCTGCGCCAGCAGGCGTGAATCGGCATTTTGAAAGCCCATGATCGCCTGCTTGAGATCGCCGACCACCAGGGTCGGCACGCCCGCTTCGCACAGCGCCCAGAGAAGGGAGAACTGCAGGGGGTTGGTGTCCTGGAATTCATCGATCACCAGGCAGTCCACCCGCTGGCGGAAAGTCTCCAGAATCTCCGGTCGCCCAATGAGCATTCGATGGCTTAAGGCCACCATGTCGGTGTAGTCAACCAGCCCCTTCTCCCGCTTGTTTTGGGCATAGCGCCCCAGGCAATCCTGACTGGCCTCGAGCAGCGCCTGAACATGTCGGACAGCATGGGCCAGAGGTCCGGGGTGCTGGGGGAGTTCATCGGCCGCGCTGATCACCCCATTGACCAGCTCGTCGTAGTTCTCGGGCATATCGGTGCCGCGCTTGGAGCCGCGCAGGTTGCGCAGCTTCTTCCACAGCTGCCAGTCGGTTTCGAGGATTTCACTCTTCTGCGCTTTTTTGAGGGCTTGAAAATCGGCGCGCAAGGCACGGACAAAAGTGCCGTTGTCTGGATGGAGAGAGGAGAGTTCGGCCGGAAATTGCGCAAGCAGCGCCAGCACCGCATCGTGCAGGGTCCGGTTGAGGTTTTGCGCAAGCTCGGTGGGCCCGTAAAGGGATTTAAGATGCTGCAGGGCATGGGGCAGAAGCCCAGCATCTTCTTCGAGCCGGCCGATGGAGCGCAGCTTGTTGATCAACTCAAGGACACGATCGCGAAAGAGATCCTCGCCTCCCTTCCTGGAGGTAAAATCATAACGGTACCCGAATCCGTCGAGGTCGCCCATCACCCCGTCTGCACGATCGGTCTCGGCCAGCGCCTGGCGGATCAGAATCGCCTCTTCATCTTCGTTGAGCAAACGCGGCGCGGGGGAGATCCCTGCGTCGAAGGCAAACTCGGTGAGCAGGCGCAGGCCGAAGCCGTGAATGGTGGAAATGTAGGCCTGGTCGAGACGCAGGGCGTCTTCGAGACGGCCATCTTTGACCAGCTGCTCGCGGATGCGTCCACGAAGCTCTGCGGCGGCGGCCTCGGTGAAGGTGACCGCGACGATTCTATCGGGATCGATCTCTTTATCTCTGACCCATTCGGCCAGGGTATTCTGGATCGTGAAGGTTTTGCCGGAGCCTGCGCCGGCGGGGATGATGGTCAGCTGAGGGATACTCATCGTGCCACCTCCCCGCGGTGCATAAAGAGCCTGAGCAGCGGGCTGTTGTCGAGGGCGTAGATCGCCATGCCGGCTTCCTTGTCATACCAGCGCTCATCATCTTCGTGATTGAGCCGCACCTCGCCGCGCCTGATCTGCGCAAGTCGCTCGCGAATCAAAGTCATGGCCTTGGTGGAGATTCCGTCGCCGAGCTCATCCGCCCCGGCCAGATCCTGCGGCAGCCACCCGGCGGTATCGGCGAGCACGACCTGGTCGTTCATCAGGTAATAAAGAACGCCGATCTGTGCGCCCTGCTCAAACGCACGGGCAAGGTCATCCTCGGTTTTGTGGGCCTCGCCGGTCTGCAGCATAATTCGGTAAAGAGTGGCCTGACTGTCATAGCCCTTGGTCATGCGCTCGCGCCGCTTGTCGCTTTTGGATTTCTTGAAGTCGACGACATAGATTCTGCCCCCGGGAAGCGCCACCAGGGTATCGGTCAGGCCGTGGATCGGCAGATCGTCCCAGGGCAAGGCTTCGCCGGCATTGACCGCCGCCTGCAGTTCCTGAATCAGTTCGCGGGCGCGGCTTCGGTGCTCCTCGGTGCTGCCCGAGGGGCCAAGACATTGCTCAAGCACCGCGAGGGCCGCCGACCAGTCAGAGGTCGGAGCTTCTACCAGAAAAAGGTTCTCAAGGGTGGTTAGAAACTCGACCCAGGTGCCCACCACGACATTGAGCCAGGCGCCTTTTTCAGCCAGGCGCCGTTTAAGATAGCGGCTCTGGGCGCGATCTTCGGCAAGGATAAAATGACAGACAGACATGACCCCTCCTGCTTTTCACTCTGCATATTTCAGCGACAATCTGCGTCGCATGCAATCAATTCAATTCCTTTGCGGGCGCAAGGCACAAACTCTATTCAGGAATTCGAACTTTCACTGCCCTGGTAGCGCTCACCAAGCTGCCGGCTCAA
>JAXHUR010000079.1:0-14416 GCA_034189505.1 Thermodesulfobacteriota bacterium | reverse complement strand
ATTATCGACGGTCCCCGTGGGGCGCACCGATGTGCGCCCTGGTGCCGTCATTCATCTCGGTCCCGGTCCCGGGCATGGCATCATTCGTTCCCGTGCCGGGGGTATTCCCATTCACCGGGGTGCCGTAATTCACCAGGGCGACGCATGCGTCGCCCCTACATTCGATGCGTTTCCACCGGTCCCCGTAGGGGCGCACCGATGTGCGCCCTGTCACCGTCATCCATCCCGTTCCAGGAATTGACCAAGCCGTACATTTACCGTAAAATAGCCGTACCATTCCAATAAAAGGAGATCACCGATGGCAACACGCAAACTCACCATTCGTTTACCGGAAGAAGACATTGAATTCGCTAAAAATTACGCCACCAAACACGGGATTACGATGACTGAACTCATTGATCGCTACCTCAAACAATTACGCAGACGGCCCGAGGGGGATATCCATCCTGATATTCTGCGTTTCAGCGGCATTATTCCCGAAGAGATCGACGCTCGCAAAGAATATCATGAAGCTATGGAGGATAAGCATCAATGAGACTCCTGCTTGATCTCAATATTGTGCTCGATGTTGTCCAGAAAAGGCAGCCCCACTATGACGCTTCTGCCAGAATTCTCGATTTCGCGTTGAAAAAAAAATGCGGCTGTATCGCGGCGCATGCACTGACCACCCTTCACTACCTCGTTGAAAAATACGCAGGCAAACAACAAAGCGATGAGTTGATCGACTGGCTGCTGCAGAACTTTGCGATTGTTCCGGCCGACAAAGAAATTTTTCTCCGCGCCAGGAATTTACAGTTCTCCGACTTTGAGGATGCGGTCATCTGCGCATCAGCAGAAAAGAAAGCCTGTGATTTTATCATCACCCGCAACAGCAAGGATTTCTCAGGATCAACAATCCCCGCTCTGACACCCGGAGAATTTTTTGCCATATAGAGCAGGGCGACGCATGCGTCGTTCCTACATTCGGTGCATTGCCGGCGGTTACTCACACTGCGCTGACACCTGCAGCCTGTCAAAACGGTGAATAAGGTAAATTTTGGCGACCAAAACCCCAACGTAGCTTCCCAGGATGGCGTACAGGATGTCCTCAAGGGTAGAGGTACGATCGGGAATCCACAGCTGAACATATTCCAGAACACCCGCCAGAATTCCGCTGAAGAGACATGCAAGAAAGGCATAGAGTCTCTGACTCCCGCTTCTCGAATTTCGACCGTTCCACAGAAGGAGGAAAACCACCATTCCGAGGGGAGAGAAAATGACAACCGCTTCGATGATATTTGCAAGCAGCATCACGTCGACGCTTTTCACATGGGTCATCAAAGGGACGAACCAGTCCCGACCGACTGCCGTGCGGTCGGAGAATTCGTAAGGGCGCAGATCGCTGATGACAATATACGAAGTACAGACGATCAACATCAGAGAAAGCCCGAACCTGGGCGATCTGGCGTCGCACAGTCTCTTGAAAAAAAAGGCTATCGGCATACTGATCAAACCGATGACGATGCGCGTGATATCCATATGACTGTTGACGACAAGCAGGGATATGATTTCCACCGCCCCAAGTACGGCCAGAAATGGTAAGAGGCAACTTTTCAGGACATTTCTCCGGCGAGAGAAAAGCAGAAGTCCGAAAAGAGTCCCATAGGCGATCAGCCGCTCTCCCACCTTACCCCAGTAATCCGGTGAGCGGGTTGGTGTATCGATCTGCCGCGAAGGGTGGAGTCCAAGTTGTACGCGGATATCCCTGCCTGCCGGTTCGAAAGGAATCACGACGCTCTGCTTGATATTGCTGAAAAGCGCATCGGCGCTGCTCACGATATAGAAAGGCCGCGCTGCATCCCAGAGAAGAAGTGCGGCGAGAAAAGCCGCCGCGACGAAAAGAGAATTCCGGCCCATTTCAATGTTCAGCCACCGCTGAAAACGCTCCGACACTTTACGGACATAAAAAGTGCCGCTCAGAACCCCGAAAACCCCTCCGATGGCTCCGCTGATGACGTCCCAGACGGCCGAGCCGCGAGAGAGATTGAAGTATTGAACGAATTCAACGGACAGCGCCATAAGGACCGTCGCAGCAAAGGTAAACGCGGCGACCATTCTCCAGGGGCCTGACCGCCGCTTGCAGGCCATAAAAACGAAATGCGCGAAAACGGCATAAGGCACAATGTTTCCGATCACATCGGCCCTGGACAAATGAAATGAGGCGGAGGGGAAAATATCCCAGGTGATCGTCCGGGCGGCGGGATCGAGGGTCAGCCCGCCCGGCAGCGCAGCCTGATACAACAACAGCGCGATGGATACCCAGACGGCAGCGCGGCCGGGATTGTCCAGAATCCAGGGCAGGAATCTCGGCACCCGAACGCCATTTCTGCTATAAGAAACCCGGTCATTCACAGCGCCCTCAAAACCCGAGCCGATTTCGTATCCAGCGCCATTCCCTGCCCGGAGATATGGAAGTCAGACGACTCCGGAGAATTTTCCGGTTCGCCCGGACCGACGATCCGGTCGGGGTACGCCTGGCAGCTGAAAAAATCTCTTCGGGATCCCCCCCTTCGGGCAGCTCCCCTTCCCGCCACAACCCCTGAAGCTCGAGCGCATCAGCCCCGTTGGTCATAAGAAGAGCCAACGGCCGGGTCAGCGCCCGGGTCTCGAAAGATTGCATCTGCGCAACTCCCGTCGCGAAGAAAAAAGCGCTCCGCTCCATCAGCCGGTCCCTGAGCTCTCCCCTGACCTGCTTTCCCGCCAGGGCGAGGATGTCGCTTTTTCTGAGCTCCTGGGCGGCCCAGGTCTCATTGGGGAATTCCAGGATCTCCGGCCTGTCCAGATAGGGAGCCTCGTTCTCAAGCATCCAGCATGCGTAATGCACAAAAGCGGCCCGCGCGTAGGCAAACATGCCATCCTTCAGACCCCACATCTCCTTGACTTCCAGATACCTGGCGAGGGCCTTGAGAAAGACTGTGTACATCCAGCGCAGCTCCACATTTTCCAGGTCGAGGGACGCGATGTCCTGGGTCGGCGCAACGCATCTGCGGATGAGCATCCCGGCAAGATCCAGAAACTCCCCATCTTCGGTGAGCAGGAAACCATCAAGAAGGGTATTCAGCACGTTGCCGCTCGCCCGACCCGGGCCATCAAGCACCCCGAAAACATCCGCGTAAACAAGACCTTTTCGGCCGATGCGAGCCCTGACACCCGCCAGGCTTTTTCTGACCAACTGAAAGCCCCTTTCCGCGAGGGTATCAGGCCCCAGCACCAGGTTACGGATATTCTCCACCAGCTCCAGGGCCGCCTCGCGGTAGCGTTCCTCCCCGGTCGTCCAGTACATCAGGGCCAGTCCGGTCGCGTAATTGTGATCCGGCGCCGGGCCACCGCCTACGCAGTCCTTGTATTCGGCGTGAATCCGAGAGATAGCGCGATGGGTCGCGGTCGCCGCAGGCAGATGATGATCGGTGTGCCAGAACAATCCGCGATTGTACTGATAGCGGTCCTCATCGGTATGATAGATGTCGATGTCCGCGACATGGTCCGCCAGCTCTCTGGCGAGGCGGAACCAGTCGCTCCTGCCCGTGCGCCAGAACTGCAGCAGAGCGCCCTTGATGACGTCGTACTGGTTGTTGTAGTGCGAAACGAACGGCTCATCCCCCTGATGAAAAACGGCCTCGTGATCGGCGTACAGGTCGCCGAAATGGCGCCAGCCGTATTCATCGATCCTCTCCCGGCGTGCGAAGAAGGAATCAGCGCCTTCGAGCGCGGAATCGATCAGAGCCAGATAGTCGCCGAGAGCCCTGTTCAGAGGCGCGTCCCGGCGCGCATCCCCCCCTGCGTGCGCAAGCGCAGGGCCGGCGGCGCACCGCCGGTACCACTCAGGATCGATCTTCGGTACGAGCGGGCGATGCAACCGATCGCGCAACGCCGCGAGCTCGTCCGCATCGCGCCCGAGCATCACAAACAGGGTGTGGGTTTTCTGCTCGCCCCCCTGCAGCTCGTAGGGCCCCCGGGACTGCCCCGGGAAGATCCCCCACTCCAGGGTTCCCGGATTGCCACCCAGCGCCTTGGGAAAATTCTCCCAGAAAGCCGGCATACTGAGCCCGAAGCCGGCACCATCCAGCGCCGCGCCAATCAGGGGATTCGCCCGCCGCCCCCGGGTGAGCACATTCTCCCCGCTGCGAACCTCGTACCCGGGAAGGCACGGCAATATCTCTCCCTGCGCGTTCACATGGTTCGGGGACCGCCAGTTCTCGCCTCCGCTGGAGTCCTGGTAGAGGGTGACGGCGTCAGTGAACCGGGCGACCTCGCTTTCGGGTTCGGCCTGCAGAAAAATTCCTTCGGCCCCCTCCCCGGCCAGCGGAAAATTCAACGTGAGCTCTCTGAACCGAAGCGAGCCGGGATCGCCCAGGTCCCAACGGTTGCCGGGATGTCTGGCCGCCTGAGGATTGCGCACCCTGAGCTCCACCTCGACGGCCCGGCGCCCGGCGCAGAACGTCAGGAGACCCTCGCATTCCAGGGGATGTGCTTCATCTTTCGCCAGGAAGCGCCCCGTCCACTTGAGGACCAGACGCAGGGGATTCTGGCAGGCGATCTGCCACGACCCGCCAGCGGCCCGCCACAACCTTCCCGCAGCATCCGTCAAAACCAGCCCGCTCTCAGCCGCCTTTACCAGATCCCGCCCGCCCAGAGTGATGCGGGAAAGAGGCAGAAAATCCTGCTTGCTGACCGAAAACTGCGCGAGCCCCGCCGTAATCCGGTAGTCTTCCGGGGTCTCCACCAGCTCGAGGCCGGCAGCGGCCGGGTTCTCCCCCGCCTCCCCCCGGGCAAGTACCAGGCTGCCCTTTTCGCCCGCCTTCAGATCGACGCGTGTATCACACAGAAGCCACCTGAGGCTGCCGTCCTCCCACCGGGCCAGGGGTGTGAAGACCGCGGGCAGACGGCGACCAGCCCCATCATACAATGACAGCTCTGCCGGCTCGCGGCAGCTGCCCACCGGCAGAGGCAGCCCGAAGGTGATGGGCTCATCAGACCTTTCCAGCCCGTACTGTTCAAATATTTCGAAGGTAGTCAATTGGTTCATTATGCTCACGCCGCTGATTGAGTCATCGATTTGATCTGCTTTCTGGATAGCCCCATCTGCAGACCGAAAAAGGCCCCGAGAATCGTCGAAGGCAGATACCAGGACGCATGAAAGACCAGTGAAAAGGCCAGCGCCTTCTCCGGCGCCACCCCGTAGAGCGCCAACCCCTGGAGGCAGATGAACTGAAAGGGGCCGATGAACCCGGGGGACGAGGGGGCCAGAACCCCGAGATTGATGATCCCGGTCAGCATAAAGACCCCCACCAGGGGAATCTGAATCGCAAATGCCGCGAGACCTGCATAGAGAAAGCCCGCCCAGACCACCCAGCAGCCCAGGGCATAGGCCATGATCTTCATATTGCGCAGGTCCAGGCGCAGCGGCGGAAGGCCGCCGCGAAAAGCCGCGATCAGCTCCGCGAGCCGCCCTGCCACCTTTTCCCGGCATGAGCGCGGAAGCATTCTCCCGACCAGACGGGGCACAGCCTGACCGGCACTGACGACAGCCAGGATAAAGCCCAGAATCAGCAGAATCAGCAGCAGAGCCAGCAGAGCGATCCGGCTCGGCCATACGGCGCCGAAATCCTGCGCAAAGGCCAGCATGGTCAGAGCGAACAGGCACAGAACATCCAGGCTGCGTTCGACGAAAATCGAAGAGAAGACCCGGGTTCTGGCAACATGCGCATCCCCGGCCGCCAGGTGGCAGCGCACCAGCTCACCCATGCGGGCGGGCAGAATGTTGTTGGCCATCACCCCCAGCATCAGATGCTCGAACAGCCGCAACGGTCCAAGCCGAACGCTGGTACCGAGCAATTCGCTCCAGAAAAAGGCGCGGACCGCGTAGCTGAGCAGATAAATGAGGGAGGCTGCAGCAACGAGGGGATAACTCGCAACCTGCAGGTAGTCGACGAGCTCGCTCCACCGAACATGCCGGAAGGAGAGCCACAGACAGAGAATCGTGATGGTCGTCCCCAGAATGAGAGATCTGGATTTCTTCATAAGGCAGAGTACCGGCATCCTCGACAGAACTCAGTGCGTGGCCGGGCGGACGACATTGTCCTCAAGAATCGCATAACCGCGATCCCGCAGCTTGATCGGACCGTCCGTAATATTGTTTTTGATCAGCGTCGGCCGGTTTTTCGCATCCTTTGCCAGCCGCCGCTCCTCGATGGTCCAGGGGAATGTCCCGTGCAGAAAGACCTTGTTGGCCAGCACCTGCACGCCCCGGGTCTTGTTCAGACTGATGCCGACATCACCGGGTCCTTCGCGGTAGATTTCATTGTGGGCGATCACGCCCCCGACATGGTCGGGGTCATCACCTGCCGTCAGCCCGAAAGTAATGCCGAAATCGCACTCACGGAAGGTATTGCCGACCACCGTAGCGTCCCGGGTCCCCTGCCACATCAGCACTGCCGGGCCGGCAAGCCCGGAGGGATGCTCGCTGTCATGGGGGGCGCGAATGTTCTCGAAGCGGTTCTTCCGTATGACCCAGTCAGAGCCGCCCAAAACGTCGATGCCATGGGTATAGTAGGCGCCGCCGAGGATATCCGGCGAGTATCGGGCGTGATCGCTAAAAGCGATGAAAGAATTCTCGATCACTCCCCCGTCCGCAAAGCGGGCGATGCTTTTATTTTTCGAGACCTTGACCAGCTGCTGCCCGGCATCCAGCAGGTGCACATTATTGAAGTGAATTCCATCGGCGTCATCTTCCCCGTGAATCTGCACCAGGTGAAAATAGGCCCCCCGAAGGGTCAGATTTTCCAGGGTGAAATTCCTGCTGTATCTGACCCGGACGAGGATCTTCGGCTCCTGATTGCGGCTCATGCCGGGTCCCTGCAGAACCACGCCGCCGGCATCTTCGGCTTCGCCGCGGAGAGTGACGTTTGTCAGCGGTTTTCCGTCTTTGGACCAGGCCATGCCGAAGGAGAGAGCCCGGTTCAGATCATAGGTCCCCTCTGCGAGAATCAGCGTCGTGTACGACTCCAGGTTTTTCAGGGCTGCATACAACTGATCTCGATTAGAAATTCTGATTTCGCGATTGGTCGCCGAAGTCTCTGCCGAAACGACGTTGCTCAGAGGACTCTGGTTGCCGGCGTCGTCCACCGCCCGCAGCGCCAGATGATATTCCTGCCCGAAAACCAGGTCCGGCACCGAGACTTCCTGCAGGCTCCCGGCCTTGAGCGGCAGGGGCGTCGAGACAAGCCTGTCGGCCTCATTCCAGTTGTCCGCGTTAAGCGGCACCGTCGAGAAGCGGATGTCATAGGATGCCGCCGTCCCCTCTTCGCCGTCATCGCCGGGAGAGGTCCAGGCCAGGGACAGCGAGTCAGGAGAACTGTGGCTGACCCTGAGGTCATCGACCTGCCCCGGGGACACGACATCGGGCCCTTTCTCCGAGGGCCATACTTTTATGCGATTGCGTTCCCTGGTGATGCGAACCGAACGCAGCGTCACCAAACCGTGGTTGTCGGCCGTGGCGGTCCCTTCCTGAATCACTTCACCGTTCTGTGAATTTGTCCACTCAAAGAGCTGCCCCGGATGGGTTCTGAAATTCTGCAGGCGCCTGGGGGTCATGTGAACTTCGGCGGAAGAGGCGGGGGCCTTGTCGTGCAGGTACAGGGTGATCGCCCAGGAGCTTTCCGTGTCCTCGATGGTTGAGGTCTCCCAGCGGTAGTGGTAATTGACCTGCCCTTCCTTCACAGCGTTCTCCGGCGCGGCGCCCAGGTCGTCATCCAACGTCCCCCCGGAGAAGGCGGGGACCGACTGATGAAGTTTGAAATCGATCACATCGCCCATGTGATAGGGGCGCTCGCCGTGCCCCCCCATGCCCCACTTGAAGGTAAAGGGGCGCTTGGTCTCCACCAGCGCCCGGGCGAACTTCCAGGCCTGTGGCCAGCCGATAGCGCCGTCGTTGCGACCGTTTGAAAAGCTGATATGAGGCGTTTCGACGAGGAGGTTGTCTCTGAGCCAGCGGGTATTGTCCTCGTAGTCCCAGGCCGACATCCCCGAGTCAAGGTATTCGATGCCTGCCTCGATGGGCCCGTACACGTTGGCGAAGGAGCTGACGAACTGGGGCGTCTCCGCCGGGATATGAACGCCGACGAAGCTCGTCAGGTTGGCGAAATAATCGCCCGTCTTGATCCCCCACAGAGACGCTCCGGCCCCGCCCATCGACGAGCCGTGCAGCAGAATGCGTTCGGTGTCGATGTTCCATTCCGGAATCACAAAGTCATCGAGAAACGACCTGAGGCGACGCTGGGTAAAGGGCTGGACCGATCCGGCCTCATCGGTGAGGGGCTTCAGGGTCCAGAGGTTTTCATGAAAACCGGTCCACCAGTCATAGGGGTGCTGATTCGTCGAAACGTGAATCGCCCCGTATTTATTCAGGTTGTAGGACCAGAGCCACCCCCGGTTCAATGACCCGCCCCATTCGTGCAGGGCGACGGAAAGAGGGGGGCGCTCCACTGCCCCGGCCTTCTCCGGAGTGACGACCAGATAATCGAAGGGCTCCGGGGTATTGAATCCTGGCGGCGCTTCCCACTTCACATAGTACTTGAGGTTCGACACCCCCTGGACGTAACGCCACTTCTCTTTCTCGACCTCGTCGCGCAGAAGGACCAGGCCGGAGCCGGGCGCCTCCTTCACCCCAACCTGTGTTGAATTGCTCCCGGGGATCAGCTGAGAGAGGTCCTCTTCCCCATCAATGGCGCGGACGACCGCATAATAGGATTCGGCCGCCTGCCGGGGAGAAAAAACAAACAGCCCCATGTCATGCTCGGCAGGCTCGCCATCGCTGACAGGATAACGTGGAACATTCTGTCCCCTGCTGACGTCGCCGAAATTACGGCCGTGGGCAAAATAGCGCCAGTCCCAGACCGAGAGGGCGTCCGTCTCCCCGACGCGCTCGGCCTTGCCGATGGTCGCCGGGGTGATCGGCTCATCCAGACGATAGATGCGATAACGGATTTCCCGCGGGTTTTCGTCCCGCCCTCTCAGCGCCGGGAAGTCTTCGCTGGCCAGGGTATCGGCGTCCGTCAGCGGCGCCGGGTCTTTCCAGGTGATCATGGTGCCGCCATCCCGATGCACTGCTGTGATCCCGCTGACGGCAGGGATGGAAGACAGAGGGTCCTGGTCGCTCGTGACGTCGAGGCGGATCACAGGCCTCCCGGTTTTCTCATCGAGGTACTCCGCCTTGTCGGCCTGCCCCAGAAAGGGGAACTGCGCCACCTTCAAGCGAAGGTAGCGCTTCCCCTCGCGAACTGCCCTGCGCACGGAATCCGTCGCGTCAAGGGTCAGAAAATCGGGCCCTCGCAGTTTCAGGAAGGTTCCCTGCCCGTCATCCGGCTCAACCCTGACTTCCTGCCGCTGCGCGCCGTTCCATTTATAGTTGAAAGTGTTCCCCCGCCGGTGCGGCACCAGGACGGCCCGATAGATCTCCGCGCTGTCAGGGATGGAGGAGATGTCGACTCTGATCTCCCCGCTCTCAAAGACCAGGGCCCCGGGGTGCGACCCGCGCCCCGGCGTATTGGTAAAGCTCCAGGTGCTGGCCGCCTCCCCGGCTGCGGGTGCAGAAAGGACAAAAACCGCCGCCAGCTGGATCAGAAAAAGAAAACCGGTGCGGCATCCGTCCCTTTGGCAGCTCCATTTTATGATTCGCCTCAAAGCCCTGGACATCAAATCATTCCTCCCCGCAAATCCTCATATAGAGTTCGATACCCGCAATCGTCCCCAGTAATTTGGCGCAGCTGCGTTTTCCCTGGACATGTTCCTGAAAGACCCGCTTCAGGGCATCGGGCTGGTAAAGGCCTCGATCGAGCGTTCTCGGGTCGAAGAGTATTTTCTCCAGGCTCTCCCGGAACTGCCTGCGCTGCCAGTCCTCGTATTCGGTGTAATGCCGGAAGCCGGGCAGACTGATTCGCCTCAGGACGGCATTGACCTTGTCGGACACAAACAGCCTCGCCTTCCCGGCCGTCAGGGGCGCCCCCGTATTCGAATCCGCAATGGCCGCCAGCGCGGGCAGGTACTCTCTGGTCAGGCTGCGGTGAACTTCGCCGGAGTACCTCTGCGCCAGGGGCAGCTTCAGCAGAGCGGCAAGAAAATCCTCATCCATGAAAGGAAGACGGACCTCCGTATGCACCCTGAAAACCGTCAGCGAGGCCACCACCTGTCTGCGGACCCACTCTTTCACATAGCAGTAAAGGCACATATCGGCCGGGGACAGATCGAGATCGAGGTCGCCAAAGGTCTCCTCGATTGAGGCTCTCGGTCCCTGCTCGACCAAATCGGCCATTTCAGGCCCAAAGAGCTGGCGCGGCTCCAGGCCCCGCAACCCCAGGTTGGCGCTCTCCAGGATGAACTCGAGAACCTGCTGCCGCGAGGTCATGGCCTTCAGGCTCTCGGAGGCCTGCAGAGGATAGGCGAGAGAAGCCTTGGCCACTTCCCCCGCGTGACCCCTGAGCATGATGCGGAAAGGAGCCTCAGCCAGATAATCCAGGGCCTTCTTCTCCGTCGACTCGTGGGGATGGTAGAACCCGTCGCTGTACGATACCAGGGTCGCGGCGAGCGTTTGAAAATCCCCCAGGTCATCGGCCTGCAGCGGCAGAAAGGTGTGCTCTGTACCGCCGACCTGCGCCATCTTCTCCGTCAGGATCTGATCCCGGCACCCCGGCAGCCCGAGGGTGTAGGAAGGCATCCCCCGGGCCCTCTCCCCCAGGGCCGCAAGAATCAGCCTCGAATCAAGACCGCCGGAGAGCGAAATCCCGATCGGCTCAGACGGGTTCCAGCGCCGGTTTACAGCCTCCATGAAAGCAGCGGAGACATCCGCCATTGCGCCCTCGCCCGTTGCGGTGCCGGAAGAGATGAAAAGCGATTCCAGCCGCCAGTAAGGCGCCAGTTCATAAGCCCCCGTCTCCAGGTCAAAAGAAAGTACCGACGCCGGCGGCAGCAGATAAATATCGGGGAAATGCGTCTTGTCGCCCAGCACGAAGCCGAAATGGTAAAGGTCGGCCAGTGCCCGTCGGTTGGAGTCCCGGCGGATGCCGGGCACCTTAAGCAGCGCCTTCAGCTCCGAGGCAAAAACCAGCCCCCCGGGGATCAACGCATAATAAAGCGGCTTGAGGCCGAACTTTCCTGAAATCAGCGAAAGCCGCCTGCGCCTGCTGTCCAGGCAGGCGCTCGCGAAATCGCCACGCAGCCGCGCAAGGCCCTCCAGGTCATCTTTCCTGACTGCCCGCACCAGCTCCTCCGGGCGATCCGAGGGGTAGAACTCACCGTCGAGAAAAACCGTGAACGGTTCCTCGGAAGAACAGAGCTGACCTTCCGGCTGATCGAAAACCCCCAGCGAGATCACGCCGGCACTCAGACCCTCGTCAGGGCGCACGACCTGCCGGCGGATACAGTCCGGCCGGTGCGTCATGGCCAAAAGCATCTCATCGAGGGTCGCTTCAGGGGAAAAATCGCTGCTTTTCGTGTATATTCCGGCGATACCAGGCATTTCTACTCCACTCCTCAGAGTCGGCCGATCAAAAGGACCACAAGGGTTTCAGTTTGTAACTGATCACATTGAACAGCTCATACATAAATTCGATGCGGGTAAAAAGAAGAACGACAAAAATCACGCACGATCCGATCAGATAAATCATGAACTTTTTTTCGCGGTAAAGACGCTCCGGGTTCTGCACGGGGCTGTCCTTCTTGAAGGCGATCTTCATGTAATACGCGAAAAAACCGGCAAAAACCGGGACGGCGAGGATGAGCTCAAGGTGATAACGGATGACGAAGATACCGAAGAAAAACGCGCAGGCCGTGGCATAGAAAAAAAGGCTGATGACAAGAGTATCAGCCGTGTAATGCTTGAACGATTTACGGTATTTTCCCGCAACCTCGGCGTTGCCGATCATGCGGTACTCGGCGAAACGCTTCGCGCCCATGAAAAAAGCCCCGACCATCCAATAGGCGCACACCAGAGAAAGCGGCGGGAAATGATGGGGGATCAGGACGAACCACCCCATGAACAGTCGCAGGGGGTTGTTGATCGACTCGCTCAGAACATCGAGGTAAGGCACATCCTTGGTCCGCACGGGCGGAATATTGTAGGCCATTCCCGCCAGCCACAGGCAGAGCGCCGAAAAGAAGAACGGCAGATTGATCTGCCAGGCGATTCCCAGTCCGAAAGCAGCCAGCAGCAGCCACTCCGCGTAGGCCAGGGGGATACTGACCCGGCCCGAAGGGACGGGGCGTCGGCACTTGACCGGATGCAGGGCATCGCGGGGTGCGTCCAGAACCTCGTTGATCACGTAATTGCTCGAAGACACCAGACAGACGGACACCAGTCCAAGAACCAGCAGCGTGAACCAGCCGTCGTAGACCAGATCCGGCTGAATAAAGAAGGCCAGAACCACACCCAGGAGCATGAACACATTCTTGAACCAGTGATCCGGGCGGGCGATGTCAATGTAAGCCTTCAGGTCAAAACTAGCGATCCGGCTCCCATTCTGGCCCTCTTCTGTGACGTTCATTCATATCCTCCACATCAACCTGATCATACAAAAACCGATGCATTTTTAACAGGGATAGGCAGGATGGGCAGGATATAAAACCTTAAAACACAAACCTACTATTGAGTTTTTCATCGCCTTTTCCTGCCGACCCTGTCCATCCCTGTTAGACAGGCTTTTCCTTTCAGTCATATAGGAAAGAATATGATTTTGCTGCGGGGTATTTATCATGCCCTCGCTGGCCAATCAGCAAAAAGTGGCAGCCGGCAGCATCGGAGGCCGCTCCATCGACGGCGGCGCGGTCGCCGATATAAAGCAGACTGCCCGGCTCGACCTGCCAGTGATCACAAGCCGCCAGAATACCGTTGGGCGCTGGTTTGAAACGGTTTATCTGCGGTTCGGTGCTGCACAGGTGCAGATCGAAATGATCGGCAAGCCCAAGGGCCGCGACTTTCGCCGCCGCCGGATAATCGGAATAGGTTCCCAGCTTCACCCCATGCTGCCGGGCTGCAAGCAGGAACGTATCCAGGTCGTCCCGCCGGCACCCTTTCAGATAGCGCAAGGGCCGTTGATGAATCCAGTCGGCAACCACGACGCGCAATCTTTTTTCATCCAGGCCATATTTCTCACTGGGCAGCCGGTACTGCCACAACTCCAGCTCGCACCCCGGGTCAACATCGCGCAGGGTCTCCCTCTCCCTGCGAAAAGCCTGCAGGTACCGGGTCGTAGCAAGCGTCTCGAGCGGCGAACGGCAGAAGCTCTTGACCAGCTCGTAGACCATCCTGCACCGTAGCGGTTGCTGGGCATACAGAGTACCATCCACATCGAACAGGATCGCCCTGATCGAACGCAGATCAAGCGTATGAGTCGTCATTTATCAAGCCTGATCGAAAACAGCTGCAGGTGTCGATTACATTATGATATTAAAAAACTTATCGGGTTTTGGTTTACATCCTGACCATCCTGCCTATCCCTGTTGATACAGGTTTTGCCTTTTTGGGCTGAGTTCACACAAAAGTCAATTTGCTAACAGGGATATGCAGGATGAGCAGGATGTAAAAACACAAAACACATGCCTACTGGTTTTAATCGCCTTTATCCTGCCTATCCTGCTCATCCCTGTTCATATGCCTTTAAAAAAGATTCTCCAGAAACTGGGAAATTTTATCCTGACTACCAATAAGAACATCATATGTCCAGAAAGAACCGAACATCAGCAGGACCGGACACGCAACGGAAAAGGCTCGACGGCGATGTGATTGCCAAAAAAACCTGATGTTGAACAAGGCCCAGGAGCAATAACCGCAGAGCACGGGCATTAAAAACAGGTGATAGCGCGAATGACCGAAGATCAGGGAATGCATGGCTGTCACGCCAAGGACAATCAGCGCGAAAACCAGATCGAAAGGATGCCGGTCGTATAGAAGTCGCCAGAGGTGCCCGAAAAACCCCGCCAGGACAATAATGATGTAAGGGATCAGGATGACAGGTATAAGAACGACCTGCAGCGTACGGCTTGACAGCGCCGGGAAAATGCCGTCCTTCATCCCGGCGATGATCGTCCTTTCCAGACCCCAGAAGTTTGCCAGTTTCACCAGCGAGCGCTGCAGTGTCTGCCCCGGGTGTTCCAGCATGTACTGCCTGGCCAGTTGCAGGGCTTTTTTCTGCCTCTGGTCCTCATTGAGTCCGGCGATCTCCTCGCGATATACATACCCCCAGCTTTTCTCGCCTCTGACTTCGACCGCCGCCCAGGAGTTGTGCAGAGGCGTGTGGGCGTAATTGCCCATCGAGAGGTTGACGCCCCCCATGGTCCCAACCGGCGCAAAACCGCCGAAGACCAGATAGTTCCTCACGGCCCACGG
>JAXHUR010000078.1:0-14468 GCA_034189505.1 Thermodesulfobacteriota bacterium | reverse complement strand
TCTCGACCTGATCGCTAATGGGGAGAACTCAGGCGTTGAGTTCAAACTGGACGAAATCCGTCCTGAGCTGCTTGCCAGGGCCGCGAAAACGTCGGGAAAGCGTCGGGAAAGATTTTAGCTATCTGTCGGGGAAACCCGTCAGTGACCATACCCGAGCTGGCTTTGATGTTGGGAATCACCGAGCGCTCCGTGCAACGCAATATGCAAAAGCTGCAGCTGCTGGGTTTGCTCCGCCGTGTCGGTGGCCGAAAGGAAGGCTCTTGGGAGGTGACGCATGAGGGTGCTTGATCATCTTCTGAAAGCCGTTCGTGCGGCCGCGGTATTCAACCCCGAAGTTCAGGTTGCACCGGCCTGTATCCTGTGGCCGGATCGTGACCGGCAATGGGAGTCGATTATTCGGCTGCTCAAGAGCGAGCTTCCCGAGCTGCTGGTGCTGGGAGATTACAACCCGGAGCAACGCACCGGACCCGCGATCTGGTTGCGCTGTGTCATGGCGGGCAAGGTTGAAGAGGTCATCCTCCCGGCCGGGAGCACGCCGATTCTTTATCTTCCTGGAATCAGCCGCCAGGATCTGCGGGCGATTGAGAGTTGTCCGGACCGGCTCAAGCCATTGGCCGAATTGCAGTATCGCAGCGTCATCTGGTCTCAGGTCAACGCCAAAGACTGGACCATCCTTGCCTTCCTCAAGTCCGACCAGGGCGGTCTTGGTCTCGATGTTGCCCAGGACACGGAGACCAAACAGGCCATGCAACTGGCGCTCTCCCATGTCGTTGATGAGCAGATCAGTCTTCTCCACGGTAAACGCCTGGATCAGGATTTCTTCAATACGCTTCTGACCGGCGGCGATCCGACCCGGTACCTGCTGCAATGGCTCGACCAGGGCGATGGTTTTCGCCAGGGCCGCAGCGCAAACGAATGGCAGGCCTTTGTCCAGGTCTGCAAATCCCAACTGGCCTTTGATCCTGAAAATGCCGGAATCCTCGTCGGAGGGTCAAAGCTCGCCTCTCGTCAGGGTCCTGGAACAGCAAGGCTTGAACGTTGCGCACAAGGAGGTTTGGGCGGCACTTCCGAGCGTAACGGGGACCTGCAAACCGGCCATCGCCCCGATGATCAGAAAAGATGTCATTGCCGAGGAACCTGAACCTTACAACTTCGAACCTCTGACTTCATACCAATTCAAAAAAGCCCTGGCGCACAATGGCTGGTCGATTCTTGACAAGAAATCCTCCGCTCCGGCGGTGACCTCCATCGAACCACCGCGTCTCTGGGCGGAGTGTAGCGACCTGGATCATGAAGGTCATGACCGAGGGTGGAAGTTGGCCCGCCACCTGGACTCCCTGCTCATCGAAATTCAGGAAAGGGTGACCGCCCTGCTCACTGCCGGATGGCAGACGGTACGGATCATCACCGATCATGGCTGGTTGTTGCTGCCCGGCGGCTTGCCGAAAGTCGATCGGCCCAAAAGTGTGACGGAAACCAAATGGGGCCGTTGCGCGGTGGTGAAGCCCGGAGCGGCAACCAGTGCCATGGAGTTTCCCTGGTATTGGAATAGCCGGCAAATGTTCGCTCTGGCAGAGGGTGTCAGCTGTTTCCGTAGTGGCGAGGAATATACCCATGGCGGTATCAGCCTGCAGGAATGCCTGCTGCTTGAGTTGACCGTCACCGGTGGGATTGGCGACGGGGCCTCACACAAGGTCAGCCTGACAGACATTGCCTGGAAGGGCTTGCGCTGCACCATTGCTGCCGATGGTGAGTTCGAGGGCCTGGCGGTGGATGTGCGCACCCGGCCAGGCAATCCGGGGTCGAGCATTGTGGTGAGTCCCAAGATAATTAAAAAGAATGGCACCGCGTCTGTCGTCGTCGAAAATGAAGAGCTTGAGGGAAACCCTGCGACGGTGGTTTTGCTTGATGAAAATGGCGGGCTTGTGGCCCAGATGGCCACAGTTGTGGGTGGAGGTGACGCATGATTGTGATGGATCACGTTGATCAACAAGCCGCTACGGCTCTGGAGGGTTACCTGGTCAGGAAAGACCTGGTCCGCACCTTCAGCCGCCAGTTTCCGGTTCCGACATACGTGGTGGAATTCCTCCTCGGCCGCTACTGTGCCAGCATCGATTCCGACGAAATCGAGGAAGGTCTGGAGATCGTCCAGCGTCAGCTCGCCGACCGTACAGTCAAGGCGGGTGAAGAGGAGCTGTTTAAATCCCGTGCCCGCGAATGTGGCGAGGTCAAGATCATCGACCTGATTACTGCGCGCCTCGACGCCAAATCCGACTCCTATCTGGCAACAATACCGAGCCTGCAGCTCAAAGATGTGCGGATCGAAGCCGAACTCGTCAGCCAGCACGAACGGATGCTGACCGGCGGTTTTTATGCCGAAATCACCCTCGACTACGACGTCATTATTGCCCAGGAAAAAAGTGGTCGGCCTTTTGGCGTACGCAACCTGCGGGAGATTCAACTCTCCAAGCGCGATGTTCTGGATACTCTGGCCGCCGCCCGCAATCGATTCACCACCGAGGAATGGAAAAGCTTTCTGCTCAGATCGATCGGCATCGAAGCTGAAGGACTCTCCGAGCGTCAAAAAAACGCTCTGCTTTTGCGTATGGTTCCTTTTGTCGAGCGCAACTACAACCTGGTCGAGCTTGGCCCGCGAGGGACCGGCAAGAGCCACCTCTTTCAGCAGGTTTCGCCCTATGCGCATCTGATCTCCGGTGGTAAGGCGACGGTCGCCAGGATGTTCGTTCACATGGGAACCGGGCAACGTGGCCTGGTCTGCCAGTATGATGTGGTCTGTTTTGATGAAGTCTCCGGGATCTCATTTGACCAGAAGGACGGGGTCAACATCATGAAAGGTTACATGGAGTCCGGTGAGTTCAGTCGTGGCAAGGAAAGCATCCGTGCGGACGGCAGCATCGTCTTGGTCGGCAATTTCGATGTCGATGTGGAGCATCAGCAGCGCATTGGACATCTGCTTGGGCCAATGCCATCGGAAATGCGCGACTGCACTACTGATGCCGGTTGCATGTCGCAGGCAACTCATAGATTTATCAGACGAAATGGCAACGAAGATCGATATTCAATTTTATTCCGATGCCAGGGATGCATTATTGAAGGCCATGGTGGAGTGATGTAAGTGTCCGATCCCCCGAAAGTCCCCAAAGCGATACAGCCGGTCTTCGCCGAGGTCGTGACGCCGAAGGTCCAAAGGGCCCAGTCAAGGGCCCAGTTGCTTTCGGCGTCGATGGTGCTTTCAGATGCGCCACAAAAGGCGGCAACATGGCAGACAGAGGAATTCACTAGAAACGACATCAAGCAGGATCACAACCTGCCCCCGCCGGTGCTAAACGCCTTCAGCCACTACAACACCGAGCGGCACGAGATTAAGGCCGAACTGGTCAACGCCATCCAGGCAATCAAGAATCTCAAGGTTGAGATGGCAAGTCACGGCTGGAGTCAGAATGGATTTGCAGCGATGGTCAGAGTAGAAGCAAACAGAAAATTTGCCTGCGATAACGACTTGCCTGGTCTCTATCGTTCCTACCGCTGGGGCGGAAAGCAAGAACGACCCAAATCACGCATTGACTGGAGCTACAACTGATGCCCAAACCAAGCAATCGCCTCAAAAGACCCCATATCGCCGACCTGAGCGAAGTCATCATCAGCCGCAACGGCGACTATGCTGTCATCGACTACCGCGACCCGACGGTTGGCGGCGTCAACCTCAAGCTCGATTCCGACCTCAGCCTGATGAGTGACGAGGAGATCCTGCACTGCCACAACCAGGTTTTGCTGGCCCAGCAAGAAGCCATCGCCAACTACGTTCACGAGGCGGTTGAAATCCCCCCGGGCAGACCGCAGGTGGAATATTCCGAGCCCTGCGACCAGTGGGTGCCGCGCGGTGATGTGCTGCGTTGCGTCATCCATGACGAGGACGGACGCAGAGCGGTGATTGAAATTGACGACCAGGAATTTACCCTGGAGGAGTTCGGCACCATGCTCACCACCTGCTCCGGCTGGGGGATGCGGCTTATTTTCGTGCCCGAGGATGAGCTGGCCAAGCAGCCTGATATTGTCATCAAAGATCCGGCAGACTGATCACACTGACTTTTCCTGAACTATACCGGACGGAATGTACACCTGAATGCCTGTCGAAAAAAAACTCAAATCCCGCCTCTCCGCTCTGAAACGCAGCCGACGCTTCGTCCGCTAGGGCGAATCGGCCGGGCTGGCCCGGGAGCTGCGCGAGCTGCTGCAGCAGATCGAAGACCAGGTCGAGGATGCACAAACCAGCTGCAAGCTGGTGGCCGACTTCTATACCACCGACCACAGCGTCTTTGGACGTTGCGACGATTCGAGCGATCATGTCGGGAATGTCTACCGCTATGACGCCTGTGAGCTGTTTGCCAGCTACGCGAAACGTTGTATTGACAACCTGCTGGCGAAGACCATCAGCGACTGGGGCGACACTGAGCCGCACACTGTCTATGTCGAACAGCTGCGGAAAAAGCACGGCCGCAAAACCAGCTTCTTGAGCCGGTATACCCGGTGAAGAGCGCTCGCTCCCTGCCGATGTGGATAATGGCTCGATCTGCTTGCGTGACCTGCTGAGATCTTTATTCTCCTGACCCGAAATTTCAAAATCAGCGCGAAAGTAAATCATTGGTTTACTTTCGCGCATATATTTAATATTATCCCTCTAGAACACTGACGACATTTTAAGAAAGTGCCGTATTGTCAATCATGGGTTTACATTCAAGCGAAATACTAAAAAAGGTGCTTTTCAGCCTGCCTCCGGGGATGCCGATCTCCACGTGGCATCTGAAAAAATTTGGCATCTCCCGCCAACTGGCCTACCGCTATGTTCAGCACGGCTGGCTGAAGCAACTGGGCTATGGTTATTATCTGCGTCCCGGCGATAAACTGACCGAAACCGGGTCGGTTGCCTCTCTTCAAGCCAACGATGTAGCCGTACATATCGGCGGGAAAAGTGCTTTGACCCTCAAAGGATTCACCCATTATCTGAGCATGAGCGAATCAACACTCACTCTGTACGGGCGCGGGGTGAGAAATCTGCCGAAATGGTTTCAGCAACAATTCAAAGTTGTCTTATCGAACAGTCTCCTGTTTGATGAGCCAGAAAAACCGGCCGAGCAGTATTGTGTTTCACGTTTGGCCCAGACAGCAGATGCTCCCCTCGTTTCCGAGCCTGAGCGCGCTGTTCTCGAAATGCTGGATCTCGTTCCAAAGCAGCAGACGTTTGAAGAAGCCAGGCAGATCATGGAAGGGCTTCAATCGCTGCGCACGAAGAAGATGCAGGAGTTGCTGACGCACTGTAAAAAAATCAAGGCGAAAAGACTTTTCTGGCAGGTTGCGGAAGAACTGCACCTCCCGGTGCTGGCAAAGGTAGACGCGGCTCAAATCGATTTCGGATCAAAGTCTGCATACATCCTGCAGGGAGAAAAAACCCTGGTGCTGAGGAACCCGAATGGATAGCCGTTACCAGAAAACGGTGGCTCTCCTGCTGGATACCATGCCGTTTGTCTTCGAACAGAAGTGTTTCGCTATGAAGGGCGGTACGGCCATCAACCTTTTCTGTCGTGACATGCCGAGGTTGTCCGTTGATATTGACCTGGTGTTCATTGATTCTGCTGCAGCTGAAAGGGCCGAAGCTCTTGCCGCAATCCAGGTGAGTCTGCAACATGTCGCTGAACAACTGAAACATAAATTGCACGTGAATGTCCAGAGAACCACTTCAGGCTCTGACCAGGAAACGAAACTTTTTGTCAGTCAAGGTGACACACGGGTCAAGATAGAGGTGAATCATGTCTTTCGCGGCTCAGTCTATCCGATCGTTGAAGGCAATCAGATCATCGAGTTCTTCCAGAAGGAAGGCCGCATCCGTTTCGATGAACTCAGTCATGCCAAGGCTGTTTATCCCGACGATTTCGACCCCGACGCCTTTGCCCGCTTCCTGAAACTGGCCGGTATCAGCCCGAGCATTGACCGCGATACCCTGCTGCGCAACCTGGATTGCCTTACCGCCGACAACCGGTTAACCAATGCGGGCGTTCTCTGCTTTGCCAGGGACATTGATTTCCTGCTCAACCACGCCATTGTCGGTTGTGTCCTTTACAAGGGAAACGACAAGGTGCATATCCTGGACAAGAAGGACTTCCAGGCCAACCTGGTAGACAACATCGACAACGCCATGCTGTTCATCCAGCGCCACACTAAACTCCGCTAAAAAATCGAACACTTGCGCCGCGAGGAGATTCCCGATTATCCCGAAGTCGCGCTGCGCGAGGCCGTCATCAACGCGGTCTGCCATCGGGACTACTTCGACAAACGTGCCAATGTATTGATCGAAGTGTTCGCCGATCGGGTCGTCATCACCAATCCCGGCGGGTTGCCCAGCGGACTTCCACCGGAGGAATTCGGCACCCGCAGCGTGGCCCGCAACCCCCTTATTGCCTCGCTGCTGCATCGCATCGACTACATCGAAAAAATCGGCACCGGCATCAACCGTATCCGTCAGGCGGTCGCCGAACACGGTGGCACCGAATTGGACCTGCGCTACAACGACTTCTTCACGGCCACCTTCCGGGCAAAGGTCACCATGGAGCCAGGTGGGGCAATCGGTGAGCAAGTCGGTGAGCAAGTAGCCAGAGTGTTGATTGCCTGTAACACTCGACCACAGTCAAAAGCCGAATTGCTTGAGGCAATCGGCCTGGCGAATGTTTACCTGAACTACAAGCGGCATCTGGTCCCGTTGATCGAGCAGGGAATCATCGAAATGACCATCCCTGACAAACCCCAAAGCCGCCTGCAGAAATACCGCCTTACTGCTAAAGGACGGGCCTTGCTGAACAAGGAGGGCGGCGATGAATAAAGGGATGGTCTCACACGCAGGCACGAAGACACGAAGGCCTGCAACTATTCGTCACACCCGCGCACAAAGGGTCCCTTCCCGCGAAGGCAGGGACGGGTATCCAGGTTCGCCGAAGCAAAACATCCAACAAGCTGTTGGACAATTGGCTGGGCGGTTCTCTTCGCAATTTGTGCAAGGGGTGCCTGTACTATTCCCAGGCTTTCAGCACGGGGGCCAATCATGACAGACGCCACCCGCAATCTGCTGGAACAGCACTTCAACACCGCCTTTGCCGCGCCTGATGGCATCGCCCGGTTGCGCGAATTGATCCTGACCCTTGCCATGCAGGGCAAGCTGGTGGAGCAGGACCCGAATGATCCGCCTGCTTCGGAACTGTTGAAGGAGATCGAGGTCGACAAAAAACGCCAAATCAAAGCAGGTAAAATCAAGAAACCAAAATCTCTTCCTGCTTTTGATCAGTCGGATGCCGCCTATGTTTTACCGCAAAGCTGGACATGGACGCGCTTCGGCACCATCGGCAATATGTGATTTTTCAAGAGCATTCCCCCACCCTTGAAACTATCGGGGGCACTTCAAGCCCTGGTTGACCTGGTGCGGTGAGAACGAACTCCATCCCGGGCAGGCGACGGTCGAAGATGTCAAGAAATGGCGGCAGGAGCTTCTTGCGGTTGGATCCAAGCCTTCGACAGTTTCTCTCAAGCTCACCACGGTGCGGTGCTTTTACCAGTCTGCGGTGAACAGGGGCTTTGTCGAGTTGAATCCGGCCGCAAATGTCAAAGCCCCACGGGAGCGCCGGGCGGTGTTCTGCCGGAGAGGCTGAGCTGCTGTTTAGAGCGGTTCCAAACGACTCGGAATTAAAATCGTTGCGGGACAAGGCGATGATTGGCTTGATGGCGCTGGAGGGTTTGCGCCGGGTGGAGATCGTGCGAGCCTGCGTTTCCGATATTGAGCCTGATGGTGAGGGACTTCGTCTTTTGGTGCATGGCAAGGGCAGGGAGCGGTTCATCTATCCGCGCGAGGATACCGCGTTGGCTCTTCAGCAATTTCTGGCGCTTCGTGGCCCGCTGGAGAAAGATTCACACGGGGAGCCGCTGTTTGTTCAAATCCGAAAAGGCGGCAAGGCCATGGGACGTATCAGCCGCACCGGGGTCAACAAGGTGGTCGATCACTATCTGCGCAAGGCCGAATTGAAAAGGGAAGGGTTGTCCAGCCATGCCCTGAGGCATACCTGCGGAGCTCTCCTCTATCAGGCGACCCGTGATATCCGTGCGGTGCAGGAGACGTTGGGGCATAGCAATATTGCCACCTCCGCAGGCTATGCGCACATCATTGAGCGCGGCAAGGCCAGGTACACACGGGATATTCCGGTCAAGATCGGGTGATTGTCATGTTAATCGAAAGGTACGGGGGTTGTGGAGTTGCGAGAAATTTTTGACCTTTTTCGCTGTAGATTTGAATTCCGCGGCGGTAGCGGTGGTCATAGTTAAAATATTTTTGGTGGATTTCCTGAAATTCAGGGGATATAGGAATAGTCGAGGCTTGGCAGGATTTGGCTCGGCAAATTATCTGGCACAAGATTTCAAACAATTTCAGATTGAAATCAAATCGATATTTGGCTATATTGGCAAATAGGCAAGGAGGAGCGCATGTACTCAAACCGTAAAAAACATCTGGAAGCCCGCGCCCGGGTTCTCAAGGCCATGGCTCATCCAACGCGGCTATTCATCATTGAAGAGCTGGAAAAAGAAGAGCGTTGCGTCTGCGATCTGACCAAAATGGTGGGTGCGGATGTATCGACCGTCTCCAAGCATCTTTCCGTTTTAAGGCAGGCCGGAATCGTCTATGACGACAAACGGGGCAACCAGGTCTTCTATCGGCTGCGGGTTCCGTGCATTCTGAATTTTTTCGGCTGCGTCGAGTCGGTGCTGGAATCTCAGCTTCAGGAGCAGTCCGCCTACTTGGAGACTGTGGGGACATAATCCCTATTTTTTTGCTCGAAAATTTGGCGAATAGGCCAAATAGGAAAAAAGTGACCCGGGAGTCTTTTCCATGGATTGGTTCAAAGAGTGGAAACCTTTGGCAGCAATCGTTGCCGTGTTCATCGCCTGTTATTATCTGCCGGTCAACTGGCTGCAGCAATCCCAGCGGGTAGAGAACGCCCTCTGGGAGGCGCTCCACCTGGTCAAATGGTACGCCCAGGAACACGTTTTGCTCTGCCTGGTTCCGGCTTTCTTCATCGCCGGTGCGGTAGGGGTTTTCGTCAGCCAGGCGGCGGTCATGAAATACCTCGGGCCAAAGGCCAACAAAATCCTGGCCTATGGGGTGGCGTCGGTTTCCGGGAGCATCCTTGCCGTCTGCTCCTGCACGATTTTGCCGCTTTTCGCCGGCATCTACCGCATGGGGGCGGGCTTGGGTCCAGCGAGTGCCTTTCTTTATTCGGGACCGGCCATCAACATTCTGGCCATAGTCCTGACTGCGGCCGTCCTGGGTCCCCAGATGGGGATTGCGCGGGCGGTGGGAGCGATTGTTTTCGCCGTGGTTATCGGCCTGTTCATGCACTTCTTCTTTCGCAGGGAGGAAATGGCCAAGATGGAGGCGGCAGCGGCTATGCCGGAGCCGGATGTGCCCCGGCCGCTGTGGCAGAACGTTCTCTATTTCGGCAGCATGGTCGGCATTCTGGTCTTTGCCAACTGGGGCAGCTCGGCAGAAGCGCAGGGGCTGTGGCAGGCCATCTATCAAGCCAAGTGGATTCTCACCGGGCTGTGTGCGCTGGCTTTGGCGGCGATCCTTGTGGCCTGGTTCAATGTCGGCAAATGGCGCATGCTGATTGTCAGCCTCCCTGTGGCGATTCTAGCCTTCGCTCTTCCCCAGCATCCTTCACTGGCTTTCGTCGCCGGGGCGGTAGGCCTGTCCATCCTCACGGCGTCCGAGAACGGGGATGGCGGCGAACTTAGCGAATGGTTCTCCACCACCTGGGATTTCGCGAAAAAGATTCTGCCCCTGCTGTTCTTCGGCGTTCTGATCGCCGGCGCACTCCTCGGTCGTCCCGACCACGAGGGGCTGATTCCTTCAGGCTGGGTTGCCGGCCTTGTGGGAGGCAACTCTTTAGAGGCGAATCTCTTTGCCTCGGTGGTGGGGGCTTTCATGTATTTCGCGACGCTGACTGAGGTGCCGATTCTGCAGGGCCTTATAGGAGCGGGCATGGGCAAGGGCCCGGCCCTGGCGCTGCTGCTGGCCGGTCCGGCGCTGAGTCTGCCGAACATGTTGGTCATCCGCAGCGTCATGGGGACTAAGAAGACCCTGGTCTTTGTCGCGCTGGTGATCGTCATGGCGACGGTCTCCGGGCTGATCTACGGAGCGCTTTTCGGGTAATCCGTCAACAACGAACCAAGAAAAGGAGAGAAACCATGAAAAAGATTCAGATTCTCGGAACCGGCTGTGCCAAATGCAACGAACTAGCCGCCAACGCCAGGGAGGCCGCCCAGGTGCTGGGCGAGGATGTGGAATTCGAAAAGGTGACAAACATCAACGACATCATGAAGTTCGGGGTGATGACCACGCCGGGATTGGCCATCGACGGACAGGTGGTCTCTCAGGGCAAAGTGCTCAAGCCCGATCAGATCATGAAATTCATCCGCCCCGTGGGTTCTGCAGAATAACCCGAATAACTTACGAGGTGTGAAAATGATGTTAACCAGAAGCGTCTGGAGGCTACTCGTTTTTTTTCTCCTCCTGCCGCTGGGCGCCTGCAGCCAGACCGAGTCCTCCGCTTCGGCCGAGCCTCCGGCGGCAGGGCAGGTTGGCAGCGCCGAAGCACAGGGACTGCCCAGGCTCGTGGACCTCGGAGCTGACAAGTGTATCCCCTGTAAAATGATGGCGCCGATCCTCGACGAACTGGAACAGGAGTACGCCGGATGCATGGAGGTTCAGTTCATTGACGTGTGGAAGCATCGGGACAGGGCGGCCGAATACGGCGTGAAGATGATTCCGACGCAGATATTTTATGATGAAACGGACAAAGAGCTGTTCCGGCGCTCGGGATTTATCGGCAAAGAAGACATCCTCGTCAAGTGGCGCGAACTGGGTTATGACTTCAAGAACTGCAGAAACTGAGGGCGCCGGATAGATGGATTCACTTTTCATCACACTGACCCAGGCGGTCACCGGCACTCCCCTTATTGCTCTCTCCGCAGCGCTGGCCTGGGGGGTTCTGAGCGTGGTGCTTTCCCCCTGCCATCTGGCAAGTATCCCGCTCATCGTGGGCTTCATCGATGGCCAGGGTCAGATGACCACCCGGCGCGCCTTCGTCATCTCCAACCTGTTCGCCGTCGGTATCCTCATCACCATCGCTCTGATCGGGGTGGGCACCGCCATGGCCGGGCGGATGATGGGGGATCTGGGTGCCGGGGCCAACTGGTTGGTGGCGGCCATCTTCCTGCTGGTGGGACTACACCTGCTCGACATCATCCCCATGCCCTGGTCGGGTCCGGGACAGATCGGCATGGTGCGCAAGGGGATGTTCGCCGCCTTTCTGCTCGGTCTGATCTTCGGCATCGCCCTGGGACCCTGCTCTTTTGCCTACATGGCGCCCATGCTCGCCGTTGCTTTCAACCAGGCGTCGGATAACATGCTCTACGGCTCCTCGCTGCTGCTGGCTTACGGCATCGGCCACTGTGCAGTGATCGTGCTGGCGGGTACTTTCACCCAGGTCATCCAGCATTACCTGGACTGGAACGAACGCTCCAGAGGCGCCGTCATCCTGAAAAAAATCTGCGGCCTGCTGGTCATCGCCGGCGGCGTCTGGCTGGTCTATACCGCGCCTTTTTAAGAATCGACTTGAGTAAGCTTCCCCCTTCCTTGCCGCAACAAGAAAATTTGAAAAACGATTGCATAAAGCCGGATATCCGGATATAAAGTTTCCAGACAGGATATTTTAAGTACTTTGTCTCTATTCACCTCGCCTTGGGGCGCCGTTCCCTGACATGGGAGTTACAGCCCTATGCTGAACAGTTACAGTAATTTTTGGGTTTGGAAGAATTCAGATTTTTTCGAGGGAGCCATGAAAAACGTCCTGTTTCTCTGCACCGGCAACTCCTGCCGCAGCCAAATGGCCGAGGGGATCGTCAACCAAGACTTCGCCGACCGCTTGCAGGCCTTCTCCGCCGGTATCGACCCGCAGGGGCTCAACCCGCGTGCCGTCCAGGTGATGGCCGAGCTCGACATCGACATCGGCGCGCAGAGCTCAGATCACCTCAGCCTTTACGAGGGGCAGAGCTTCGATTACGTCATCACCCTGTGCGGCGATGCCAGCGAGAGCTGTCCGCTTTTCTTCGGTGGTGTCAAACGTGAGCACCTCGGTTTCCCCGACCCGGCCCGGGCTCAGGGGAGCGAGGAGGAGATTCTGGACGAATTCCGCCGGGTGCGTGATGAGATCCGTGCCCGCCTGCAAGAATTCTTTACCGCAGAATTACTGTCCGAACAATGAACAAGGAGGTCGCCCATGTCCACCGGCGTCAGTAAAAAACTTTCATTTCTCGATCGCTATCTCACCCTGTGGATCTTCGTCGCCATGGCGGTGGGAGTCGGCGCCGGCTGGCTGGTGCCGGAGGTGAAGGATTTCGTCAATCTGTTCACGGTGGGCACCACCAACATCCCTATCGCCATCGGGCTGATCCTGATGATGTATCCGCCCTTCGCCAAGGTGCGCTATGAGGAACTGCCCGACGTCTTTCGCAACAAGCGCATCCTCGGTCTCTCCCTGGTGCAGAACTGGGTGATTGGCCCAATCCTCATGTTCGTGCTCGCCATCGTCTTTCTCCAGGGTTACCCTGAGTACATGGTGGGGCTGATCATGATCGGCCTGGCGCGCTGCATCGCCATGGTCATCGTCTGGAACGAACTGGCCGACGGCAGCACCGAGTACGCCGCCGGCCTGGTCGCTTTCAACAGCATATTCCAGGTGATCTTCTTCAGCGTCTACGCCTGGTTCTTCATTACCGTGCTGCCGCCGCTCTTCGGTCTCGAAGGGGCGGTGGTCGACATCACCATCGGCGAGATCGCCAAGAGCGTCTTCATCTATCTCGGCATCCCCTTTCTGGGCGGCGCCCTGACCCGGCTGATCGGGGTCAGGCTCATGGGGCGCGAGCGCTACCACACGGTGCTGGTGCCCAAGATCAGCCCCATCACCCTGATCGCGTTGCTGTTCACTATCCTGGTCATGTTCAGCCTCAAAGGCGAGCTCATCGTGCAGATCCCCATGGACGTGGTGCGCATCGCCATCCCTCTGCTGGTCTATTTCGTAATCATGTTTCTGATCTCCTTCTACATGGGGAAAAAGCTCGGCGCCGACTACAGCAGGACCACGACCCTGGCCTTTACCGCGGCCAGCAACAATTTCGAGCTGGCCATCGCGGTGGCCATCGCCGTGTTCGGCATCAACTCCGGGGCGGCTTTCGCTGCCGTGATCGGCCCGCTGGTGGAGGTGCCGGTGATGATCGGCCTGGTTCACGTCGCTTTCTGGTTCCAGCGGCGCTATTTCGCAAACCATATCCAGCCCTCGGTCCAGCGCTGAGAAGGAGGTCGCAACATGTTCGAGAAGCTGCTTGTCGCCACCGATCTGTCGCGCGCCTCGGACTGCCTGCTGCAGTGCGCCGGAGAACTGAAGGATGTTGGGCTCAAGAAGGTCATTCTTACCCATGTCGTCTATGTGGCCAATACCCCTGGGATGGAGGATGCTCTGGAAGCCGAGGCGTCGCCGGCCCTGCTTCGGCAGAAGAAGGCCCTGGAAGAGCAGGGTATCGCGGTTGAGACGAGGATGCCATTTGGTATCCCTGCCCATTGCTTGAACGATCTGTCCGAAAAAAATGACGTCGACGCCATTGTCGTCGGCTCGCGCGGGCGGAGCATCGCCCAGCGGGCCCTGCTGGGAAGCGTCGCTTTCAAACTGCTGCAGGTGGCGCACAAGCCGGTGCTGCTGGCCCGCGTCAGGCTTATTGGCGAAGGTGAGACCTGCCGTTTTTCGGTTTGCCAAAGACTTTTCGCCCAGATTCTTTTTCCGACTGATTTTTCCGAGACGGCGCGGCGCCAGCGGGGATTATTCGCTGATTGCCATAGGAACCCAGGGCAAGGGGTTTTTCCGCGAGACGTTTCTCGGCAGCCTGGCCCATGAAATTGCCTGCCAGGCCGAGCTGCCGGTGCTGTTTTTCCCCTGCCGCATTGCGTGACGTAACCGTTCAGCATGGGGGCGCAGCTCCCATGTCAAGGGACACTATTCACCGCCCATGGCTGTTTGACTGGCGCCATCCATGGCGCCAGACACCCTTGTCAGGAAAGCTGCGACCCCATGCGAGGTGAATAGATAATACGTGACAAACTAACCGAGTAAGGGAGGTAAACATGCGTGCAGCAATTCCCGGTGAGCCCGATTTAATCCCCCCTTTTCTTGTTTTTAATGAGGCCGAGAGCTATTTTACATTATTGAGCTCTGCGCTTGGTGAATATTTGCGCGAAATCCACCTGTCCGCTGTAACAAAGTCCACGGTATGGACGAACTTCTCAGCATCCCGCGCGCACCCGT
>JAXHUR010000077.1:0-14713 GCA_034189505.1 Thermodesulfobacteriota bacterium | reverse complement strand
GAACGTCCCCTAAAAGTCCTATTTCCCTGCTTTGCGTCTGACAGTGATTGTTTCTCCGGCAACACCCCAATTGTCGGTTTCGACCTCATCAATAACGACAACGGTCGTCGCCGGGTTCTTGCCAAGAACATCAACAAGCAGGTCAGTTGCACCTTTAATCAGTTGCGCCTTCTGTTTCTGAGTTGCGCCTTCTCTTGTAATCTTGATGTTTACGTACGGCATAATGGATCTCCTTTTTGTTATTTTTGGGAAATGAAATGGTGGTCAAGAGCAGTAATAACCCAGCCAATCATTACGCACATGGCAGCCAAGAGCAGAGGTAAGGCGAAGCCGTCCTGCATGTCGGCAAGAAGTCCCGCCAGAATGGGGCCAAGGATCTGGCCGGTCCCAAAACTTGCGGTTAAAATCGCCGCCGAACGTTTTCCATCGTTCGGCATGCGAGCGTTCCCTTCTGCCAATGTCAGGGCGACGATCCCCATGAATGTGCCACCGAAGGTAATTGCGGCAAACATCACTTCTATGACGCTATCGGCATGCAGGCTGATCAGAATGCCGGAAGCTTGAAGCATATAGGCCGCCATGAGGGCCTTTTTGTTGCCAGTGCGCCGTGAAAGCAACGGCCACAAGACAGTGGAAGGGACAGCGGCCAGGCCCACAGCGACCCAACTATACGCGGCATAAGCTTCGAGACCAGGCGTTGTCGCAACGATGGCGACGAGGAATGTGGCCGTGACGATATATCCAAGGCCTTCAAAGAAGTAAGCCACAACCAGCGGCCACAGTTGCAACATGCCTTTTCTTGAAGTCAGCCTGTGTGCATCAATCTTCGGGGCGTCGATTTTGCCTTTTGTAATGGCGATTCCAAAAACAGCCAAGATTCCGGCCAGAGCGCCCATCCCTAACCATGCGCCGTCCCACTGTCCGACATGGTCCAGCCATGGGATTGTCAGTCCGCTTAATGCGATGCCTGCACCAACCCCACCATATAGTGCTCCTACCCAGTGACCAAGCCCTCGCCGGACAAGGGCTTCACCAATCTCAGCAGAGACTATGATGAACAGCAAGGCGCTGACCACACCGCTAACCAGTCGCAGGGTTCCCCACCATAAAGCTGATTCGGTCAATCCCATGGCTGCGGTTGTGACGATACTGAGAAGCAGAGAGATTATGGCGACATATTTAGAGCGAATGAGACGCGGGACAATAGAGCACAGGACCGCCCCGGCTAGGTAGCCGAGGTAGTTAAGTCCAGCAAGCCAACCGGCAACGCTGTTGCTCATCCCAAGGTCACGCTGCATGAGTGGCAGAATCGGCGTAAAGGCAAAACGCCCGATTCCCATAGCGATAATCATGCCGAAAATGCCACCAAGAAGGACGCAGACTGAACTCCATTCTCCTTGGACGGTGTACCGACTGCCTATTGTAGGTTTCGTGGCCATGGTTGACATGCTATCAGGGCATATATATCATTACAAATGAAACTTTATGATATTCTCCATCATATTTGGTGATATATGGAAACCAGAGACCTGAGAATCTTTTTGTCGGTGGCGCAACATGGAAGTATTTCCAAGGCCGCAGAAGAACTTCATTACGTCCAATCAAACGTGACGGCCCGTATCAAGCACCTGGAAGAACGTCTCGATACAGCCCTCTTCCATCGCAAGAGCAAGGGGGTCGAGCTTACTGTATCAGGGCACCTGCTTTTAGACTACGCCAAAAGCATAGTCCGCCTGACCAAGGAGGCAGAGTCCGTCGTCACTGACCAGGGTGAGCCGAGAGGAAAGCTCATGATCGGCTCAATGGAAACCACGGCAGCGATTCGGTTGCCATCACTGCTTGCCACCTATCACCGGACCTATCCTCAAGTCGAACTGAACCTGGTGACGGGTCCCTCCGAGGCGTCGATTAAGCGACTGCTGGATTTCGAGGTGGATGGAGCCTTGGTTGCCGGAGAGATCAATCAAGAACGGCTGGTGGCGGAAAAAGCCTTTGAAGAGGAGCTGGTTCTCATAGCTCCCGGTGGAGTAACTGAAATCGGCCAGTTAAAGAACATGACGATTCTCGTATTTCGATCCGGCTGTTCCTATAGAGCACAACTGGAACGCTGGCTTCGGAACGCGGGAAATATTCCATTCCAGATTATAGAGCTTGGTTCGATTGAGGGCATTCTCGGATGCATTTCCGCTGGAATGGGTATCAGCTTCCTGCCTCGTTCCGTTATTGAAACAAAGAACGACCAAAAGTTTTTCTCTCTAATTCCGTTACCAGAAAACTTCAGCAGGATGACAACCTGGTTTGTCAGGCGGCGAGAGGAAAAGCCCAGCAAGGCAATGACTGCATTCAGAAAGATGATTGTCGCTGAGGCATAAAAAAATGTGGCCCTGAATCCAGGACCACATCTTGTAGAGGGCGTGAGGGGACATTCTTGACAATGCGAATAATTAAAGTTACCCCCCCCATGCCTCGTCAAGCCCGGAGGGAATGGGGACAGATTTATTTTCCCTGTTTCGTCTTCCGCTCCCCCCCTCTGTTGAATTTTCCGGCGCGGGCGCTACACTTGACTTCCTGATATTTTGGAATTATCGGTTTATCAACACCTTTTTTTCCAAGGAGGCGCCATGATCAAGCTCAACGTCAACGGCCGGGCCCACGAGGTGGACGTCCCTCCAGACACCCCCCTGCTCTGGGTTTTGCGCGAACATCTCCATCTCACCGGCACCAAGTTCGGCTGTGGCCGGTCACTGTGCGGGACCTGCACCGTCCACATCGACGGCGAAGTCACCCGCTCCTGCGTGACCTCGGTCAAGAGCGTGGCCGGTAAGCAAATCGTGACCATCGAAGGGCTGGCAGAGGAATTCATGGCCCCGCTGGAAGCGGCCTGGGTTGCCGAGGAGGTGTCCCAGTGCGGCTACTGCCAGCCCGGGCAGGTGATGGCCGCCTCGGCCCTGCTGGCGCGGACGCCCGAGCCCACCGACACCGACATCGACAACGCCATGGCTGGCAACCTCTGCCGTTGCGGCACCTATCCGCGCATCCGCAAGGCGATCCACCGTGCCGCCGCGGCACGGAAGAAAGGGAGGGATCATGAGTAATATGGAAATGCGGCGCCGGGAATTCCTGCTCGCCAGCGCTGCCCTGGGTGGCGGTCTGGTCCTCGGCTTTTACGTCCCCTTCAAGGGCGCTCCCATCGCCGCAGCCGCCGAACCGGCACCGCTGCAGCCCAACGCCTGGTTGAAGATCGCCCCTGACGGCAGCACCACAATCATCGTCGCCAGGTCGGAGATGGGTCAGGGGGTGTGGACCTCCATGCCGATGCTCGTCGCCGAGGAACTTGATGCCGACTGGTCCCGGGTGCGACCCGAGCAGTCTGAGGTGGCCCCCGTCTACAGCAACACCCTCTACGGCATCATGGTCACCGGCGGCAGCACCAGCGTCGCCTCCTCCTGGGAACAGCTGCGTACCGTTGGCGCGGCCGCGCGGCAGATGCTCGTCGCCGCAGCGGCCAAACGCTGGAAGGTGCCGGCCGGGGAGTGCCGGACCGAGCCGGGACAGGTGGTGCATGCCAGCAGCGGAAAAAAACTCGCCTATGGCGAACTGGCCGAGGCGGCGGCCAAAGAGCCGATCCCGAAGCACGTGACCCTCAAGGATCCCAAGAATTTCCGGCTCATCGGCCAGCCTCTGCACCGTTTCGACAGTCCGCAGAAAGTCCGGGGCACGGCCCAATTCGGCCTCGACGTCAAGCGGCCGGATATGCTCATTGCGGTCGTCGCCCGCCCGCCGGTTTTCGGCGGCCGGCTCAAGAGTGTCCGCGATGCCCAGGCGAAAAAGATCCCGGGGGTGAAGAAGATCGCCCCCGTGCCTTCCGGGGTGGCAGTAGTCGCCACTGACCTGCCGACGGCGCTCAAGGCGCGCAAGGCGCTGGAGATCGACTGGGATCTCGGCTCCGAACCCCATTTGGCGAGCACCGACCTGCAGCAGGAATATCGGCGCCTCGGCAAGAAGCCGGGGACCGTCACCCGGCAGGAAGGCGATGTGCAAAAGGCCCTCGACGGCGCCGCCACCACCCTGTTTGCCGAATACGACGTGCCCTACCTGGCCCATGCGGCCATGGAGCCTCTCAACTGCACCGTTGAGCTGCAAAAGGATCGCTGCGAAATCTGGGTCGGCAGCCAGTTCCAGACCGTTGACCGCAATTCGGCGGCCAGTATCGCCGGTCTCAAGCCGGAGCAGGTGACACTGCACACCACTTTTCTCGGCGGCGGTTTTGGCCGGCGGGCCAATCCGTCCTCCGATTTCGTCAAGGAGGCGGTACACGTGGCCAAAGTCGCCGGGGCGCCGGTGAAGACGATCTGGACCCGGGAGGACGACATGCAGGGCGGCTGGTACCGCCCCCTGTGGTACAGCCGCGTTGAGGGCGGACTCGACGCGACGGGCAAGCCGGTGGCCTGGAGTCACCGGATCGTCGGCCAGTCGATCATGCGCGGCACCCCCTTCGAGTCGTCCATCGAACAGACCGGTTACGACGGCTCCTCGGTGGAGGGGGCGAGAGACCTGCCCTACGCCATCCCCAACCTGCGAGTCGACCTGCACAGCCCGGTACACAACGTACCGGTGCAGTGGTGGCGTTCGGTGGGCCATTCCCACACCGGCTTCGTGGTCGAGAGCTTCGTCGATGAAATGGCCCATGCCGCGGGGCAGGATCCGCTCGCCTTCCGCAAGGACCTGCTGGCCGGCGACAAGCGGCATCTGGCGGTGCTGGAGAAGGTGGCGGCCATGGCCGGATGGAGCACGCCGGCGGCGGCAGGCCGCAGCCGGGGCATCGCCGTGCACAAATCCTTCGGTAGCTATGTCGCCCAGGTCGCCGAGGTGTCCGTCAACGACCGGGGGCGCATTACCGTGCACCGGGTCTGGTGCGCCGTGGACTGCGGCCGGGTGGTCAATCCGGACACCATCAAGGCGCAGATGGAAGGCGGCATCATTTTCGGCCTCTCGGCAGCTCTGCTCAGTGAAATCACCCTTGAGGACGGCCGGGTACAGCAGGATAATTTCGACGGTTACCAAGTGCTGCGTCTCGACGCCTCGCCGGCTATCGAGGTGGCGATCATTGACAGTACCGAAAAGCCGAGCGGCATCGGCGAACCGGGGGTGCCGCCGGTCGCGGCCGCGGTGGGCAACGCCGTCTTCGCCGCCACCGGCGCCCGGCTGCGGCGGCTGCCGATGCTGCCGGAGCGGGTGAAGCAGGCCATGGGAAAGACGGAAGGAAAAGCGAAGCATGGATGATCTGGCGATCTACGAGGAGATCCTGCGCCTGAAGCGGTTGGGGGTGCGGGGGCGGACCTGCACAAGTCCCTGAATCTATGTCGAAAAAACTTGATTTTATGTGCCGATTCGGGCTTTAAACCGCCTATTTTAGCTATAAAATTGGACGGGTAAAGGAAACTTGGGGGGTGGAACGTGCCAAATGGCGAGCTTAAATGCGTCATTTTGTCATCAAAATGCGTGCTCTAAGATTTCTGGCGGAGCATTCGAATATTGGAACTGTGAGGGAATTATGAGTGAACCAGCTCATCGGAAATCTGCGTTGGCCCATGCCGTCAGTTCTCCGTTGACACGGGTCTGTTTGGGAGGCCAGTGTGTGGCATTGTGTGTCGTGCTGGTGTTTGCGAATCTTTCCGCCATCGCTTTCGCCCAACCATCATGCCCGGGAATTCATGTGAATATTGCTAACATCAAAAACAGCACTGGACAGATAGCGTGTGGAATTTTCGAATCACCAGAAGGTTTTCCCGCTAAATTTCTGGGTTCGGCAAAGGCCATTACTATAAGGAAAATTCAGAACACAAAAGCGCAATGCATCTTTTCGGATATTCCGCCGGGAACCTATGCGATCGCCGTCATTCATGATGAGAATATGAACGGTGAGCTCGACACCAATTGGTTTGGTGTCCCCAGGGAAGGCTACGGCTTTTCAAATACGACCATTGACGAGTTCGGCGCGCCTGCGTTTTCTGCCGCCAGTTTTCCATACGATGGGGAAAACTTAAATCTGACGATCAGATTGAATTACTGAAATTCCTCCTTCCCTCTCTATGTGAGTTCCGTAGGATCAAGTTTGACAGGTGCTGTGGGTCAAGAGACTATCGGAGGTGATAAATGAGTGAATATCGTAAATCTGTCAAAAGAATTGATGTGTCGGTAGGTGACTCGGTCCGCATATTACTTGAACTGGGGGTAAGAAGAATAAAAAGGGGACAGGCTAATTATGCTTGTCGTACCGTCAAAAGTGGTTATCGCGTCAGGACTTCAATTGTGTAATTTCACCTATTTCCATGTTTGGCGACCTGACCCGAATGCCCTTCCCGGGGGATCGTCGAAGTCCCAGACATCCGGACGGCACGCGCCTGGCACAGCTCGCAGCACTACACCGAGGCGAGCGCGTTGCCGACGCCACCTTCTTTCTGTTCGAAACGTCCTGATGCCTGAACCGGGCCTTCGCCCGCCAGTGCGGCACCCCACCGAAATTCCAACCCGGAGGCGTGAAGATGACAACCCGCAAGAGTCTGCTTGTCACCTTAGATTGCACGCCTGACAGGCGCGCGCTTATCGAGGAAACTGCCGGGGGGGTGCTCGAGTGCCGCTACCTGGCCGATCACCCCGGCGGACTGCGGCAGGAGGATCTGGAAGCCGACGCCGCGCTGGCGATGAACCTGCCTCGCGAGGTCTCACAAGATGCGCTGCGCCGTGCGCGCTGGAAACTGCTGCAATTCGTCACGGCAGGGCTGGACCATGTTCCCTTCGAGACAATCTCGCCAGAGGTCGCGATCGCGAGCAACAGCGGGGCCTTCGCCGAACCGATGGCCGAGCATGCGCTGGCGATGGCGCTTGCCCTTGTCAAGGAGCTGATGCCTCGGCACCAGGCGCTCGCCGAAGGCCGGTTCCTTCAGACCGAGCCTGTCGGGTCACTGCGCGGCAAGACGCTCGGCGTTTACGGGTTCGGCGGCATAGGCAAGGCGGTGGCGCGGCTCATGCGCCCGTTCAACATTAGGGTCCATGCGATCACCCGCAGCGGACGCACCGACGCGCCGGTCGACTGGATCGCGACGCCGGAGCGCCTGCCCGAGCTTCTGCGGGCGGCGGACATCCTGCTCGTCTCGGCGCCACTGTCGCCCGAGACGGAAGGCGCCATCGGTCGTGATGCGCTCGCGCTGATGAAGGAGAACGCGATCCTCCTCAACCTGGCGCGCGGGGAGTTGATCGACGAGACCGCTCTCTACGAACATCTGCGCAGCCATTCCCGCTTCAAGGCCGGAATAGACGCCTGGTGGATCGAGCCCTTCCGCCATGGCCGCTTCGAGCTGCACCACCCGTTCCTGTCCCTGCCCAACGTCATCGGCTCGCCGCACAACTCGGCCGCAGTACCCGGGGCGATGGACACAGCGATCGCCGCAGCCGTCAACAACGTGAGGGCTTTCTTCGCCGGCGAACCGGTTCGCGGCCTGGCCCGTCGGCCGCCCCCGCCGGAGGCATGACGTCTCGCGCCTCGCTCTGCGCCGTCTGCCGTTCGGGGCCCGATCCGCAGCTTTCCAAAATGGTTTTCGCCGCCACTCCTTGAGGTAGGCATAACGCCCGGCAAAATAGCCGCGGGGCGGCTCGCGTTCCCGCCAGGCATGTTTCGATGATCGCTTACGGGGGTCGCGGAAGAGACCACCCTTTCGGATGGCCCCCCGCACAGATCCCAGAGGCGTTTGGATGGGGTCGGACCAGGGCAAGCCTTTGAAAACCATTTACCAGGAAGCCACTGTCGAACAGGCCGAAATGAACCTGGTGGAATTCGAAACTGCTTTACACCGCCCGGACACCTATCGGCGCCGGTTGGCTCTACGTTAGGCATAAGAAAAAATCACAAAACAAGTTGACATCGTCAACCGTCTGTTCTATCTATATTGTCGTCTATCAGGGAAAAATGGAGAAACATCACACTGGGTACTTTTGCAGCGATGGAATCAATTGTGATTGGAACGATATGGAAAAAGCAGCGATTTCAGATATAAGCAGATCATTAATTGAGATTGCTTGGTATTTTGGGCCGCAGGGTTTGAATGGTGAATGTTGTGAAAACCTTACCATGCCTGAGTTCATAGCACTGGACAAAATCTCCACCACAACGAATTGTGCTGTACAAGATGTCGGTTATTCGCTTGGGTTTACAAAAAGTGGTGCGACCAGAATTGTTAACCGACTTGAAAAGAAAGGATATGTCCAGAAGATTAAATCCCATGAAGATGGAAGGGTCTGCTGTGTGGAGATAACAAAGTCCGGAGAACGCGTCCTGTCGTCTGCCAACTCACGTTATATGGAACAATTTCATGCCATTGCTGCGAAGATGTCGGATCACTCTCTGACAGACACTGTTAAGGTGCTCAAGGCATTGGCAAATGCCCTGAAGGGCTGATTTTTTTTGCGTTTAAAGTTGACAGCGTCAACCATGATAAGGAAGATTTTGGAATGAACAACCTGATCAGTGCCATTCAATATTTTTTGATCATCACCGCAGAACTGACGGTGCTTTTTTTGGGCATCAGCACGATCGTTGCGCTGGTATTGATGTATATCCCGCAAGAAAAACTCAGACAGTGGCTTTCGCGACGCGGGATTTGGGGGAACTTTTTGGGTGCCGTGGTTGGATCACTCACCCCTTTTTGCGCATGTTCAACCATACCAATGACGCTTGGCATGCTGAATGCCGGAGCACCATTTGGGCCGGTCATGTCATTTGTCATCGCGTCACCTCTACTGAACCCGATCATTATCAGTATGGTCTGGGCACTGATGGGAGTAAAAGCGTGTTTGCTTTATTTCGGAGTCACTTTCGTGGGATCGATGCTCTTCGGCGTTGTTCTCGAAAAAATCGGCGGAGAGCACTATGTCAAACGAGGGAGGGTCAAACCGAACTGTTGTGGCACCACCCATGATTCTGGAAATAGTTCCATAACCTTTTCCGGGAAATTAAAAGCGTCAATTATTTCTGCCTGGGGAGACTTCAGAGCGGTTCTCATTTATCTTCTTGTTGGTGTTGCAATCGGTGCTGGGATCTACGGATACATCCCTCAAGACTTCGTGACAAACATAGCCGGTCCAGACAAACCATTTGCCATTCCTGTCGCTGCCAGTATTGGCGTCCCGCTATATATCAGGGCTGAAACAGCCATTCCGATTGGGTTGGCCTTGTCGCAAAAAGGCATGAGCATGGGGGCTGTTATCGCGTTGATTATCGGCGGCGCAGGCATGGCGATACCCGAAATGGCCATGCTGGCGAGTATTTTCAGAAAACGCCTTGTAGCTGCAATCGTCGTTGTCATCTGGACAACAGCAGTCGTGGGCGGATACTTATTCAATACAATCTTCTAATTTCAAAGGAGAAAAATTCATGAAAGACGAAAAAAAGACCAGCTTTTTCAAAAAAATCTTCGGACAGAAATCCTCTTGTTGCTCACTGGAGCTTGAAGAAGTCGATTCAAAGGTCAGTGGTTCTCGGTCTGCACACCGCAACCGGTGATCAATGGTCGTTGGGCAGCATAGAAAACGGCACTCATGACCTCATTACAACCAAATAATCCTGAATCGACAAGTTCCAACAAGGGCTTTTACCGCAAATTGCCGAAAGGCATTTGGGCGCTTGGATTTGTCTCGATGTTTATGGACAGCTCATCCGAGCTTGTTCACAGCCTCTTGCCGATATTCATGACTACAACGCTCGGTGCATCCATGGTCACCATTGGGATCGTTGAAGGCTTTGCCGAGGCAGCAGCTGCGATCACCAAGGTTTTTTCGGGAGTGATCAGCGATTACTTCCAGAAACGAAAGCTTCTGGCTGTGATTGGATACGGCCTGGCTGCCATAACCAAGCCAATATTTCCACTTGCCACATCAATTGGGTGGGTGTTCGGGGCACGCTTTGTCGATCGCATCGGTAAAGGCATTCGCGGTGCGCCACGCGACGCTCTGGTCGCCGAGATTGCACCAGAACAGCTTCGGGGTGCGGCCTATGGTTTGCGCCAGGCGCTCGATTCGGTAGGAGCCTTTGTCGGTCCGCTGCTCGCGGTCGCATTCATGATTTGGTTCGCAAACGACATCAAAGCCGTGTTGTGGGTAGCGGTACTGCCGGCGTTTATCGCGGTGCTCCTGCTGATCGTTGGAGTACGCGAACCCGAATCCTTAGTCTATGCCGTTCCTCATAGAAATCTCTTGTCCTTGAATAATGCCAAACGCTTGCGGCTGCGGTACTGGCTTGTAGTTGCGCTCGGAGCAGTATTTACTCTCGCTCGTTTTAGTGAGGCGTTTCTTATTCTGCGTGCCCGGGACGTCGGGCTGGCTATCGGCTACGTGCCCGTAATCATGATTGTCATGAATGTTGTCTATTCCATATTTGCGTATCCGGCAGGCGCAGCGGCTGATCGTATTTCCGCGCGTACTCTTCTATTATGCGGACTTGGGATACTCGTGGTGGCTGATATCGTGTTGGCCATCGCTGCGTCGCCTGGGGTCGCATTGCTTGGCTCGGCTTTCTGGGGCCTGCACATGGCACTGACCCAAGGGTTGCTCTCGAAACTTGTTGCCGATACTGCGCCTGCTGATCTGCGCGGTACGGCCTTCGGGATTTTTAATCTGGTTAATGGAGGGGCGCTATTGCTGGCAAGTGTCATTGCAGGGTCATTGTGGAGCATGTTCGGCGCCTCGGCGACATTTACTGCAGGAGCATCATTCGCGGCTTTCGCGGCAATGGGGTTGCTCCTTTACCGTCCCAATGCGCGGATTACAGAGCACAGTACAGGCCTATGACCCAGGCTGCCCAATCGGGCTAATGCAGCCGACACAAAAAGCTGTGCGGCTGATTAGTGACGTTAGCACCCGGAAATTTCGCTACAGAAAATAATTAGGTTCTTCCGCAGAATCTGTAGGAAGATTTCAGGGCATGGAGACCTGACGTGGTCAAGAAAAAATGGCCGCCGATTTTCTGGCAGAATTTAAGGCATGTACATTCCCTCCTGACGATGATGCAGCGTTTTCACTTGGCGGTCTCCGCAAAGAGGCGCTCACGCAGTGCATAGGCCTCCCTTCGCATGGGATTGGCGCGCATCAGATCACTCAGCAGCAGATAAGAGGCATCCCTGTCCAGGGGATACATTTCATAGGCGATGGTCAGCAAGGGGAAATAGGCCGCGGAGAAATCAACGCTCTCACGCACCACGGTCAGCAGCGGCTCGCGAACCTGCTCATAGAGGGCCCGCAGGTCCCCGGTCTGCTCGATTTCGCCCCCGATACGCAGAAAACTGTCTCGGGCCCTCCAGTAGGCGGCCAGGCGCTCCCGGGCCAGGTAGTCCTCCTCAGTCACGTAAGGTGCGAGAATGGCGTCGGGATCCGCTGGAGAGAGGGCGGTCACCAGGTCCATGAGTCTAGCATGGGGCTGGGCGGGATCTCCGTAAACAAAACGTGGCGCCCGGAACAGAACCACGGGATGCTCGTCCGTATTCAGCGGAGCCGCGGCGCTGAATTTACGAAGCTGTGCATCCCCGGCCAGAAAAGTCCCGAACAGGCTGTAGAAGCTGTCGTATTTCAGCGGCAGGACCCGGCGGCGGACCTCCTCGTCCCGCAGCTTCTGGCGGAACCATTTCTCCGGGTAGCGAAGCGGCTCCCGCGATCCGACCAAAGCCAGGAGGGGGGTCTGCAGGCTGTAGTTGGCCAGGTAGGCCTGCCCCTCGGGAAAGACGTGCAGAAACGTTCTCATGATCACTTTCAGGGTATCCATGTCCAGTTGATGCAGGGGCAGCCACTGGCAGAAAAGACCGTCCCGGTGCAGCAGCTTGCTGATCGCTGCAAAATGCTCCACGGTGTAGAGGCTCCCGGCGCCATCTCGGGCGGGATGGAAGAGGTCGGCGATGATCACGTCGTACCTTTTTCTGTTCACGGAGACATAGCGTCTGGCATCGGCCTCGATAATCCGCAGGTTCTGCGCGGCGCCAAGCGCGCCGTTGCCTTTTTCGAAATGCGGCAAGGCTTCGATGACTTCGGGAAGCAGTTCCACGCCATCGGCCTCAAGGCCGGGATAGTCCGCGGCGGCGGCAAAGGTGATTCCCGTACCGAGACCGAGAAAGAGCGCGGACTGCGGCTTGGCGTGCAGCAGCAGGGGCAGGTGCGCCTGCCGGAGGTCCGTATACATGGAGCGTGTACCGCCCATCTGATAGTGGTTGTTGACTTTCAGGTAGCGATGCTCCCCTTCGTCTTCCAGAACCGAGACCGAAGCCATGATCCCCTCGCGGTGGCTGACCAGGGTTTCGCCTGCGGGCACTGTCACGAAGCGCTCGGCGAATGGGGTGAAGAACAGGACGGCTACGGCCGCGGCGAGAGCCGCTGTCAGGGGCAGGTCACGGCGGCGGAACGCAGGCAGCAGCAGGAGATAACCAGCAGCAACCAGAAGCAGCGTCGGCTTCAGGCCCAGGCCCGGCACCAGCCAGAGCCCGAAGAGGATCGGCGCCAGCGCGCCACCCAGAGTGTTCAGAGAAAGAGCGCGGCCGATCCCGCCGTCGCTGCGGCGCAGATGCTGGGCCAGGTGGCTGAATGTGGCCCCCATGGCTGTAGTGGGTAGAAGCAGAACCAGCAGGGCCAGGATCAGTTCGGCCGAAATCGCACCTTCGAAGCCGCGGCCAAAAGCGGATTGCAGCCATGTGAAGAGTTCCGCAGCATAAGGCAGCAGGATGAAGGAGCCCAGGCAGCAGAGCGCCGTGCCCTGCAGCAGGCGAACCAGAGTACTCTCGAAGGGGACCTTGCGGCCAAGACACTGGTAGAGTGCGGCGCCGAGGGCAGTGCCGAACAGATAGGCGATGAGCAGCGCGGCGAAGGAAAAAATCGTGTTTTCCAGCACCTGGCTCAACACACGCACCATGAGGACTTCGTAGCCGATGCCGAGCAGGCCCGTGCCGAAGAGGATAAGATACAGCCGGCCGACGGCAGCGGGCTGGGCCTCATCCCGACCCGCCGCCCCGGCCGCGTCGGATGACCTCCGGTTCAGCACAAGCACGCCGACGGCGCCGAGGATGTTGAGACCGGCCAGCAGCAGCGAGGTATCCGTCATCCCGAGGGCTGGCAGGATAAAGAATGTCACCGTCAGAATTCCGGCCATGGCCCCGAAGGTGTTGGCACTGTACAGCCCGGCGACAGCCTTTTCATGCCTGAGCTGCGCGAAAAGCCGTTCCATCGCCGGCAAGGTTCCTCCCATGGCGGCCGTCGCGGGGAGCAGCAGCAGAAAAGGATAAAAAAAGGCAAAGCCCCAGTGACGCAGGGACGAAGGTTCCAGCCCGATCAGGGAGGAGACCGTCGGCGTCGTCCCGGGAATAAGGAATACGAGAGCAAGAGCCCAGAGCCCGATCGCCAGCTCGAAACCGGCATACCAGCGCGCCGGCGTGCGGCTGAGGCTCACCGGTCGATCAAAGAACCAGGCCCCCAGGGCAATGCCGCTGAAAAAGGCGCTGACGACGCCGAGCATGCCGACGATCTCGTGCCCCAGCCCCACCGAAAGCATCCGCGTCCAGAGAATCTCGTAGCCGAGCCCGGCGACTCCGGAAAAGAAAAAGAGTACATAGAGAAGTTTGTTCGCCTTCATGACCAGTCATCCGTTTGTGAAAAAAAGGGGGGCGGTTCCGCCCCCTAATAGATTTAACAAAAGAGTCAACCGGGTTAATTACTTATTTCTTTTCCCGTCATGTTTCCGGTGCTCATCACGGCCATTGTGCTTCTTGTCCTGTCCCTCCACCTCGATGAAGATCGGGTTGGAGTAGAACCACAGGTCCGCATAGGCCTCGGCGACCTCGTCGAGCTTGCTGTTGGTGGCGACGGTCACGTCGTCGAACAGCTTCTCCTCGAGCTCGCCGGCATCCATCACGGCATAGATGGCGTCGTTGGCCTCGCTGTCGGCCAAGGGGTTGCCCATCTCGTCGGTTTCGTAGGGAATCCCGGCCGGCATGTTGGTGCCGCGCAGGCGCAGGTACATGGACTTATCCGCCTTCAGGTTGACGACATAGGTCATGTAGCCGTCCTTGTCTACGCCGCCGCGGCGCTCGAAGGTTTCGATGACCGCGGCGTTGGTGCCGTAGTCCGTCGCCACCACGTCGTTCGGGTCGCTCATCGGCACGTTGCCTGTGATATTGGCGGCGATCAGGTCGATGTGGTCGAGGACCGGCTGGTTCAGAGGCTGGTAGATGCCGATCTGCGCCAGGGAGGGGTTGTCCATGTCGAGGGGGCAGAAGTTCTCTCCGGCCGGGTCGTGCACCTTGATCTTGATCTGGACCGGGGCGCCGGCCTTGACCTTCAGAGTCTGCCCCATCATGACCGTTTGGTTTCTGCTCTTGGCGGTGAACTGCAGCTCGTCGATCAGGTCGCCCTGCACATTCCAGGAGTTGCCGGAGCGGTTGCCGTCGAAGACGGCCTGGATTTTATCTTCAGCATCGGTGTCGATGTAGGTGTAGTTCTTCTGGTACTCGCCGGGCCAGAAGTCGCTCCCGCCGGTGGACCAGTGATTGTGAAAGTCGGAGCTGGCGAAGTTGAAGAACCGGCGCCCTTCGGCCAGCAGGCCGTCCCACAGGCCGTCGATCCTGGCCACGAAGAAACCGGTGCCGCCGAAGGTCCCGCCGCCCAGGGAGCCGCGGCTGAAGCCGCG
>JAXHUR010000076.1:0-14885 GCA_034189505.1 Thermodesulfobacteriota bacterium | reverse complement strand
TCATGGCGTCGCAAAAACTCACCAACTGCTGCGTTGCTGCAATTGCTCTCACCGCTTCGACGTACGTAAGTACGCCTCATTGCTCGACAATCGCGCGCCTTGCATTTGGCGCTTTTTGCTTAGCCATCGACATTGATGCTTTTTTGCGAAAGCATCAGCCATGCCTCCATTTCCAGATGGTCGCCGGAGATTACGGGTATTTCAGTAACTTCTCCATGTGCCTGTTTCAGGGCTGCTTTAACAATCGATCCAGGGTCTTCTGCAGGATGACATGGTTAACCCCCATGCCGAGGTACCCTGTCTGGCCGTAGGTGTCATACAGGGAGATCTGTTCCGCCAGCTCTTCCAGCTCATTCTCCCGTCCAGCAAAATCTTTCCGACGTTGCAGAACAGTTGAGATCTCCTTGGCGATAAAATCCGGCAGATCCTGTTCGGCCTGGGCTTTCTCCAGTGCGTCCGACAAGCGATCAAAAACAGTCATTTTTCCTCCAGCCACCGCAATGCTCCGGCGATGTCATCGTGGTTACAGGCCCTTTCGCAGCACCCGGCCTGTCTCTTTTCGCAAATCACTACTACAGAAACAACCGATAGTCGGCATTCAGCGCCGGTGCCAGTTTGCGGGCGTTTTCCTTGCCGATGCCGCGTTTGCCGTTTTCCATTTCGCTGATATGCCGCTGGGGGATGCCGGTGCGCTCGGCCAGTTGCGCCTGGGTCAGATCCTCGCGGTAGCGCATGCCGCGCAACGCCACTCCGGCGCGGTTGGTCGCCAGTTCGGGAAAGACCTCGTTGGCGGGAATGCTGTCAAGTTCTTTAGCGCCAAGGTCGCGCGCCAGTTCGCGCAATCGGGCAATTGCCGCAGGATTGCCGCGAAACCGGGCCTCTTCAGTAGGGTGCTTTTTCATGGGTTCCCGCATAAACCACCTCGATCAGTTTGATTTCCTTGTCCGCGACTTCCCATACCGCACGTAACTTCCGCTTTTTTCGGACATGGCACCCCTCCGACAGGCATGAAAAACAGAGGCCAGAGTATCCCCTGAAATGCAATTTGTCCAGAATTTATGCTATGTTGCACCCATGCCGAACAGTCATCGACCGGAAAGGACTGCTGTTATGAAGAACCATCTCCCCGGCCTGCTGATCCTGCTTGTCCTCTGGGTCGCCATGACCCTGCTTGCCGCCCGCCTCTCCCCGGAATCGCCCCTGTGGGCCTGCGCTGCTGCCGCCTTCATCCTCGCCGCCGTTTTGTGCATCCCCGCCGCATTCTGTGTCGGTTTGGTGGCGCGCCTGTTTATCCGCTGACAGGGTCACAGGAGAAACCCCGAAAAAGCAGACCGCAGACCCTTTTCTTGTCCTTGCCGCTTGTAGCGGACCATGCTACACTCATTTTATGATTACCAGCTTCCGCCACAAGGGGCTAGAGCGCCTGTATCATCCCGGTTCCGCCAAAGGAGTCCAACCCTCTCATGCGGCTAAGCTTTTGCGCATTCTGGCGGCTCTGGATGCAGCAAATTCGCTCAATGACTTGAACTTTCCCGGGTTTAGGCTCCACCCCCTGAAGGGACAGCTGCAGGGGCATCATGCAATGTGGGTTACCGGCAACTGGCGCGTGACTTTTCGGTTTACCGGAACCGACGTGGAGTTGGTTGACTATCAGGATTATCATTAAGGGAGTTCGCTATGACACTAAAACACCACCCACACCCCGGAGAAATACTACGCGAAGAGGTGCTTGTTCCTTTAGGGATTGACGTAACTCAGGCGGCTCAACGTCTCGGGGTTGCTCGCTCAACCCTGTCGCGGGTTCTCAACGGGCATTCCGGCATCAGCCCGATACTGGCAATGCGCCTGGAAAAAGCAGGGGTCAGCACCGCTCGATTCTGGATGACATTACAGGCAAATTACGAACTGGCTCAGGTTGCTCAGCAAAGCAAGAACTTGAAGGTTAAACCTTTGCAGGAAGCTGTTTAACCTCTACTGTGACGAACAAAAGGAGACAGGTTTATTTTTTGAATCTGCCCCCCCTTTTTTGAAGGTGAACTGCATCAACCGACGCTTGTCCTGCACAGGCAAGGCGGCTTATCCTGTCTCCACCATGAAAAAATACGATGACAGAATGAACGAACTGCCCTCCTCTCTTCATGAAGAGCGGCTGGCGGCGGTGATCGGCGTGCTGCGATCGAGCGGAGCCGAGAGTGTGCTTGATCTGGGATGCGGCGCGGGAGAGCTGCTGCGGCGGCTGGCGGGGGAATCGCAGTTCAAGCGGATGGTCGGCCTGGAGACTTCGCAGGAGGCGCTGGCGGCGGCGCGACAGCTTCTGTGGCTCGACAGAGAGACCCGGCAGCGGCGCATTGGGCTGTACTATGGATCTTTCACCTCTTTTATGGAGGAGCTGGCGGACTTCGACGCGGCGGTGTTGCTGGAAACCATCGAGCACATCCCCCCCAATCGCCTCTCTCTGGTGGAAAAGGCGATTTTTGCGGGCTACCGTCCCGAAACCGTCATCGTCACCACCCCGAATCTCGAATACAACCCGCTGCACGGCATCCCGCAAGGAATGTTCCGGCATCAGGATCACAAGTTCGAGTGGACCCGCGTTAAATTTCGCAAATGGGCCGAAGGCACGGCCCGGCGTAACGGCTATACGGTCGCCATCGAAGCCATTGGCGCCGCAGACCCGCAGTTCGGCAGCTCCACCCAGATGGCCGTTTTCTCGGGACTGTAAATCTCTTGCCTCGCGGGATCGGAGCTGTTCCGGGAGAGATAAATTTGTTAACCCCCATCTATATGGAGAGGACAAAGATGAACTTCAAGATGATCCATACCTGTATCCGCGTGATGAACCTGGAAAATTCGGAGAAATTCTACACAGAGGCCTTCGGTCTAGAAATCGCGCGCCGCCTCGAATTTTCTGATTTTACCTTGAGTTACCTGCGCGCCCCGGAGGGAGACTTCGAGCTGGAACTCACCTGGAATCACGACCAGACCGAACCGTACGAACTCGGCAACGGGTACTCCCACCTGGCGTTAGGGGTAGATAACCTCGAGGCCGCGCACCGGCGCCACGAGGAGATGGGGTTCGCCCCCAAACCTCTCAAGGGGCTTCCGGGAAAAGGGGTTCAATTCTATTTTATCGCCGACCCTGACGGATACCTGGTCGAAGTCGTCCAACAATAGGAAAAAGGACTACGCCTCCCTCGGCCTGCCCCGTCGGCGCCAAACAACCGGGGATGGATCAGCTGATCCATCCCTGCAGAATCGCCGTCAGGGTGAGGCTGCTCACAATCACCCAGAGCGTTACCCCCAATGCCAGAGGGCGCGGTCCGACCTCCCTCAGGACCTGACGGGTTAAACCGGCGCCGATCAGAAAAAGGGTAACCACCAGCGCCCGTTTTGCCAGGTCCGCAAGAAAAACCCAGAGAGGGTCTGCGGCCGGGAAAAGGGTGCGAAGAGCAGCCGCTCCCAGGAATCCCAGGATGAACAGGGGCAAAGGGAAGGTTTTCGGGGACCGCTTCAGCCCGGCCGCCACCAGTGTGCAAGGTAGGATCCATACCGCCCGCGCCAGCTTGACGGTCGTCCCGACCGCCAGCGCACTTCCTCCGTAGGCGGCCGCGGCACCCACTACGCTGCTTGTGTCGTGAATGGCCAGCGCCGCCCAAATCCCAAAGCTGCGTTCGTCCATGCTCAGGAAATGCCCAACCGCTGGAAAGAGGAGAAGAGCTGCGGCGTTGAGGGTGAACACTGTGGCGAGGGCGACGGCGATCTCTTCATCTTTGGCTTCGAGCACCGGAGCCATGGCGGCAATTGCACTGCCGCCACAAATGGCCGTCCCGAAAGAGATCAGGGTCGCGGCATCTTCTTCGACACCGAACCAGCGTCCCAGAACCCTGCCCAGGAGTAGGGTAAAGCAGATGCCCACCAGGGTGTAGAGTACCGCCTGCCGCCCGGCCACCCAGACCTCCCCCAGACTCAGCCCGAACCCGAGTCCAACCACCGAGAGCTGCAGCAGAAGCTTGCTCCAGCGGGCCGAAGCGCCGGGCCAGGGGTTCCCCACTCCTATGCTGAAAAGCATTCCCGCTAGAAGCGCTACCGGCGTACCGACGTAGGGCAGCGCGCAGGCAGCGGCTAGAACCAGAAAACTCCCTTTTTTGATACGAACCTTTCCCATGCCTCCTCCTTCGCTGCATTGCTGTTCAAGTCTTTATTGCACTTTATTCCTCCCTGTTTTATAAATCTAATTCATAGTTTTTATAATTTTTATCAACTTATCTGATAACAAGATGAACATTACTCTGCGTCAACTACAGGTTTTCTCTACAGTGGCCCGCCACGGCAACGTCTCCAACGCCGCGGAGGAACTCAGGATCACTCAATCCGCCGCGAGCATGGCTCTAGGAGAGCTGGAAAGACAACTCAAGGATAAACTCTTCGATCGCGTGGGGCGCAGGCTGAGTCTCAATGAGAGAGGCAGGATGCTTCTGCCACGGGCGGTGGAGATTCTGGCCCGGGTTCGGGAGGTGGGGGAACTGTTTTCCAGTGAGGATGACCGGATGGCCGGCGTCCTGAATGTGGGCACCAGCTCCACCATCGGCAATTATCTTATGCCCCGCCTGCTCGGCGCCTTCACCACGGATTACCCCCTGGTGCGGGTACAGCTCGAAGTCGGGAACACAGAGCAGATTCTTCAGGAGGTCGTCGATTTTCGCATCGACCTTGGCGCCATCGAAGGATTCTGTCACCTACCGGAGGTCGAAGCGATTCCCTGGGTGCGCGATCGCCTGGCAGTCGTGGCCCCTCCGGAGCATCCCCTGGCACGGCGGGGTTCTATCTCTGCGAAGGAACTGGCAGAAGCCCGCTGGATTTTGCGCGAACGAGGTTCCGGGACGCGGGAGATCTTTCAGGCGGCAGCGGCGAAAGGCCTGGTGCGCCTGGAGGTTTTTCTGGAATTGGGACATACGGAGGCGATCAAGCAGGCTGTGGAGGCCGGACTGGGGATCAGCTGTCTTTCCCGGATGGCGCTGGCCCGCAACCTGGAGGAGGGAACGCTGGTTGAACTGCCTACGCCGTTTCTGGATCTGGAGCGTAATTTCTTCCTTGTCATCCACCGGGAGAAGTATCGCACCGGCGTTCTGCGCGCCTTTTTCGATTACTGCCGGACGCGCGGGCCTCAAACGCCACTCCGCTGAAATCCCCTCGAAACAAGACGGCCTGGGAGTCAAAAAATCAAAGAGCGTATTTTTTGATTTTGCGCCACAACGAAACCGGGCTGATGCCGAGAATCTCGGCCGTTCTGCCTTTATGTCCGCCAGTGAGACGCAGCCCTTTGACAATCAACCGTTTTTCCATCTCCTCCAACGACATCAGGACGTCGTCCGACTCCACCGGTTCCTGCCCCGAGGCCGACAGGCGGGGCAGATGCACCGGCTGCAGTTCATTCTCGTCGGCGACGATGATGGCGCGCTCCATCACGTTCTCCAACTCCCGCACATTGCCCGGCCAGGAATAGGCCCGCAGCAGATCGAGCGCTCCGCCGCTGATGCTCGATATCGTCTTGCCGTATTTGGCGCCGTAGACCGCCAGAAAATGATGCGCCAGCAGGGCAATATCTTCGCGCCGCTCGCGCAGCGGCGGGATCACCACCGGCACCACATTAAGCCGATAATAGAGATCGCTGCGGAATAGCCCTGCTTCCACTTCCTTTTCCAGATCGGCGTTGGCGGCGGCGATCACACGCACATCCACCGTGCGCGGATCGCGCCCTCCCACCCTGAGATAGGTCCCTTCCTGAAGAACCCGCAGCAGTTTGACCTGAAAGGCAGGGGAGATGGAGTTGATTTCATCGAGAAAGATCGTCCCCTTGTCCACCGTTTCGAACAGCCCCTTCTTGTCGCTGTCGGCCCCGGTGAAGGTGCCGCGGACATGACCGAAAAGCTCCGACTCCAGCAGCGTCTCAGTCAGCGCGCCGCAGTTGACCGGCAGGAAACGCCGCCCTACCCTGGAACTCCACTGATGGATGAATTTGGCCACCAGCTCTTTGCCGGTGCCCGTCTCACCCTGAATCAGAACGGTGGTGTCAAAGGGCGCGATCCTGGCGATGAAATTCTTCAGTTCCACCATCTTGCGGCTGCTGCCGATGAGATCTCCCTCCCGGCGCTCGCCGGCCTGCTCCCGCAGACTTTTGTTCTCCCGCACCAGCCGGGCATGTTCCATCGCCCGTTGAACGGCCAGCACCAGGGCATCCGGCTCAAAGGGTTTCTGCACATAGTCGTAGGCCCCCTTGCGGATCGCCTCCACCGCCGACTCTATGGTGCCGTAGCCGGTGATCACGATCACCACGCAGTCGGGGTTGTGATGCCGTGCCCTGGCCAGGATTTCCATGCCGTCCAAGTGCGGCATCATCAGGTCGGTGAGGACGATATCGACCCGGCTCTGCTCAATGAGATTGGCAGCGGCACGGCTGTCTTCGCTCATCTGCGCCGCGATCCCCTCCGCCGCGAGAGTGTCGCGGATGAGGTGGCGCATGGTGGAATCATCTTCAACAATCAGGATGGAGCTTGAATCATTCATGCAGGTCACCTGAGCCGTTTACAGCGTCGCTCGCCGGCAGGGAGACGATAAAGGTCGCGCCCCGCTCTTCACCCCCGGCGATGTCGATAGCGCCTCCCATGTCGCTGACAATGCCGGAACACAGGGACAGGCCGAGGCCGGTCCCCTCGCCCGGAGCTTTTGTGGTAAAGAAAGGATCGAAGATACGGAACCGGATCTCCTCTGGAACACCCGGCCCGTCATCGGTAATTTTCATGACCACCTTCGAACCGGCCTGGGCAGTCTCAATGCGGACGCATCCCTTCTCGCCAATCGCCTGCATAGCATTCATGGTCAGGTTGAGAACAAGCTGCTCCAGCTCCTGCGGATCCGCCACAACCGTCGGCACGGGGTTAAGCTCGCTGACCAGTTCAATGTTCCGCTTGCCCAACTCGGTGGACAACACCGGCAGCGTTCGCTGAATCACATCATTGAGGAGGCAGTGCTCAAGGCAGCGATGGGCAGGGTTGGACTGGCGGGCGAAGCGCAGCAACCCCTGAATGATGGTGCTGCTCTTTTTTGCCTGCTCCGCGATGATCTCAGCCCAGTTTTTAAGATTGTCAGGCAGGGCCTTGTCTTTGAGCAGCAGCCGCGCATACCCCAGTACGCTGCCCAGAGGGGTGTTGAGTTCGTGCGCCACCCCTGCGGAAAGCTGACCGATAGCCGCCAGCTTTTCGGCGCGGTGATAAAGTTCGGCGCGCTTTTTCTCCTCGGTGATGTCGCGGAAAGTCAGAACATGGCCGAGAGGACGCCCCTCTTTGTCCGACAGGCAACCCACATTGACGGAAAGCAGCAGATCGTGCCCCTGGCGGGTGCGGGTCATGATCTCCATGCCCTGGACATTGCCGGCATCACTGCGCAGCAGGGGCATGAATTCAGCGATCGCATCGTTCAGCGGACGGTTGCGATTTTCCCCGATACGCTGTTCGGTAATTTCATCTGCCGCGAGGTTGCACGACACAATCCGCCCCTGCTCATCGACCACCATCAGCCCCTCCGAAAGGCTTTCGATGACAGTCGCAAGTTTTCGTCTTTCAGTCTGGCAGAATTCCCGCAGTTCTTTTTCGGCATCCTCGACCTTTTTCTTCTCGGTGATATCCATGGACACTTCGATCACCCGGCTGATGCTCCCATCCTCCGCGCGGGAAAAGGGGGTCGTCACCAACTGGAACCAGCGCCCCTTTTTCTGAACCTCGCACACCAGAGCGGCGTTGCCTGTCTCAAAAGAGTCAAGGGCGGGGCATTCCGAAGTTGGTGCTATGCGGTCGCAGTAGACCTCAAAACAGTGACGCCCGACGACCTCTTCAACACTGGAATTCACCAACATTTCGCGCTGTTTTTCATTGCAGCGCTCAACGACGAAATTGCGGTCGATAATGGAGATGCCGACCCCGGTAGCGTCGAATATGGCCTGCAGCTCGTTTTTCGCCTCACGCAGTTCGTCAATGGTCTGGTTGAGATTAGTCAGAATCTGCTGGAAGGAGCGGGCCACTATGCCGATGGGGTCCAGCTTGATCAGGGCCTGGTCGTCAAGTTCATCCTCCTCAAGCTCCTTGGTGCCGATCACCCCGAGCAGGAAATTGGTCTTGTCACGGATATAGCGGGTGTAGGCCCGGTTTTCAGCTTCCAGTTCGGCGCAGCGCCTGCGCAGCGCATCTTTATCCTCATCGGGTGGATTCATATTTTCTCCCGATCGAGATTTCGTAGCAGCTATCAACTTTTTTGACCTCCACTTCATAGCCCATCTTGCGCGCCGCCTTGGGAATGGTGCGGGTGCTGTCGCGGTGATCGGTGCGCACCACCAGTCGCTTTGTGCCGCAGCGCAGGCTCTCTTCATGGTTGTTGAGCGCATCGAGCGCTACCAGCAGGCAGGCCGGGCAGACCTGGCCGAGAATATTCAGATCGACGACTTCAACAATCTCACGGGATTCCATAGGTCTCACCTCAAAATGATGCGCGGCAGCACCTGGGCGCCAAGCCAGGCCCCCACCAGCATGCCGCAAACGAAGAGCATGGAATGAAACGACAGCAGAGGCACGCCCCCGAGCAGATGCTTGATATTGCAGCCGTTACCCATGCGAGCCCCCAGCGCCATGAACACGCCGCCGACCAGGGCAGAGACAGCCTGCCGGAGAGGCGGCCAGCCGGAAAGACGAAACTCTTTCAGCCACAGGGCGTTGAGAAAAGCGCCCGCCAGCACACCCACCAACAGACCGCCTTCGGTGGAGGCGTAAAAGTCGAGCTGCGGCCCGCCACCAACCGGAAATGCTGCAGAACCGATGTCGACCACAAAAGACGGCCGGCTGAAATAATCCAGGGTTGCCACATGGCCGGGGGCAACCAGACCTTCCAACCACGCGCCCATTTTCGCGTACATGGTGGAAACGCTCACCGGCAGGCCACTCACCGCGTATGCCGTTAAGTTGGCCGCGGCAAGAAGCACGGCTGTCAGCCAGGGCTGCATGTAACCTTCCGGCGCAGCAGCCACCGTCCACTTTCCCTGCCGGCGCCACCAGATAAACAGGAGCAGCAAGATTCCGACCAAAATCCAGCTGGAGGCACCGACAACCCCTGGCCACTGCTCAAGCAGATTCAGCTCTCCGTGCCAGGGCTCGTTCACAGGAATAGAACGCAACCAGGGGTGCAGCTCCGCGTACAGGAGACTGCCCGCGACAAGACCGGCAAAGGCCAGCAAATAAGTCAGATTGCCTGAGGCCATCTTGTAGAGGGTACCGAAAACACAGCCTCCCGCCAGCACCATGCCGAGACCGAACACAACCCCGCCCACGCCCCCGAGCAGAAAGCTTTTGTGCCCGGCAGAAAAATTGTTCGCGGGAGCCAGATCAAAGGTGCGCAGCAGGGTGAAAAACAGCAGAGTCAGGATGACAGCCAGGAAAAGATGCCGAAGGCGCTCATAATCCTTGAATAAAAAGACATCCCGGAGGATACCGGCCATACAGAAGTCGCTGCGATACAACGCCGTCCCGATGATCATCCCCAGGCCAAAATAAAAGAAAAACCAGGACCACAGGCCCGATAGCAGCATTGAGAGCCCCCTGCCGATCAGAAGACAGGCTGAGACACCTGATCGCGCTCAGCCACCATGATCTTAAAGAGATCCTATCACATAAATATTAAAAAATTCTTCCCTGTGTTTTAATTTTCCAGTTTCCTGTTCACGCATTTCTTTCATTTTGAAAGATGTTTCAGAATGAAAGAAATGCCGAATACAATTCGAGCATGGCATCAGCTTCCATAAATTCTATTCGCCTCAGTCCTTCTATTTTCGAAAACCTCCATAAGCGCCAGTTTCTACGACAAAAAACTAAAATCAATGAAAATAAAAAGAAGAAGGAACCTCGTCCTTGAGCGCGCATGGCATGGCCTGTGCGTTGTCGACAGCAAAGAGAAATTTCATTACAGGATGCAGCGGCCTGTTTTAACTGCGGCAGATTCTTCGGGGTCTGCCCCTTGCGGAAAAAAGGAGACACCATGCTCAAACGTCTTGCAGACAAAGACGGGAGTCCTGTAAACCGTCGCCGCTTTATCGCCGCCACCGGCATGGCCGTGGCGGGAAGCGCTTTGGCGGGAAGCGTTGCCATGGCCGACATCGGCAAAAGCAAGCAGTCGTCCGTTACGGCGCCGACACTGCCCTGGCCGTGGAAGAAACTCGACCCGATGGAAGCCGGCAGAAGGGCGTTCAACTATTACCATGAAAAAGGCGGCTGAGGCACCGGCGCCTGGCTGGGGGTCCTCAGCCTCATGAAAGAAGAGATCGGCTTTCCTTATATCCTGCTTCCCGATGACATGTTTCATCATGCCGCCGGCGGCTACGGCGGAGAAGGCACCCTGTGCGGCTCCATCGGCTCCTGTGCCGCCATTATCAACCTGGTGGCCTACGACGACAAGAAAACCCACTCGAAGTTGGTGGCGGACCTGGTTCAGTGGTACAGCCAGCAAAACTTCCCCTCCAAACGTTATGACGACCTTGCCAAAAACAAGAATCAGATCCAGGTAGTCCCCAACTCCCCGCTGTGCCATGCGTCGGTCTCGACCTGGATGATGGCGGCCGGAGCGTCCTATACTGAGAAGCAGAGGAAAGACCGCTGCGCCAAAGTGGCGGGTGATACGGCCTACCGAACTGTTGAGATGCTCAATCAACACCTGGAAGGCAAGTACGCTTTCCTCGGCGCCAAACAAACAGAAGAAACCGAGAACTGTCTGAGTTGTCACGGAAAGGAAGCCCTGTATAACGAAAAGGGGCTCAATGACTGCCTGACCTGCCACGACGATCACACAAAATAGCTTCTCTGAAATCAAACCCGGAATAAAAGGGGCGGTTTGAGGCCGCCCCTTCTTTTATGCATCCAACACCCCCAACAGAATCGGGTTGCGTTGCCATCGTCATGGCCGGACTTGCGCGTGGCAACGGGCATGTCAGCCGCATCGTGAACGGCATCAATCTCCGCTGCCACACGGCGGCTCAACTCCGCCAGAGCCCGACTCATGGCCTCTGAAAATGCGGCATAGTTCGGCGCCTCGACTGGCTCGGCAATGGAGATCTCACCTGAAGCGGCAAGCTCGTTGCGGTTTCCGGCAAAGATCATCCAGGCGGCGTTGAAGGTCACCGGGCCTTCCAGGGGTCCGTCGAAGCGGGTGATGTGGAGCTGAAGGCGATAGTCGACGTCCGAGCTTTCAAGCCACGGCAGAACCAGAGCCCCCTCCGCCGAAACCAGTGCCGCCATGTTCTCCACCAGCACCCGGGTGATTTCGTCGCCCAGGGGCCCCCCCCAGCGGTCGAGTTCCGAGCGCTTCAGGGTCGTTGCACCGCTGCGGGTTGTGATCGCAGGATGCTCGAGGTACTTCGCCAGGGCCACGGGGCCGATAGCGATCACCTTGCGGGCGTGGTCCGTCGCAGCGTTTCTGTGTGTCGAATCGTCCAGAGAAGACAGGCTGTAAAAGCGTGCCGGTGGCGTGCGGGCACAGGCAGCCAGCTGCAGCACAACGATCAGCAGAAGCAGGACAACAAGAGACGAATGAATTTTCATCATTTCTCCTTCAGGTCGATTTTGCCACGCAGCAGAGCTTCAGGGTGGCGTCCAAGGTATTCGACCAAAGCACCGAGATTGCGAGCGGCATTCCCCAATTCACTGAGGGCATGGCGAAGCTGATACCTGGATTGCTCATCCGCGGCGCTCTCCTGCACCGCCTCAAGTGTCTGGTCCAGAGTATTCAGGGATTGGCGCGCCTGGGCAAGGGTCTGGTTGAGATTGTCCGCCAGTTCGCCCGTGGGGCCTTCCTCGAAGGTCAGCACACGATCGGCCTGCTCCAGGGTCGCGGTCGCCGCCCTGATGGTTTTTCGGGCCTCCGCCGACAGCAGGCCCACCTCCCGGTCCAGTTTCGCCATCAGGTCGCGTGCAGCGGCGACTGCCAGGTTCAGGTTGCGCGGCATCTGCTGCATATCATCATCGTTGACCAGGCGCTCCATCCCTCCGATCAGCCGATTGGTCCGCTCCACCAATTGCTGCAGGGGGAGTTCTTCCAGCTTCTGCGCCAGTTCGGCAGTGGTGGACGGAATGGTCGGGATCTGGGGCAGCTCGGTGGTACCTGAAACAAACCGGGCCGGTCGGTCCGAATAGAAATCGAGATTAATCATGAGTTGCCCGGTCACCAGGCTCTGAATCTGCATCTGGGCCCGCAGTCCCCGATCAATGAGGGATTGATGAAATTCAGGTGAAGGGTCCTTCTCGTCGGCGAACTGAAATCGGCTCAGATCGATCTCGGCGATCACCGGCACGCGAAAGATCATCTCCTGCATATCCCCCTGGATCAGGATATCGGAGACGAAACCGATCTTCACGCCGCGGAACAGCACCGGCGCCCCCACCGAAAGTCCTTTCACCGAGCTGTCAAAATACATGACGTATTTTTTCTGGGGTGAAAACAATCTCCCCGATCCGAACAGCACCACCCCGGCCACCGCCAGGCACAGGGCCCCCAGTACAAAGGCACCTATTATCGCCTTGCCGGTTTTAGCGCTCATCGCGTCATGCCTCCTTCCGTCTCTGTATAACCGTTCTCGCCGCGGGACAGAAAGCGGCGCACCCGTGGATCGTCAGATTCATCCCGCAGCTTTTTGGGATCGCCGGTTGCAATCATGGTGCGGGTTTCAGCATCGAGAAACACCGAATTGCTGCCGATGGTAAAAATACTTGCCAGTTCATGGGTCACCACCACCAGGGTGGTGCCGAGGCTGTCGCGCAGTTCGAGAATCAGCTCGTCGAGCTGGCGAGAGCTGATAGGATCAAGCCCCGCCGAGGGTTCGTCGAAGAAAAGGATGTCGGGATCGAGAGCCATGGCGCGGGCCAACCCGGCGCGCTTCTTCATGCCGCCGCTGATCTCGCGGGGATAGTAATCCTCGAACCCCGCCAGCCCGACAAGCGCCAGCTTGAAACTCACCAGTTCGGCAATCTCCGCCCGCGGCAGGCGCGTGTATTCCTCCAGCGGCAGCGCAATATTCTCCGCCAGGGTCATAGAACTCCACAAGGCCCCGCTCTGGTACAATACACCGAAGTGACGCATGAAATGCTGCCGATCGTCGGACGGCAGGTCCCAGAAATCAGTGCCGCCGAAACGTACCGTGCCCGCAGCCGGGCGCTGCAGGCCGATGAGATGACGCAGCAGGGTGCTCTTGCCGCAGCCGCTGACGCCCATGATGATGAAGATATCCCCCCGTTGTACGGTAAAGGTCAGGTCACGCTGGATGACCTGATCGCCGTAGGCCATGGTCAGATTATTCACTTCGATCGCCGCCGATGCATTGCGTCCGGAGTCTGTCATACTCTAAATCCCGAGAATATTGCAGATCACCGTGATCACGGCGGTGGCCACGATAATGTTGACGATGCTGGTCACCACCGCCGACGTGGCCGCATCGCCCACGGCCGAAGCGCTGCGCCCGCACTGGACGCCGCGCAGACAGCCTGAGAGCGCCACCAGCACGCCGAACACCCCACTGTGGAACAGTCCGACCCAGAAATCCTTGAGCCGCACCGTATTTTTGGTCATTTCGAGATATTCCATGACATTGAGGTCGAGCATGGTCACGCCGACCAGCAGCCCCCCCAGGATGCCCATCAGATCGGCATAGAGGCACAGCAGGGGCATCATGAGGGTCAGCGCGATGATGCGGGGAAGAACGAGAAATTCCATCGGTGAGATTCCGAGCGTGGAGAGAGCGTCGATCTCTTCATTGACCTGCATGGTGCCGATGCGCGCGGCGAAAGAGGCACCAGTGCGGCCGGCCATGATGATCCCGGTCATGATGGCGCCCATCACCCGCACGATGGAGATTCCCACCAGGCTGGCGACATAGATTTCGGCGCCGAACATGGAGAGCTGCACCGCACCCACGAAGGCGAAGATCATTCCCACCAGCAGGCTGATCAGGGAAACAATAGGCAGGGCGCTGGCGCCGCACTCGCGCATGATCTCCCACAGGTCCACCCCGCGGAAGCGCGCGCGACCCCTGAGCAGGCGGCCGAAGGCAACGGTCGCCTCTCCCAGAAAGGCCAGCATATCCATGACCATGCGACCGGCGCTGATGGCGCGGTCCGCAACACGTTCCAGCAGCGCCGGCGGCTTTCTGCCGACCTCCTGTGACCGGCCCGGCCGGTCAGCGGCCATCGCCAGCAGGCGCCGCGCTCCGGGCGGCAGGTTGTCCTCGTAAAACGCGACCTCCAACCGGGCGCACAGGCTTTTGATCTTGAGCAGGAAAGTCAGCAGTCCGCTGTCCCAGGACCGCAGTTGGGTGGTGTCGAAAACAAGCCGTGAAGCCTGCGCAGCCGTTAGTTGCTCCTCGACCTTCCTGGGGGAGACAGGGATGCATCCGGCGCTCCAGTCACCGTACAGGCGCAGCGCAATCGTGCCGTCCTCAAGACGGCTGAAATAATCCTCGACCTCAGCCAACTCATCTTGTTGATGCATTTCAATACCTGACATGAGCGGCCTGCTTCCACAGGTTCACCGCCCACCAAGCCGGATTCAGTTCTCCTGCGTAAATGTTAGCGGATGAGCACCATAATGCACGCCCAAAATAAGCATCTTTCAGTTTTCCTCTTCCTCCTTCAGTCTCTTTTTTCTGATGGCCGGGTAGATGAAGGCGGTCGCGGAAACCAGCAGAAAAGCACAGGCCAGCAGAATCCCGTAGATGACGAATGGATCGAACAGGAGCCAGGCCAGCCCGGATAAAACAACAAAAGCGAAAAAACCAATGGAAAAACCAAGTTTTTTCATCAGTAAGC
>JAXHUR010000075.1:0-15547 GCA_034189505.1 Thermodesulfobacteriota bacterium | reverse complement strand
AAGATGCGCGTCAGCAGAAGCTCGTACATCAGCACGGCCATGCACAGCAGAAACATCCCCCAGCAGGTGCGGCGGTCAAGGTTTGCAGAACTATCCATGGAATCCAGGCAGTGCCAAAAATGTGCCGTCAACAAAGAAGCCGCTCCAAAAGGGCGGCTTCCTGAAAATGTAACTGTTCAGCATGGGCATTTTCCCGCAGTCCCTCAGCGACCTTCGCGCGCCTTAGCGGCTGCCTTATCTCCGCGGCTCCTCGATCTCCAACCGCTGCCCGGGCGCAATCCCCTCCCTCCGGACTTCAATGCCGCTGGGGAAAACGACAACCAGGTCGACCACGGACCGGTCCGCCAGACCGAAATGGATCGTCGCCGGCTGCTGCGCGCAGAAACCGGTGGCGGAGCGCAGTTCGCGCATGGCAACCAGGGCGCCGGTTTCCGGATCCAGAATTTTGACACGGGTGCCGATAGCCTGCCGGTTGGAAACCGTTCCGTTCAGCTTTATTTGAAGCCATCTGCCGTCGTTGTTGCCGTTTTCATAAAGCTTGTTGGGCGCCCCCCAGTTGATTACATAAAGGTCGAGGTCGCCGTCGTTGTCGATATCGGCAAAAGCCGTCCCTTTGGTGCGCACCGTTTCACATTTAAGGACCGGCTGATCACCGGCCACGTCATCAAAAAGCCCCTGGCCGTCGTTGAGATACATTTGGTTGGCCAGTTTGCAGTCCCCTTCGTAAAGGTCGAGATCACCGTCATGGTCGATATCGCCGAAAGTCGGCCCCTTCCCCCAGCCGTCGTGACCGCCGCGGATATGAGCAGAAGCCTTGGCAAAGGTGCCGTCGCCGCTGTTCAGATACAGCTGATTGCCGCCGACATAGTTGGATACGAACAGGTCGAAGTCGCCGTCATTGTCGATGTCGCCGAAAGCGGCGCCCAGACCCCAGTTGGGGTCGTCTACCCCGGCCGCGCGGGCATTTTCGCTAAAAGTGCCGTCGCCGTTGTTCATATAGAGCCGGTTGCGCTCGCCGGCCGGATAGCGGCCGTTGACCACATAGAGATCGGGATGACCGTCATTGTTGACGTCACTCCAGATCCCCATCCAGCTCCAGGACAAATCGCCCACACCGGCCTGTTCGGTCACATCGGAAAATGTCCCGTCGCCGTTGTTGCGAAACAGTACGTTCCTGGCGCCGACGCCGTAGTTGGCGCAGTAGATGTCGAGATAGCCGTCGTTATCGAAGTCGACCATGGAGGCTCCGTAGGTAAACGCCTTGAGTCCCATCCCGGCCTGCTCGGTGATGTCGGTGAACGTTCCGTCGCAGTTCCCCTTGAAAAGACGGTTGGCTTCGATTTCGTAGGTGCCGCCGGTGGCCAGGTAGAGATCGGCGCAGCCGTCATTGTCGATGTCGCCGAACACGCTGCCCATGGTCAGGCCGGGATGATCCACCCCCGCACCGGCCTGCGCCGTAGCGTCCAGCATCACCCCGTTGCCCTGATTGAGGTACAATCGATTGGCACCTCCCTTGTTGGAGACATAAAGATCGACCAGGCCGTCATTGTCCACATCGGCAAAGGCCACTCCCTTGCCCAGGCCGTCGTCGGCCACTCCGGCGACCTCGGAGATGTCACTGAACTCCACTTCAGCAGGCGCAATCGTTCCCGCAAGCAATATCATTGAAAAAACCAAAAAACCGACACATCCTTTGAGCATGGCCATATCTCCTTTTAACCGATCAAACCCGCTGAATCACAGGATGAAAGATTGGTCAGATCAATCTTCCGTCACGTATTTTCTCAGAAAAGCACCGTCGAAGCGAGCATTTACCTTTTACTATGTCCCGCCGGAATCCTTCACGGAAAAGGGTGAATAGCAAATCATGAATCTTCTGTAAAAAATGCAAAATACAAGCCGTTTTTCAATTCCGGATTCAGTTTGACGAGACAATATTCCGACATCAAATCTGCCTCGCCAACAGTTTTTTTATCGAAGCCCAATCGAACGCATCCTGACCTACAGAAGTTTCCATCTGGTACGCTCTTTGCTGTTTGATTATTTTGATTAATGATATCATGTTGGTCGCTATTGCCATAGAGTCAATTCCAGGCATTTGGAGAATCGACCGAAATGACAGCTTTTCTCTCTGTCTCTGACTTTTTCTCAGCGCCTCTGCGTTGAAAACGCGTTTTTATGACGGGACAAAATGAACCTTCACCATGTCATCCTGTTCCTGGTTTCCGCCTGCACCCTTCTCTCCGCATGCCGCGAGATTCCCGCCGACCGGCTCTATGCCCTGAAGCTCGAAAACCCGCCGAGCGAGGCGGACTGGCAGAGGGCGCTCCCCCGCAAGGTCATTGTTCGGGGGGGAAGGCCGCACAAGGAGAACCCTCTGCCCGAAATCAACAAGGACACCGTTCATACTTCCACCCCCTCCTGTCATCACGGCGGGCAGCTGCCGGACCCGATCCGGGTGGAGATGAAAGCCTTCTACACGGAAACGGACCTTTATCTGCGCCTCGCCTGGAGAGATCCGACCCCGGACGCCAGGTTCAACCCCTGGATCTTCAACGGTGAAACATGGAGCAATGCCCCGCAATTGCAGGACGGCCTCGGGCTGGTCTGGGCCGATCCGGCACAATTTTCCGACTTCACCTGCACGCGCGCCTGTCATATCGATGACTTCGGCGTATCAGGCAGCGGCTTTCATGCCGGGCACCGCATGAAGCTTGCACGTCCTGACAAAGTGCTTGACCTGTGGTCCTGGCAGGCCGATCTTACGGCCCGCCTGGGATTCGCCGATGACCGCCGATTGGATGAAGAGGGGATGCACGGCGATCTGCCGGGGGACATTTTCAGCAAGAATTCGTACCTGGCCACCCTTCAGAACCCGGCGGGCGCTGTCTTCGGCGAGCAGGACCGTCCCCTGGTCGATGCCGAAGGTCAACCACCCGGCGGCAGATTTTACGCGCCGGGCACTGTGGCGCCGGGGTATCTGGTCTCAGCTCCGCACGGCAGCCGCGCCGATGTCAGCGCTCGCAGCCGTCACGAGAACGGGCGTTGGGTTCTGACTCTGAGACGAGAACGCATCACCGGCGATCCCCTGGATCGATATTTTCTGCCCGGGGAGCAAAACGCGACCCATTTCGGTCTTGCTGTCATGGATCACACTTTGAGCGAGCATTATGCTTCAACTCTGAGTGAAACGCTGGTGCTGGTGGAGTGATATTTTAACGCAGAGACGCGGTGAGAGAATCAGAGATGGAGAGTTTCATGATAAGAAGAATACCACGATGGATCGTTTTTGGCATGAGCCTGTTCTGCTTTGTGGCGGCCTGCGAGCAGGCGCCGTCCGACTTCGCGCCGGGGGACGAAGGTCTTTCGGTCGTCGAGGGGCGTGTCACGACGCCGCTGGCCGACGCCTATCTCTACGTCTATCAGGAAGGGATGGATCTGTATGGCCCCGCGTTTGCAGTTTCCGCAGCCAGCGACAGCGACGGACGTTTCAGTTTGAGTCTGCCCGAAGGAGACTATATTGGAGTGGTGCGCAAACGCGCCAACGGCGAATCTTCCGGGCCGGTGGTGGCCGGCGATCATCGCAGCGAGTTTCTGACCCTCAAAGTCCGCGGCGGGACAACCCGGATCGAGGTAGAAGCTCCGCTTAAAGTCGGCGATGACAAGCAGCTGGCAGCCGAACAGGAGTTGACGCAGACGATCCTCAGCGGCCGCATCCTGGACAGCGAGGGACGACCGGTGGGAGGCGCCCGGGTGCACGTCTACGACCATGTACAGATGTCGGAGCGGCCCAAGTTCGTCTCGGAAAAAACCGGCCCCGACGGCCGCTACCTGATTCATCTGCCGGAAGGAGGCACCTACTACCTCGCCGCGCGGGATAAATTCGGCGGGCCGCCCAAAATCGGCGATCTCTATGGCCGCTACGACCAGGGCACCATTGAGCCTTCCGCGGTGGTGCTGCGCGAAGGGGAACAGCGCAAAAACGTCGACATTCACGTGACACGGGTCTGGTAATGAAACGAATCCTGCTTTCTATCTTTCTCCTCATTCTGTCGGGGCTGGTAACGGGATGCGAAAGCGACCGCACACCTCTCGACTTCAACGACCTGGAACCCCAGGTTCGCCAGGGTGATGAAGCGGCGCTGCGCAAAACAGCGCAGCTGCTGGGGCATCCGGTTCTCAGCGAACGCGCCTATGCCCTGTTGATGGAACAGGGTCAAACCTCCGTGCCCTTTCTGCTCGAGTTGATCGAAGACCCCGACCCCGCCCGACGCGAAGCGGCCATTGCCGCGCTCGGCAACCTCGGCGCGCAACAGGCGGCCGGCAGAATTGCGGAAGTCCTGGCCGATACCGCTTTGGAGCGCCGCTACGTGGCGGCCTGGGCACTGGGCAAGATCAATGATCCGGCATTTATCGGGGATCTGATCGCAGTGCTTGACGACGCCAATTTCGAGGTGCGGCGCCAGGCGGTGCGCGCCCTGATACGCATCCATCGCCCGGCAGTCCCCGCCCTGCTCGAGGCGCTGCCCGGGGCCTCGCCGCAGATGACCCGCGGCATTATCCACGCCCTCGGTGACATCGGCGACCGCCGCGCTCTGGAGCCGCTGCTCGAACAGACCCATGCGGGCCACCGGGCTGAAACCATGCTGGCCTTGGGCAAGCTGCGCGATCCGCAGGCCACGGACGCGCTCATTGCCGGCCTGACAGACGAGGACTGGCAGGTCCGCATGAACGCCGCCATGGCTCTGGGTCCCCTCGGCGCAAAAAAAGCTGAACAGCCCCTGAGGCAAACCCTGGAAGATGAAGTGACGGTCGTCCGCGAGTGGGCGGCCCGATCACTGGAAATGATCACCGGCCAGCGCATCCTCTACCGCAACGCCAAAGCAGAGATGGTGCCGCCGGATAATGTGTATCACTGAGAGATGACAGACATAAAAGTTTTTTTAACACCAAGGCACCTTTAATCCCCTCCCCCAGCGGGGGAGGGTCAGGGTGGGGGCTGTTGGGGGAGCAACTCCGAGGTACTTCCAAAAAGCCTTCCCCCCTCCCAACCTCCCCCCGCTGGGGGGAGGGGCTATAGAGAGCACATAAAATGCTGAAAAACATCTTCAACACACCTCTCCTCGGCCCGGTCATGCGGTCGCCCTGGACCTGGCGCATCGCGCGCCTGCTGTGCCTGGCGGTGGTGCTGATCATGATCGCCGTCGGCTGGCATCATCACGCCATCCCCGGAGTGAAGGTGCCCGATCCGCTGATGTACACCAGCCTCACCACCCATCTGTTCTGGGTGTGGTGGATCATGGGAGTCGTATTTATCGCCCTGTTGTTCGGTCGCGGCTGGTGCACGGTCTGTCCGCTGGGGTGGACCAACGGGCTGGCCAACCGCTTCGGATTCAACCGCCCATTGCCCCGCTGGCTGCAGAACTTTATCCCCGTGACCCTGGCGCTGCTGGTGCTGCAGTTGGCAGTCTATTTTCTGGAGCTGCACCGTCACCCCGACCTCACGGCGCGCCTGCTGACGCTGCTTCTGCTGCTGGCCGTGATAGCCGGACTTATTTTTCGCGGCCACGCCTTCTGCCGCCTGCTGTGTCCCGCCGGCGCCGTGTTCGGCCTCTATGCGCGCCTCGCCCCCTGGAGCCTGCGGGTTCGCAACACTGAGACCTGTGAAGCCTGCAGCGAAAAAAACTGTATTTCGGGCAAGCCGCTGTGGCGCAAGCTGGCGCTGGGCCCGGCGGTGCTGTTCTGGCACGGGCGCCGCAAAACCTGCCCCGTCGACCTGGTGCCGGAGCAGGTGAACGACGCAACGGCCTGCACCCTGTGCCTGCACTGCGCCCACAATTGCGACAACGACAACATCGCCATGGGGCGCAGGCCGTGGCTCGAAGATCTCGGCCGCGCGCCGCTGACGCCCTCCGAGACCCTGTTTTTTCTCGTGCTGTTGGGGCTTCTCACCGTCAATTTCACCAAGGTCTATCCCGACCTGCGCCAATGGGTGTGGGCCGCACCCGAACAGGCCGCGCTGCTGCTGGGATGGACAGGCACGGGTTATTACCTGCTCGCGGCGCTATGGGCCGCCGTGGTCTTTCCCCTGCTGCTGCTCCTGCCTGCCTGGGGAATCTGGCGCCTCAGCGATCTGCGGATAACGACACTGACGGGCGAGAACTCTTCTCCGCTTCCCGCCCCCCCATCAGCACCCGCCCCGGAAATCGGCTTCTGGGCCCGTATGGGGCATCTGGCACTGCCGCTGATTCCGCTGCTGCTCATCGTTCACCTGATTCTTGCGGTGGTCAAGATCAACGCCAAGGCCGGATTTCTCCCCTATGCGCTGCGCGACCCGAGTGGGGTGAAAAGCTACCTGGCCATGAACGTCATGCAGACGGTGCCCCCTCCGGGGCTGCTGCTGCAGCTCGATCTCCTCAAGTGGATCATCATGACGCTGCTGCTCGGCGGCACGGCGCTGTGCCTCCCGGCGGTACGCCGCTGCATGCGCGCCCTGCCCCCCCGCACCTCGGTACCGGGTTTTGTCGCCGCCGTGACGGTCACGGTCGGCATGCTCGGCGCTCTCTACGGCGCGACGGTGATCCGCTGGCTTTTCGTGAGGTAGGATATGTTCCGCTCTATCGCAATTGTGATTTTTCTGCTGGGTCTTTGCGCCTGCCAGGACGCGGCGCAGAATTCTGCTCCCGCTCCGGTAACCGCTTCTGCGAACGCGGAGGAGCAGCCGGCACAGACACCTCAGGATTCCCTTGTTCACCGGCTCGAGCATCCGGCCGAGGCATTGCCGATCTGGCGCGCCCACGCCGCGCAACGCCCGACGCTGGTGCTGTTTTCTCAGGATCCGTTTCTTTTGCCGATCCCCGAAAAACTGGAACGGGAAGCTCTGGAACTGATTCGCAGTGCCCCCCCTGTAAACATAGCGGATCGCGCCGCTCCCGGTCGTCCCGATCCGCTTTTTTTCCCTTCCATGAGCGTCAGGCTTGCCCTGCAGGCTGGATTTTTCCGGGAACTGATCTGGATCATCCCCTCCACCCATGAGCCCGATCAGCTTGAGCTGACAACCCTGCAGCAGCAGCTGACCGGCGCCGGGCTTCTGGGTAAAAACGAAGGGCAATCCCTGCACGCTGTTTCCAGGGGCTTTGCCGGGACTGTCGACGGATCGCCTTTTCGCATCGTCCACCCTGAACAAATGCCCGAGCTCGAGGGGCCGGTCATCACCCATTTCGATCTGAGTTTTTTTGGCGGGCTCTACCGCAATGAAGTCAAGACTCCCATTCACGAGCTGGTTCGGGAGATATTGCTCCAGGTGCGAGGCAAGCGCTGGGACACCTTCACCACGACACTCACCGCCGGAAACCGCAGCGGCCGCGTGCCCCTCGAACTCCGGTTTCTCGCTGAACGCCTGGCATTCTGGCTGAACAACCCGGCGCAGCTTGATGCCCCCCTTCCCGCCCCTTGGCAGGAGCATGCCCAGGCCCTGTACCTGGCAACATTTCTCGAAACAGAACGCGTTGCCGACAAATTGACGAATCTATGCGTGGAGCACCCGCACGAGGCGCCCTTTCACTTTGACCGCTACCGAGCTCTGCGCGCGGTGAAACAGGGCGGCCAGGCCCTTGAAGCTCTCGAACGGGCCGTCTCCCTCGATCCTGTCTATGCCCTCGAATATCTGCCGCTGGCCGCAACCGCGCGCAATGCGGGCCGGCTCGACAAAGCCCTGCAGATGCAGAAACTGGCAGAAGAAACTCTACCTAACGACCCATTGATCCGAATGCGGCGCATCGGCCTGTTGCTTGAGCTGGAGCAGCTCTCGCCACTGCGGGATATTGCCCAACAACTGTCACGTTTGCCCTGGTCGAAAACCTACTATCCTGCGAAAAAAGACCAACTTTTCAGTTTATCGAAAATCACCAAAAATGACTTGAAATCATTTGCCTTTCAGAAATAGGCAATGCTAAAATCACGCAATTCGCATTTTTTCTCCCAAAACGCACAAGATGCAGCCGCAATCCCGCCATCAATTCTCATCGGAGGCATCCGATGCCGGAAATCTCCTCTGCCCGCAAAAAATTGATCTTTGTCCTTTTCGCCCTGTCAGGCTTCTGCGCCCTGGTATACGAGGTATTGTGGAGCAAGTATCTCTCTTTGACCTTTGGCAACACCTTGTGGGCCGTCAGCATCGTGACCGCGACCTTCATGGCCGGGCTTGCACTGGGGTCTTTTCTGCTGGGGCGCTATTCCACACACCCTAAGATCAACCTGCTGCGGCTTTACGCCATTCTCGAAGTGGGCGTCGCGGTCACCGCCCTGCTTTTTCCGCCGACGCTTCTTGTGGTGGAAAAGCTCTATGTCTTCTGGTCGCAGGTGCTGCCCAATCTTCCCTGGCTCACCCGCGGGCTGCACCTGTTTTTCTGCGCCATGCTGCTGATGCCGCCCGCTATTCTGATGGGCGGCACTTTTCCGGTCATGTGCCGCCTTTTCGCGCGTCGCAAATGCGGCGGGCAGATCGGTCGCCTTTACGCCATGAACACCCTGGGGGCCACGCTCGGCGCCTTTGCCGCGGGTTTCTGGCTGATTCCCGCACTGGGCTTGTCGTGGACCGGCTACCTGGCAGTGGCGCTCAATCTCGTCGTAGCGGAATGCGCCTACCTGCTGGCCCGCAACCAGCCGGACCCTGCGCCGTCTTCGTTCCGTTCCGATGCGCAGACTTTACGGCCAAAGGCAGCCCATCACCGTCCGGCGCTGATCGGTATCGGCCTGGTCGGCCTCTTTTCCCTCGCCTATGAGGTTCTCTGGACCCGGGTGCTGCTGCTGTTTCTCGGCAATACGGTCTTTGCCTTTTCACTTATGCTGTCCGCGTTCCTGGTGGGGATCTCGCTTGGCGGTGCGCTCTATGCCCGGCTGGCGCGTCCGGAAATGAACGAGAAACGCCTGTTCTGTGTTCTGACGCTGACCATGGGCCTTGTAGTGATGGCCATGTCGCCCTTCTATGACCAGTTGGCGCTGGCTTTCCAGTGGGCGCATGATGTTTCAGGGGAACACTGGGGGCTGCTGACGCTTCTGTCTTTCCTGATCGTCTTTGCGGTCGTGGGACCGCCGACCGTTCTTTCCGGCGCTCTGCTGCCGGCGGCCGTCGCAATCCTGGATCCCGGTCAGAAACTGACCGGGGCCGGCGTCGGCCTGGTGGTATTGCACAACACCTTCGGCGCGGTGCTGGGCAGCCTCGCCGCCGGATTCATGCTGGTACCGCTCTTCGGCCTGCTGGGGAGCTTTCAACTGCTGGCTTTAATCAACGCTGCATTCGGAATCTTCCTCCTCTTTTACTATCGACCTGCCGGCAGTCATCTGCGCTGGGGAACAGCGGCCGCCGCTCTGTTTGCGGCCTTGCTGTTCCAGACTGGAGACTGGAACAACGAGCTGATGAACAGCGGAGTTTACTGCTATGCGGCAAAATATCGCGCCATGGGGGGGATGAAGAAGGTTCTGGAAGAAGAACGGATTCTGGAGGTGATCGAGGGGCGCGGCACCACCGTTGCGATTCACGAAAGCCTCGACGGGAGCCAGCGCTTTTTCACCGTCAACGGCAAGACCGACGGCGGTACCGGACGCGACATGAGTACCCAGGTCATGGTGGGCCATCTGCCGCTTCTGGCCCATCCAGCGCCGCATGAAGTGCTGGTCATCGGGCTCGGCACCGGCATCACCCTGCGCGGCCTGACGCAGCATCCGGTCAGGAACATCGATTGCGTCGAAATTTCACCGGAAGTGGTTGAAGCGGAGCGCTATTTTCGAGAAGCGAACGGGCACGCCCTGGAGAAGCCGCAGGTCAACCTGATCGTGCAGGACGGCCGCCACCTTCTACTGACCCGCAAGAAGAACTATGACGTCATCATCTCAGAACCATCCAACCCCTGGCAGGTGGGCAACGCCAGCCTCTTCACCCATGACTTCTACCGCCTGGCCGCATCCCGCCTCGCCGCCAACGGCATCTTCTGCCAGTGGATCGGTCTTTACGACATGACTCCCGACAACCTGAGAATTGCCTTCAGAACCTTTGTCGACGTCTTCCCCCACGTGCAGGTTTTTAAGACCGGTGCCGACATTATCCTGCTCGGCTCGCAGAGCGATTTTTCGTTCGACTACCAGTCCCTCGCCGAGCGTCTGACGCGTCCGGAAATCAGGAAACTGATGGCGGAGATCGAAATCCACACCCCCGGAGACCTGATCGCGCGCCACTACCTGTTCGGGTCGGACGCCGCGCACCGTTTTGCCGCCGCGGCCGACCGCCTCAATACAGACGACCGCCCGGTTCTGGAGTTCTCGGCCCGCTTCAACCTGGGGGAACAGGTTCTCGGCCAGCACCAGCGCAACAACATGAATGCCCTGCTGGCGGCCCGGCAGAAAGCCTGGCTTCCCCTGTCCAACCTGGGAAACACGGCGACCGAAGCGGCAGCGGCGATGCGCGACCTGGGCAAAAGTTTCGCCCGGGTCGGCATGGAAAACGAAGCCGCCCACTTCATGCGCAGGGCGGCCGAGATCGGCGGAGGCTGATCCGCCCCTCACGCATCACGCATCACGCCTACGGATGCACCACCTCGTTCAGATTGTCCTTCACCCAGGGCGTCACCTTGTTCCATCCCCCCTTGAGCTGCTGCGTGGAGCGGCTGTCGTCGTAGCGGTGGCAGTTCTGCGCCGAAGCGTAATAGGCCGCCCGCTTATTGCGGTCCACATTGTCCAGGCTCGAATCCGTGTACTTGGTCTGCAGACTGGACTGGGCGTCGTCCCAGGTGTTGTGGCGGATGTCGAGGCAGTTGGTTATCATCAGCTTCGGCAGCCGCGAAGCGTGCGGGTTATGGCACTTGGAGCAGGAGAACTGATGGTACATGACATCGATACTGGTACTATCGACCGAGGCTCCCCAGTCATAGTCATTGAATCCGTAGGCATAGTATTCCGTCATGCTGGGGCTGTATCCTCCCGATGAAGAATAGGTACCGCGATACCCTCCTCCCGCTAACGAGTCGGCACCCTGGCTGACGAATCCCATATCAGGGACAATACTGGTGTAGCTGCTGTCGGGGCGCCCTCGGCCTCCGAAGGTATTGACTTTAGGAGTGGGCCGTCCGTGAGTGTAGTCGAAGATGTTGGCGGCGTTGACGAAGTCTCCTCCAATAGCGGAGTTGCTGTGGCCATTGGTCCCCAGCCACAGATTCTCGCCGCTCGTCTGATCCATGTTGTCGACATTGGAGCCATGGCACAGAACGCAAAGGCCGGCTGAATTTTCAAGGGTCCACCCGGTCGTCGGGAACTGAGCCGAGGTCTGTGTTGTGGCGCCGGTCCCCGGCACGACATTATTCTGATCGATATAATAGCCGCCCAACTCCCCGTATGCCGAGCCGCCACGCGGAACACGCCCGTATTTATTGCTGGCGGCACCGGAAGGGCTGAAAGAAGGAAGCGCGTAGGTCTTGTTCCAGGGGGCGCCGTCTTCTTCATAGGGATTGCCCATCCAGGTGCCGCGTAGGTAAGGCGGTCCGCTCATCTCGTCGCCCGGGGCCAGGTTGCTGTCATGCACATCATGACAGTTGGAGCAGCGGATCTTCGCTGCCGGGTCGACCGCCTCGTCATAGCGCCCGCCATCGGCATTCCAGCTCACTGCGGAAGTGCCGTCGGGGTTGGTGGTATGAATCGACTGGATCTGGCCCCGCTTGTAATAGAAGGGATCTCCCGACGATTGTCCATAGGCGCTCGACCAGACCGCCCCCACCCAGGCACTCTGGTTCAGGGTGCCGTAATCATAGGGGCTGCTGCCGGTGGCGGCGGAGGTATTGGTGCCCCACTCGGAGATACTCGGACTCTGCGCTTCATGGCAGCCCCAGCAGATCTCGGCCAGGGTGTCGATGGAATCGCCGCTCGCCAGCTGGGTGCGACCGCCGATTCCCCAGCGCAAATGAATCCCACCGGAGCGGTAGTTAATGCCCACTGCTGGGTTGTTGTTGATCAGCAGCGCGTTGGGATCACCGGAGCTGATGCCATCAGGCGACTGGGGATGCCCGGCCATATGGCAATATGTGCATTCGCGCACCACTCCACCGTCGCTGACGTGGGGAATTTCGCTGCTGTTGCCGGCAACGTCGTAGTTCTTACCGTAGAAGCCGTGGCACTCGTTGCACTTGGCGGTGGTGTTGGTGGTCCAGGTCGCGCCCGTATCGTGACAGCCGTAAGGATTGAGGCTGGCACAGGTGCCCGGCGTGCCCGGCCCAGAGGCATTGGGGGTAAACTGCGCAGGGGTCTCGTCATCGTAGTCCGCCGCGATGTCGAAAGCCACATCCGGCTTGCCGTCGGCGTGCAGCCCGGAGGCCATGGTGTTCTTGTGACACAGGCGACAGGAATCTCCTTTTGCGAAGCGGAAGGACGAATTAAGATGCACCAGATGCGCACCGACATAACGGCCGGCGTCATAGCCGTGATTGTCCACCGGCGGCGAAGCCTGGACATCCGGAGCGGGCGCATTACTGATATTGTCGTCCCAGATACGCCCGTAGGGATCGACATCCCGGGCAGCACTCTGATCGCCATGGCAGTCGGCACACAGGGGTTCCTCCTGCACTCCGTCGCGACCGCTGTCCCAGCGCGGAGTGAAGGGCCCATGACATCCTGATGCCTGGTTCCCAAGAGCGGTGAAGTTCATGCAGGTGCCGCTGTCGCCATGCACGCCTGTGATCTCGTCATAGGTGCCGGTGGCATTGAACCCGCCCGCACCGTCCGTATCCTCGTAGATCACCACACCGTTCTGGGTGTAGGTGACGGTTTCGCCTGAGATGTCCGCCGTCACCATCGGGTTGCGCGAACCATCGCCGCCGACATTGTACCCCCAGCCGAGCTTGAGTTGCCCGTCCTGGTGACGCACAGTGAAGTCGAACACCTCCTCTCCATGGCATTTGGCGCAATCCGCCAGTGTATAACCGTGGGCGGCATGCACACCGGCCATGGCCGGTTCGTCCGGCGGGGTCGAATGGCAGATACCGCAGTATTTCGGCCCGCTCTGGGTGGTGATGATGTTGGAGAGCGGCGACCAGTTGCCCGCCTCGTCGCCCACCTTCATGGCCACGTAGTATTGCTGGTCGGGCTCCAGCCCCAGCAGTTCATAAGTTTCCGCCGTGCCGCTGAAACCGGGAGCCGGCGGGTCTTCAGCCGCGGTCGCCGTATTGAAGTCGTAGGCTCCCTGCGCCGTCCTCTGGTAACGAATGTCATACTGCGAGGCGCGGGTGCCGTGATTGTAGCCGTCGTTGCCCACCGCCTCCCAGGCCAGCACAACGGAACCCTGCTTCGGTCGCGTCTCAGGTACATGCAGAGACACTGCGGCCGGGGCTTCCGTATCAAGGCTGTTGTCAAGGGCATAGGATGCGCTTTCGGCGGTTGCGAAACTGGCATAATTATCCGGATAGGCCATGCCGGTTTCGAGCAGATAACCGTCGTTGCCTGCCACGCGGACCACACAGTCGAAACTGCCGCCGGTCAGACCGTCTCCCACCGTATCCCAGGTCACTGAAGTTTCCGTCGTCCGGGTAGAAATCACGTACGGAAAAGTCACACCACCATCGGCGGATCCGAAGACGCTGTAGGTCACGCTCTGCCCTGTATCGTTGGGGTTTGACGCGCTCCAACTGATGTCCAGATAGCCGCCATTGGCCTGTTCGGTGATCGACAGGCCGGCAACGGCGTCAGGCGCATGATTGTAAACCTGCTCTCGCACCAGAAGCTGTCCTTTGGCGTTGGAATCTCCAAACATGATCTGCATGGTCTGGTTGTTAGATGAATCTGCGGCAATCTCCAAAGCCAAGCGATGACCTGCCAGAACCGTCCCTTCAAAATTGGACATAGGCATGCGCAGCACGCGGCGGGCTTTTTTTCCCATGCTGACCGATTCTGCGGCAACGGAGCCAACGGTACCGGCCCATGCGCCGCCGCCATCGACATAGCCTAATTTGTAATTAAGTGTCTGTGGTTCACGATTCCAGTTTTCGACGCGGATGTCAAAACTGACTCCTCCCACCTTGGTGTCAACGCTGTAAGCGCTGCTTACAAGCCAGATCACAGAATCGCCGGACGAGAGAGACACCGTAGAAGAAGGGACACCGCTCCAGTCCGGATTGGCGGGATCGGCCTGGGCAATCAGTCCGCCGGCCGCACTCGTGGTGCCGCCGTCCGCAAGATACATCGATACAGCGGTGGGCAGCGGCTGCTGGGCCTCAGCCATACCATAGTAGATCACCAGGTTTGTTTCCCGGTTGGAGGGGGAAGCGCCATCTTCAGCCCTGACCAGGAAATTGTAGAGGATGCCGACCTGCAGGTCATGAACCCGATAGCGCAATGCGGTGGTTGTGGCGGTGTAAATGGTGTAGTCGCTGCCGCCTTCCGCCGGTGCGCCGCCGCCATCCTCGGTATAGGAGGTTTCTACCTCGGGCAGAGTGCCACCGCGCGAAAGATGGGTTTTGAGATTGTAGGTACTCCACCAGATGCGATAATCGAGAGGCAGCGTATGGTCCTTGGCCGCCGCCCAGCTCAGATCGAGAGCGGAAGAGGTCTTTGTGCCGTCATTGCTGTATTCCAGAGTCGTTTCAACCCGATCGATGCCCCAGAAGATCGGCACAACATCGTCTTCGTGCGCGGCCTCTGCGGATGCCGTCGCCGCGATATCCCCTGCATTCCCCGCTTCATCGTAGGCCCGCACTGCAAAATAATAGTTCTGGCCGGGCGTCAAGCCGTCGACCACCATACGTTGGGCGCGCCCCTGGCGTTGAGGAATGGGGGGCTTCCCGGCCGGGTTGGCGGAGGCGAAGTTGACGTCATCGATTGGTGCAGTGCTCCAGCGCACATCGTAGCGATACACCGTCCCGTCGAGCTGTCCGTCATCGCCGGGAGCCGTCCAGGTCAGCAACACCGTGCCGGGTTCATCCGTCTCGCCCGCAACATGGGTTCCACTGGTATCATGGGTGGCCGCGCTCAGGCCGACAGGTGACCCCGGAACAACCTCGTCGCCGTACCACTGCGGGGTATAGGGTGCGTTGCCATGGCAGTCGAGATTGCTGCAGGTGCTGTAATTGACGCTCTGGTTGGTGCGATCGGCATAATTGTAGGGGGTGTAGCTGCCATCGGTATCCTGCGGAAACAGGCTGCCCGGGTTGGCCGGATCATCCAGCAGGTAGAGGTAGTAGTCTCCGGCATCATCGTTGCCGGCCTGGCCGTCGCGATAGGTGTCGGCCGGCGCTGCGGCCTGGTCGCCGCTGTGCGCCCCCTGCGGGTGACAGAAGCCGCAGGTCTGATTCTTGTCGGCAGTGGTGGCGCTGCCAGGCCCGCCGCCATTGAGGATATCGCCGATGGTAATGACATGCTGTGCATGGGCACCAGCGCGGTTGGGCCAATCGACCGGATCCTTGCTGTCGACATCGGGCCAGAAATTCTCAAAGTTTTCCGCGGCGGCGCCGCCACCGTGACACCCCATGCAGTCGGCCTCGAATGCCGTTTCGCCGCTGTCGTGAACATGGCA
>JAXHUR010000074.1:0-15640 GCA_034189505.1 Thermodesulfobacteriota bacterium | reverse complement strand
GGTGAATCTCTCCTTCATTTCCCTGTCAAGTTTTCTGGGAAATGTGGATGGACAGATCTTCGTCTTTTTTGTCATGACCGTTGCGGCATGCGAAGCAGCTGTCGGTCTGGCGCTGATCATCGCCTTCTTCCGCAACAAAGAGTCCATAGAGGTCGACGAAGTCAGCCTGCTCAAATGGTGATCTGATTTCTAATCAGTTTGGATATTTTCGCAAGAGGAGAGATGGAGATGTACGACAAACTATGGCTCATACCTTTCCTGCCGCTCGTGGGGTTCATTATAAACGGGCTCCTGGGCAAGAAGATCAAAAACGAAGCTGTTATCGGTGCTATAGGTACCGCAGCAATGGGTGGTTCCTTCATTGTGTCGAGCATGTACTTTTTCCGTTTGCTTGGCGACACTCAGAAGGTTCACGAAACGGTGCTCGCTTCCTGGATTTCGGTCGGCAACCTGCAGATCGACTGGGGGTTTTTGCTTGATCCCCTTTCTGCGGTGATGATCATGGTGGTCAGTGGCGTTGGAACCCTGATTCACCTCTACTCCATCGGCTACATGCATGGCGAGGAGGGTTACTATCGGTACTTCTCCTACCTGAACCTTTTCAGTTTCTCCATGTTCATGCTGGTCCTTGGCAACAACGCGTTGGTCATGTTCATCGGGTGGGAAGGCGTTGGCCTCTGTTCCTACCTTTTGATCGGCTACTACTTCCACAAGAAGAGCGCCGGAGACGCCGGCAAAAAAGCCTTTGTAGTCAACCGTATTGGTGACTTCGGCTTTCTGCTCGGCTTGTTTCTCCTTTTCTGGACTCTTGGTAGCGATCATGGTGTCTGGACGCTTCAGTTCACCGAGATCGCCAAGCATGGTCATCTGCTCGGCACCGGCAGCATTGTTGTCACAATCGTGACCCTTTGCTTCTTTCTCGGGGCAACCGGCAAGTCGGCTCAGATCCCCCTCTACACCTGGCTTCCCGATGCGATGGAGGGTCCGACACCGGTTTCCGCACTGATCCATGCTGCCACCATGGTGACCGCCGGTGTTTATATGATCGGTCGCATGAACGGTCTATTTGCAATGGCGCCTGATACCATGATGGTGATCGCCATTGTGGGTGCGGCGACGGCAATCTTTGCCGCCAGCATTGGTCTGGCACAGAATGACATCAAGCGCGTTCTCGCATATTCCACCGTGTCCCAGCTCGGTTACATGTTTCTGGCCATGGGTGTCGGGGCTTTTACTGCCGGCATTTTCCACCTGATGACCCACGCCTTTTTCAAGGCCTGCCTGTTCCTCGGTTCCGGTTCGGTCATTCACGCCATGCATCATGCCTATCATAAGGCTCATCTGCATGATGACGCCCAGGATATGCGCAACATGGGTGGAATCGCCAAAAAGATGCCGATAACTTACATCACTTTCCTGGTTTCAACCATCGCGATCGCCGGTATTCCGATGTTTTCCGGTTTTTTCTCCAAGGACGAGATCCTGTGGTGGGCGTTCGGCTCAACTCGCGGGCATTGGATGCTTTGGGCCGTTGGCGCCGTAGCTGCCGGAATGACGGCCTTCTACATGTTCCGTCTGGTCTTTATGACCTTTCACGGAAAAGAGAAGACCGATCCCCGCGCCAAGGATCATATCCATGAGTCTCCGCTGGTAATTACTCTCCCGTTGATGATCCTTGGATTTCTGGCTTTGGTCGGTGGGTATATCGGCATCCCTCATGTTCTCGGGAAACTTGTCGGCCATATTCCTAATTATTTTGGTGATTTTCTCGCTCCCGTTTTCGCTCCGACCCAGGAGGCCTACGGCATCGAAGCTCATGGCAGTGCCGCGCTTGAATTCGGCCTGATGGGCGTGTCTGTCGGTATCGCCGTCGTGGGCATCGGGCTGGCCTATTGCATGTACCTCATGAAGCCTGAATTGCCCGGTAAGTTTGTCAACGCATTCCAGGGCCTGCATCGCGCAGTCTTTAATAAATGGTACGTCGATGAACTCTACGACGCCCTTTTCGTCAACCCCACCAAGAAGCTGGGACAGTTTTTGTGGAAAGGTTTCGATGTTGTGGTGGTCGACGGCATCGTCAATGGTACAGGGTTTGTAATCAAAGGGTTTTCCGGGGTGCTCCGCCTCACCCAGACCGGTTTGTTGCATAATTATGCATTAACTATGGTGGTCGGAGTGATTGTCATGGTGGCTTACTACGTATTCAAGTAAGAGAGCCGGAACCCTAGCCTAGTTCATAGAAGGAGCGATTTCCATGACGGACCACCTTTTGAGTCTGATGACATTCTTCCCGATTCTCGGGATACTTTTCCTGTTGTTTATTCCCAAGGACAATGCGGGATTGCTGAAAAGCTTCACGCTTGTTGTTACGCTGGTTGTTTTCCTGATCAGCCTGCCCTTGGCTTTTGACGATGTTTTCAAGACCTCCGCCGGATTCCATTATACTGAATTCGCGGAGTGGATCAGCGTCGGTAACTATTTCCAGATGAATTACAACATCGGTGTCGATGGTATCAGCCTGTGGCTTGTGATTCTGACTACTTTCATGATGCCGATCACCGTTCTTTCAACCTGGAATGCTGTTGAAAGAAACGTCAAGGGGTTCATGGCCCTGATGCTGTTGCTTGAAACCGCTATGCTCGGCGCTTTTATCAGCCTTGATCTGTTCCTGTTCTATATCTTCTGGGAATTGATGCTGATCCCCATGTACTTTATGATCGGCATCTGGGGCGGCGGACGTCGTATCTATGCTGCAGTCAAATTTTTCCTTTACACTGCAGTCGGCTCCCTGCTGATGCTTGTGGCCATTATCTATGTGTACTACCTCGCCGCTCAGTCTGGTGTCCCGTTTGAAAACGGTTTCAGCATTACGCATTTTTATTCACTCAATATCGCGCCCGAACTGCAGACCTGGCTGTTTCTCGCCTTTGCTTTCAGCTTCGCCATCAAGGTGCCCATGTTTCCGGTTCATACCTGGTTGCCTGATGCTCATACCGAAGCTCCGACGGCCGGCTCCGTCATTCTGGCGGCCATCCTGCTGAAAATGGGAACCTACGGTTTTCTTCGCTTCGCGATGCCCTTGTTTCCTGATGCGACCTTCAAGTTTATTCCCTTTCTGTCTGTGCTTGCCGTCATCGGCATCATTTATGGTGCGCTGGTGGCCATGGTGCAGGAGGACGTCAAAAAACTGGTTGCCTATTCTTCGGTTTCTCACCTTGGTTTTGTCATGCTGGGCCTGTTCGCCATGAATCTCCAGGGATTCTCCGGCGGCATGATTCAGATGATCAACCACGGTATCTCCACCGGCGCACTGTTCCTCATCGTCGGCTTTATTTATGAGCGCCGTCACACCCGACTTATTGTCGAGTTCGGTGGCCTGGCTAAACAGATGCCGATTTTCGCAACCATTTTCATGATCGCGACACTCTCCTCCATCGGTCTGCCCGGGACCAATGGGTTCGTGGGAGAGTTTCTGATCCTGATGGGGGCATTCGAAAGCGAACTTCGCTGGTTCGCCGTTTTTGCAACCTCCGGCGTGATTTTTGCCGCGGTTTACATGCTGTGGATGTTTCAGCGTGTCATGTTCGGTGAACTTGATAACCCTGCCAACCAGAAGCTCAAGGACCTCAATGCACGAGAAGTTGCCCTGATGCTTCCCCTGCTGCTGTTTGTCTTCTGGATCGGTGTCTGTCCCAACACCTTCTTTGAGAAGATGAATCCTGCCCTTGATAATATGATTCAACAGATCAAGGGCAAGCAGATGGCTCAGGTTGAAATTGTTGATACCGTGGCCAAAAACGATTTTTTGCTGAAATAACAGCATTTCTGTTCGGATTAACACCGCATCCGGAGGAGCTTTTCAATGGAAAACCTGGTGCAAGACGCTATTCAAAACGTCAATATGGCGACGATCATGCCATCGTTCGTCCTGGTCCTCTTCGGCATGGCCGTCATGATGGTGACCGTTTTCTCGCCGAAGGGTAAAACCGCCCACGTTTCGTGGGTCAGCATTGCCGGCCTGGTTATAACCGGATTCGTCGCATTTGGGGGATGGAACGCCAACGAAGTCGGATTTCACGGCAGTGTGGTGCTGGACAATTTCGCCACCTTCTTCAACATGACCTTTATTGTCGCGGCTATTCTGACCATATTGATGTCTGACGACTACATTCAGCGCGAGGGTTACCCCCTGGGCGAGTATTACGCGTTGATTCTGTTCACGACAGCGGGCGCCATGTGGATGGCCTCGGGCACGGACCTGTTGACGATCTTCCTGGGTCTCGAGGTCCTGTCTGTCTCTCTGTATGTGCTTGCCGGCCTGTTCCGCAATCAGCTGCGCTCCAACGAAGCCGGATTGAAATATTTCTTTCTCGGCGCTTTTTCGACCGGCTTTCTGCTCTATGGTGTGGCACTTCTCTTCGGCGTCACCGGAACGACCAATCTGCAGGGTATCGCAGATGCTTTTGCTTCAGGCGAGACCATGCTCGACAATTCGATGGCTGTCGCAGGCATGATCCTGCTGGGTACCGGCTTTCTTTTTAAAATTGCCGCGGCACCCTTTCACATGTGGACTCCTGATGTTTATCAAGGGGCGCCAACGCCGATCACCGCTTTCATGAGTGCCGGTCCCAAGGCCGCGGCTTTTGCCGCATTCGTGCGGGTCTTTTCCGTCAGTCTTGAAAGCATGCAGGTTGAATGGACTTCAATGCTGTGGATTCTTGCGGTGTTGACCATGATCGTCGGTAACGTGATCGCCATTTATCAGGACAACATCAAAAGGATGCTGGCCTACTCATCCATTGCACATGCGGGTTATGCCATGGTCGGTATGGCTGCCGCCAATGAGGTTGGTCTGTCGGGTATCCTGTTTTACATGCTTGCCTATACCTTCATGAACATGGGGGCTTTCGCAGTTCTGGTGCTGGCGGGCAAAAAAGGAGAAGAGAATCTCACTTTGGAGGGATTCTCAGGGTTCGGTTACCGTCGCCCATTCCTCGGTGTCGCAATGACCATCTTCCTCTTCTCTTTGATGGGGATTCCGCCGACAGCTGGATTCGCTGGTAAATTCTACATCTTCGCCGGCGCTCTGAAGGCTGATCTTGTCTGGCTCGCTGTTATCGGCGTACTTAACTCCGCCGTTTCTCTCTACTATTATCTGCGGGTGATGGTGTACATGTATTTCCGCGACCCCAGTGAAGACTTTGGCTGGGTGAAAATGAATGTGGCGACCACCGCTTCTATCATTCTTGCCATTGTTGGCGTGCTGTTGCTCGGCATTCTTCCCGGGCCGGTCATGGAACTTGCCAAACTGTCACTTTTCTAAGACACTCACCCAATACCAGGTTGTTCTTGTTGTAAGCCCTTCGTCTTTTCGGCGAAGGGCTTTTTTCACATAAAGCAACCTGAAAGACTCCGGGAATGAAGGTGAAACTGTTGTCGAATCAAAGCCGCTCACTGAAATCCTTCCTGCAATTGCTGGATAGCCAGGGTGATCTTCATCCTGTCAGGGCAACCGTGTCCTGCAACCAGGAAATCGCCGCCATTACCGATCGTGTATGCAAGAGTACTGGAGGAGGGCAGGCTCTTTTGTTTGAGTCGGTAAGGGAGAGCCGGTATCCAGTGGTAACCAATCTGTTCGGTTCTGCTCGACGTGCAGCGTTTGCCTGGGGACGTGGGGCAAGTTTTCAGGATATCGCCAAACTTATAAATAATGCGCCGGGTCGTGGAAGTGATGAACGACTGCACCACCTTGTGCAATTGCGGAGGCGCTGCTCTGAGGGGACAGGCAGGTTTGACCTCCCTTTACGGAAATGCGGGCTGACCTCTCTTCCTGCACTTCAAAACTGGCCGGGGGACGGGGGGCGATTTCTGACACTGGCTCTGGTCTTTTTGAGAGACCCTCAGAGCCAGCGTATCAATTGCGGCATTTACCGGATGCAGATACTCGATGATGCCCGTGCCGCCATCCGCTTTTTACCTGGAAGTGATGGCGCCCGGATTTTTGAGTCCTATGCCCAGGCCAACCGCAGCATGCCAGTTGCCGTCACGCTTGGTAGCGACCCTGCTTGGATGGCCGCTGCAGCATTCCCCTTGCCGATGGATGTCGCTGAAAGTGATTTTGCACGCTGGCTCAGCGACCGTTCCCTCACCTCTGCTCAGGGTCCGCTCACGGACTTGACGATACCTGCAGATGCAGAATTTGTCCTGGAAGGGATCATGTGTCCAGAGGAGAGTATCCTGGAAGGGCCGTTTGGCAACCATACCGGTTACTACGCCACGCCCACCCGTGCGGCGGTGTTTCACCTGCAGGCGCTCTATCACGGAGAAGATCCCGTCTTTCCAGCCACTGTGGTCGGACCTCCGCCCATGGAAAACGTTCACCTGATGCGTGGTTCAGAACCCCTCACTCTTGCTCTGCTCAATGTGGATTATCCCTGCATAGAACGTCTGCGCTTTATCGAACAGGGCATTTTTCATGGCTGCACCATTCTGGGTGTGGATACTTCCCAGGGGCAGTGTCCTTTTGACCTGGCCCGTGCACTTTGGCGGCGGGGTCCATTGAAGCGCTCGCGATTGCTGATTTTTTGTGACCCCGAAATGGAGATCGAGCCCTTGTCTGTGGTGTTGTGGCGCTTGATTAACCGTATCGATCCCGAAAAGGATATCTTAATTGAACACGGTCGAATGGCAATCGATTCGACCAGGCCGGCAGGCGGTCCTTCAGTGAAAGTCTCACCGGTTATCGAGGGCCTGATCAACCGACGCTGGCACGAATACGGTTTTTAAAAGCAAAGCCACTCAAACAGAGCTCATCCCGCAAGAAGAGGCTGAATCGGCCGTGCCGGCACACCGCCGCAAGGGGCTTGTTTCCCTCGGCCGGGCGCGCTAGACTGTCTGCTCCTATTTTATAGACACTATAATCTGCGGGCAGTAGAGGTTATCTTATGGCATTGACCCCGGTATGGAACAAGACTCGCAATCTGCTGGAGATGATCAAATTCTCTCACACTGTTTTTGCCTTCCCTTTCGCCCTGATGGGGGTCGTACTGGCATCTCTGGAAAACGGGGCGCCGCCGACAGGAATGCAGATTCTGTGGATCTGCCTGGCTATGGTGGGGGCGCGCTCCGGCGCCATGGCACTCAACCGCATCATCGACGCCGGCATCGATGCGCGCAATCCGCGCACCGCGCAGCGCCATCTGCCCACCGGCAAGGTGGGTGCCATTGAGGCGTGGGTGTTGGTGATCGCTTCATTTTCCTTGCTGATCTTTTCCGCCTGGATGCTCAATCCACTCTGTTTTTTTCTCTCTCCGGTGGCCATCGCATTTCTGGTGCTTTACTCGTACTGCAAGCGATTTACCGTGATGGCTCACCTGGTTCTGGGGCTCTGTCTGGCGGCGGCGTCGCTGGGCGCCTGGATCGCTCTGCGCGGCGATATCGGCTGGCCTGCGGTCAATCTCGGCCTGGCGGTGCTGTTGTGGGTGGCGGGCTTTGATATCTTCTACGCCCTGCAGGATATGGAATTTGATCGTGAGCAGGGGCTCTATTCGATCCCGGCACGGATCGGTGCCGAAGGCTCTATTATTCTCACCCGGGTGTTTCATGCCGGCATGCTGGTGCTGCTGCTGACCCTGCTGCTGGTGCCGGGGCTCGGATGGCTCTACTTTATCGGCGTCTGCGTGGTGGCGGGCCTTCTGCTCTACGAGCATCGGCTGGTCAAACCGGACGACCTGTCACGGCTGGATGCAGCCTTCTTCAACATGAACGGCTATATCAGCGTCACTATCTTTCTGTTCACCCTTGGCGATGCGCTGCTCTGAGGCCCTGATGGATAAAACAAACAAGCATATGGTGGTGGCGATCACCGGCGCTTCGGGAACCTGCTATGGGCTGCGCCTGATAAAGTGGCTGCTTCAGCATGATGTACAGATTACGGCTCTGATCAGCCGCGCCGGCGGACAGGTCTTGAGCCACGAGACCGGCCTTGCCTGGCCGGATGAACCCGGGGCGCGCCTTGAGATGCTGCGCGGTTATTTTAACTGCAGTGATCAGTTGCAGTACTACGACGAAAGAAATTTTCTGGCGCCTGTGGCCAGCGGGTCTGCCGCTCCTGATGCCGTGGTGGTGGTGCCCTGCTCCATGGGCAGTCTGGCGCGCATTGCCGCTGGGATTAGTGACAACCTTATCGAGCGCGCCGCCGATGTCGCCCTCAAGGAGCATCGCTCCTTGATTCTCGTGCCGCGCGAAACGCCGCTCAACGTTCTGCACCTTGAAAACATGCTGCGGCTTGCCAGGGCCGGAGCCTGCATTCTGCCCGCGATGCCGGCATTCTACCATCAGCCCGGTGAAATCAGCGACCTGATCGACTTCGTCGTCGGGAAGATTCTCGACAGCCTGGGAGAAGATCACCATCTTTTTCAGCGCTGGGGAAGCGAATCCCTCACTTAACCGGTCGCCGCCAGTTCCGAGGGGCTGCGCATTTTCTGTGGATAAAAGGAATAATTTCATTTTGAAGAAACACACCATATCGCTGGTCAGCCTCGGCTGCCCGAAAAACCTGGTCGACGCCGAAGTCATGCTCGGGCATCTGCCACCGGACCGCTACGAAATCGTCACCGACGAGGCGCAGGCCGAGATCATCATCGTCAATACCTGTGCCTTTATCCAGGATGCTCAGGAGGAGTCGGTCGATACCATTCTCGAAGTGGCGGATTACAAGGAAAACGGCAACTGTCGCCTGCTGGTGGTCAGCGGATGTCTGCCGCAGCGTTACCGCGAAGAGCTGGAGCGGGAGCTGCCGGAAGTTGATCTCTTCGTCGGTACGGCCGATGCCCCACGGATGGTGACGCTGCTGGAACAAAAAATCGCAGGCTCCGCCCTGCGTCAGGCGGTGAGCGAGCCGTCCTTCCTCTATGACCACACCACGCCGCGGGTCAAGTCTTCGCCTTTTTACAGCGCTTACATCAAAATTGCCGAAGGATGCGCCAATCATTGCTCCTACTGCATCATCCCCCGCCTGCGGGGGACGCTGCGATCACGCTCCATCGACTCGGTTGTTGCAGAGGCCCGGCGCCTGGTGTCGCAGGGAGTGGCAGAGATCAATCTCATCGCCCAGGATATTACCGCCTACGGTGCCGACCGCAGCGACGGCACCAACCTGCCCGATCTGCTGCGAGCCCTGACGGATATCGAGGATCTGCGTTGGCTGCGGCTGCTTTATGCCTACCCCGACGGCGTCAGTGACGAACTCATTGAGCTGGTGGCCAGGGAAGAGAAGATCTGCAGCTACCTTGATATCCCACTGCAGCACATCGACGATGGGATGCTCAAGCAGATGAACCGCCGCGGGTCCGAACAGCAGGTGCGCGAGTTGGTGTCCAAGCTGCGTGAGCGGATTCCCGATCTGACCCTGCGGACCTCGTTTATCGTTGGATTTCCCGGAGAAATGCAGGAGCAGTTCGAGAAACTGCTGAGCTTTGTCGAAGAGGGCCATTTCGACCGCCTTGGCGTGTTCCGTTATTCCCGCGAGGAGGGGACGGCGGCGGCGGAGCTGCCGGAACAGAACCCTGAGCGGGTCAAGAACGAGCGTTACAAGCTCCTGATGAAGGCGCAGGCGCGCATCTCCTTTCGGAAAAATCGCGCCCTTGCTGGGCGGGTCGAACCGGTGCTGGTTGAAGGCGTGAGCGAGGAGACCGAGCTGCTGCTGCGCGGGCGCTCCGTGCGGCAGGCTCCCGATGTGGACGGCCAGGTGTACATTACCGCCGGGCGGGCCGAGGTAGGCCAGATCGTGCCGCTGCGCATCACCGATTCTTCCGAGTACGACCTGATCGGTGAAATCGTCGAGGATTGACCCGATGCCTTTTCATCGCCCGATTATAATCCTGGTGCTGTTGTTGCTGGCGGGAGTCCTCCTCTGGCCGAGATTGGGAGGGGACGGTTCTTCCGAAGTCCGGCGCAGCCGCCTGCTGTTGGGAACGGTGGTGGAAATCTCCGCGCTGGGGCCGGACCGCGATCTGCTCGAGGGAGCGGTCAGCGATGCCTTCGCCGAGATGGAGCGTATCGAGCAGCTGATGAGCCCCCATATCGAGGGCAGCGACGTGGCGCGGCTCTCCAAGGCTGAAACGCCGCAGCCGGTGTCCCCGGAAACGGCCGAGGTCCTGCGTCTCGGCCTGCAATTGGCGGCGCAGAGTGACGGGGCCTTTGACCTGACGCTGGGGCGCCTCAAGGAGCTGTGGGGCATCGAAGGAGAAAACCCGCAGGTCCCTGATCGCGAGTCTGTGGAGGAGGCACTGCGCGGCATCGGTCCTCAGGCCCTGCGGCTGGAAGCTTCCCTTGTCGTCAAGAGCAGCCCCGATCTGCAGCTCGACCTCGGTGGCATCGCCAAAGGCTATGCCGTTGATCGGGCCATTTTTCTGCTGGCCGATGCGGGGATTGAATTCGCCTCGGTCAACGCCGGCGGAGATTTGCGCCTGCTGGGAGACCGGGGCGGGGAGCGCCCATGGCGGATCGGCATCCAGCACCCTCGCGATTCGCAGCGGCTGCTGGCCACCCTCGAAGTGACGGATGTCGCCGTAGTCACCTCCGGCGATTACGAGCGCTATTTTGAACATGAGGGACGCCGCTATCATCACCTGTTCGATCCCCGTACCGGCTATCCCGCCACCGCCTGCCGCAGCGTGACGGTGGTGGCCCCCTGCGCCATGCTGGCCGACGCGCTGGCTACGGCGCTCTTCGTCCTCGGTCCGGAGCAGGGCATGTCTCTTTTGCAGCTTTATCCCGATGCGGAGGCTCTGATCGTCGACAGCAGCGGGAAGGAACATCAAAGCGCAGATTTTGCCGAGTACCGCCTGTGATCTCTGCTCTATGGGGTCGTACAACCGTTCTTGACCGCCTGGTCGTGATTCTGCTGCTGGCGCTGGTTGTCGTTTCCGCCCTGTGGGCGGCGCAGCGCCCCGCCGGCGCACGGGTGGTGATCGAGCGTGACGGCCAGGTAGTGTTCAGCGCCCCGCTGTCTGAGCCCCGCAAGGCCCGGCTGTCGGGGCCTCTCGGGGAGACGGTGATTGAAATAGAAGACGGTTGTGTGCGCGTCATTTCTTCGCCCTGCCCCACGAAAGCCTGCATGGGGATGGGACCGGCTTCTCGTTGTGGGGATCTGCTCGCCTGCGTTCCGAATCATCTGATCGTCCGCATCGAGGGCGGCCGCCAGGAGGATACCCCGCCTTATGACCTGCTCAGCCGTTGATCCCCAGGAGTTGGCCCGCTGTCGGCGCGGTGTTTTTCTGGCCCTGTTTACTGCGCTGGCGGTGGTGTTCAACGTCTTCGAATTTCTGCTGCCTTCCCCCGCCCCCTGGTTTCGCCTTGGCTTCGCCAATATCCTGACCCTGTGCGCGCTCTACCTGTTCGATGGCCGAGCGGCCTGGACGGTGAGTATCGCTCGGATTCTGGTGGGTTCGCTGGTCATCGGCAATCTGTTCGCGCCCGGTTTTTTTCTGGCGCTGACCGGCGGCGTGCTGGCGGTGGCGTTGATGACCGGTGCCCGCGCCCTGGCAGGCGAGCGCCTCGGCCCGGTGGGAGCCAGCGCGCTGGGAGCGGTGGGGCATGCCTTCGGGCAGCTGCTGATGGCGCGCTGGCTGCTGGTGCAGCATGACGGCCTGTGGCTACTGCTCCCCTTCTTTCTCGCTTTTGCTCTGGTAACGGGCGTGCTCAACGGCCTGATCGCGGCCCTGGTTATCGAAAAGGTCGCCACCCATCCGGCTTTCGCCTCACAGCGGAGAACGCATTCATGAGTCTTTTTACGCCGCTGCTGAGCTATCTCCGGCCCTGGCGCGCGGTGCTGCTGCGTGGCACTCTGTGGCTGACCGCAACTGCACTGCTGGCGCTGGTCATCCCCTGGATGCTCAAGCGCGGCGTTGAAGCGGTCGAGCGCGGCGATTATGCCGACCTGGTGCTGTTTGCCGGGATTCTGGCCCTGGCCGCCGTGGCTCGTGGCCTGGCCCGCATCGCTTCACGGCTGTCCTTTCTTCACACTGCCCGCCGGGTCGAGGTGGCCCTGCGTCGCGATCTGCTGCAGCGGCTGCTCGCCCAGCCGGGTCCCTTCTTCGACCGGCACCGCACCGGCGACCTGCTGGCACGTTTCACAGGCGATGTCACTAATGTGCGCATGCTCGCCGGCTTCGGAGTGATGACCATCCTCAATGCCGCCATCGTCTACCTGTTGACCCTGGTGATGATGCTCTCCCTTTCCCCATCCCTGACCCTGGTGGCGGTGCTGCCGTACCCCTTCATGCTGCTGGGAGTCAAATATCTCAGCCGCCGCCTGCTGTATCACTCCGGCCGGGTGCAGGAAGGTCTGGGGCAGGTCAGTGAAGCGGTGGAAGAGGCAATCAGCGGGCAGGCGGTGATCCGCGCCCATGGCCTGGCGCACAACCGTTGCCGGAGGTTTTCTGAACTCAATGGTGAATATCTGCAGCGCAACCTGAGCCTGGCGCGCCTGCGGGCGCTGGTGATGCCGGTGATGGTGGTGGTCGGTCCGGTGGGTACGCTGCTGGTGCTCTATTACGGCGGGATCAAGGTTGCCGCCGGTACACTTTCGCTGGGTGATTTTGTGGCCTTCAGCGCCTACCTGTCGCAACTGGCCTGGCCGACTCTGCTGCTCGGCTGGGTGCTGACCCTGAAGCAGCGTGCCGCGGCGAGCATGGAGCGCCTGCAGGATCTGCTCACCCTGCCGGCGCCGCCTCTACCTGCTAAAATCGAGGATAACTCGGAGCAGCCTCACCATGAAGATGCGCCGCGCATCGAATTTCAACATCTGGATTTCTCTTATCGGCCGGGCGAACCGGTGCTGCGCGATTTCAACCTGAGCGTGCCGGACGGCTCGCTGGTGGGCATCGCCGGCTCGACCGGCTCCGGCAAAACCACCCTGCTGCGGCTGCTGGCCGGATTGTACCTGCCGCCGCCGGGGACCCTGTTCATAGATGGGGTCGACCTGACGCGGCTTGATCTGCGTATCCACCGGCGCCGCATCAGCACCATTCCGCAGGAAGGGCGGCTTTTTTCCGGATCCCTGCGGGAGAACCTGCTCTATGCCCTGCCCGGCGCCGATGATCGCTGCCTTGAAACGATCGCGCGCCAGGCGTGCCTGACCGAGGAGCTGGAGCAGTTCCCCGACGGTTTCGACACCCGGGTCGGCGAAGGAGGGCTGAGCCTCTCCGGCGGCCAGCGTCAGCGGGTCTCCATCGGCCGGGCCCTGGCGCGGGATGCGGGGCTGTTTCTGCTGGACGATCCGTTCAGCCATCTCGATGCCGCGACGGCACAAACTGTATGGCAGCGGATTCGGCCGCAGCTGGCAGGGCGCACCGTCTTTCTGGTCTCGACCCGCGTTTCGCTGCTGGCCGCCGCCGATCGCATTGTCGTTCTGCATGAGGGGCAGATCCGGCAGCAGGGCAGTCATGACGAGCTGCTTCGCGCCGGCGGTCATTACGCTCGTCTCTATCACCGTGAACAGCTGCGCGACGAACTGGAACAGAGTTAGGTTGGACCATGGCTCACGGACCTCATTTTCATGACAGCGACGAGATCACCGGACGGCATCTGGACTGGCCCCTGTTCCGGCGCTTTCTCGGCTATCTGCGTCTCTATCGCTTCAGCGCCCTGACCGCCTTTATGCTGCTCCCCATGCTGGCCGGCGCGCGCCTGGTGCAGCCTTATCTGCTCAAGGTGGGGATCGACGATTACATCGTGCCCGGCGCGATCGACGGCCTGTGGCTGGTGGCGCTGCTGTTTCTGGCGGCGGTGCTGGCGGAAGGGGTGCTGGTCTATCTGCAGACATTCGTGGTGCAGCTGGTGGGACAGCGAATCATGGCGGATCTGCGCAGTGAGGGATTTGCCCGCCTGCCGCGCCTGCCTGCGTCTTTCTACGATCGCCATTCATCGGGCCGGCTGGTGACCCGGCTGACCTCCGACGTGGAAAATGTCGGCGAAATGTTCGGTTCCGGGGTGGTCTCCGCACTCGGCGATCTGCTGACTTTGGCGGCGATCGTGGCGATCATGCTGTGGATGAGTCCCTCCCTGTCGCTGGTGGCATTGGCCGTGATCCCTGTGCTGCTGCTGTTCGGCGGGTTCTTCCGCCATTACATCCGCCGCGCCAACCGCCAGGTACGGGCGCGCCTGGCCTCCCTCAACGGCTACGTGGCCGAGCGCATCAGCGGCGTCGACGAGGTGCGCCTGTTCGTGCAGGAGAAGCGCACCCTGAAAGAGTTCGATCATCTGCAGGACAGCTACCAGCGGGCCTCCATGCGGGTCATCAACTGGGATGCCTCCCTCTATGCGGTGGTGGAAGCCCTGGGCGCAGTGGCCATCGCGGCGATTCTGTGGCGCGGCGGCGGCGAGGTGATTGCCGGGGTGGCGAGTTTCGGGACCCTGGTCGCCTTTATCGAGTACGTGCAGAAGTTTTTCGCTCCCCTGCGCGACCTCTCCGCCAAATATGCCGTGATCCAGGCCAGCAACTCTTCGCTGGAGCGTATCTTTGATCTGTTCGATCAGCCGCAGGAACCCCAGGGCGGGGCTTCGGAAACCTCCGGTCCCGGGGCGTTGCGCCTGGAAAAGGTTTCTTTCAGCTACGACGGCAAAACTCCGGTCCTCCAGGACCTTGATCTGGAGCTGCCGCCGGGGAGCAGCCTGGCGGTGGTGGGAGATACCGGCAGCGGCAAGACCACCCTGGCGCGCCTGCTGCTGCGGTTCTACGAGCCGAGCGGCGGCCGCATCCTGCTTGACGGGGTCGACCTGGCGCAGATCGATCCCCAGGCGGTGCGGCGCCGCGTCGGCTGGGTGGGGCAGGAGCCGTTTCTGTTCGACGGCAGCGTGCGCGACAACCTCGATCCGGAAAAAATCTGCGAGGATGATAAACTGTGGGAGATTCTGCAGCGCAGCGGCGCGGCCGGGGTGGTCGAGCGCCTGGGCGGGCTTCAGGCTTGCATTGCCGAGCGTGGCCGCAACCTGTCCGCCGGACAGAGGCAGCTGCTGTGTCTGGCGCGCGCCCTGGTGCATGATCCGCCGCTGCTCATCCTCGATGAAGCGACCAGCCGGCTCGATGCCGAGACGGAGCAGCAGGTGCGCAGCGGAGTCGAAGCGGCCCACGGCGGACGCAGCGTACTGCTGATTGCCCACCGGCTGCGCTCGATTGTCGATGCCGACCGGATCGTGGTATTGCGTCGCGGCCGCATCACCGAGCAGGGGCGTCATGCCGAACTGCTGCAGAAGCAGGGGGTCTATGCGCGCCTGTGGCGATTGCAGGCATTGGAAGACGGCCGCGGGTCGACACAAAGAATGGAGGAACGAGACGATGACAGAAGGAGATAAGCGATGATGTGGCGCCTGTTGCTGTGGGTTGCAGTCATGTTCCTATGCAGCTGTGCTCCGGTTGCGGAAAGAGCGGAGGTCGCGCCGGCGCCCTCTTTCTCCATTGATGAACTGGCGGTGCGGGCGCAGGCGCTGCCCGGAGCCCAGGTGGAAAAAAACGGGGGCCTGCAGATCCACTACCCGGGCGAGACGCTGTTTGCCGCCGGTTCCATTCTGCCCCTGGCACGTGGCGAGGAGCTGCTCGAGCCGCTGGCCGATTTTCTAAAGTCCTCTGAAGACCGCC
>JAXHUR010000073.1:5067-16259 GCA_034189505.1 Thermodesulfobacteriota bacterium | reverse complement strand
CCGGTCGCCAAGACCTCTCTCGATGGAACCGTGACCGATGTCGTCGTGCCGGGAGAGGATGTGGTGACCTGCATCTCCTGTCACCGCGCGCACGGATCCCCCTACCCGGACATGCTGCGCTGGGATTACGCCAACGCCTGCAACACCGGCACGGCCGACACGGAAACCGAACCTTGCGGATGTTACAGCTGCCACACCACCAAGGACGGAGCCTGATCCGGGTTAGCGTTCACAGTTCCAATTGAACAGGAGATCGAGCTGGGCGGAATACCCTTTTATCTCGCCGTTCTTGACTGATGATTCAGGCCGCCGCACCCCTTTCCGCCAAAACACCATCTGCCAGCCGTCAAATGACGCATCCCTCTTTTTGCTGCCCGGACTCTTCCTTGATTGGCTTTCCATAATGGCCCTTAAAGTCTGACGTTCCAGCAGATGATCATTAAATTTCTTGACAACTATAAACCGGTCATCTTTAGCGGCACAGCTGATGCAATCTCACTTGTAAGCGCAGAATCCGCACATTTTGAATTTTAACGTCATCTCTGGCGGGACGATTTATTTTTTCTCAACAAAAACGGCATAATTTGGTGATTTTAACACAAAATTGATTGCACCGCGCTACCTGGTTAATTAAATTAGAAGCGCACCAAACGGCCAATCAGCACCAGATTCGATAAAAGGCCTGCCACAGTTTATTCACCCGGGGGAGGGTGAAGTTTATCAGCACCATTACCGCCAAGGGAGTTCAAGGAGGCGTTACAAAATGAACAATCGGGACAGAAAGACTTCACTCTTGCTTGCCGTCACTGCCACACTGGCGGCATTCGTTCTGGCCGGCACCGCATGGGGCGCAGTCACCGGCGACTGTGTCAACTGCCACACCATGCACAACAGCCAGGACGGCACAGCCATCGAGTTCAACAACGCAGTCAACGAAGACCCCAATGCCAGCCTGCTCAAGTCAGACTGTGTCGGCTGCCACTCCAATCCCAACGGCAGCGAGACGATTCTTACGCTCGGTGACTCACGGGTTCCCATCGTCTACAATCCAGGCGGCGGAGTCGTCTACCCGAGCGACGGCAGCACCAACGGAACCCTGGCGGGCGGCAATTTCTACTGGGTGGCCTCTCAGGGAGACGCCTACGGCCACAACGTGCGCGGCATCTCCGACGCCGATCAGAACCTGCCTTTCGCTCCGGGAGGCATTGAGGCAGGCGGCGGAACCACCTGTAATTTCTGCCATGGCTCCATGACCTACGACAACGGCGGCTGCGTCAGCTGCCATCTGCCAGCTCACCACAAAGATGCGACAGGGGACGTCGTCGGGCAGGATCACGGCTGGTACCGCTTCCTCGGCAATGCCATGATCGGCCAACTCACGGCGGCCGGCGTGATCGGGGTGGAAAGCGACGACTGGGAACAGACCGTAAGCGCCACCAGCCACAATGTCTACAAAGGAACCAACCGTCTTTATACAACGACCTTTACAACGCAGGATAACAGCATCGGCTCCTTCTGCGCCGGCTGCCACGGTAATTTCCACCATGAGTATTCCGAAGGCGGCGGCATGACCACCACCCTCGGCGCCTGGATCCGCCATCCTTCGGACGTCATCATTCCCAACGAGCGCGAATACGCCGACTACACAACTTATGACCCATTAGCCCCAGTCGCCAAAACTGCGCTCGACGGAACCGTGACCGACGTCGTCGTCCCCGGGGAAGATGTGGTGACCTGCATCTCCTGCCACCGTCCTCACGGCTCCCCTTACTCCGACATGCTGCGCTGGGATTACGCCAATGACTGCAACACCGGCAACGCCGATTCAGAAACCGAACCTTGCGGATGTTACAGCTGCCACACGACCAAGGATGGGGCCTGATCGGGATTAAGATTCAACACTTCAACAATTCCTGAAGGCATCCTGAAAAGTACAGGATCCACTCACCAAACACTGAGGAGGTAAGACATGAAGACTCAAAAGACGCTCAAGCAGGTTCTGGCGGTGGTGGGGGCCACATTCCTGATCCTCGCCGCAGGCAACGCACTGGCGGCCATCAGCGGGACACCTTGCGTGGAATGCCACACCATGCATAACAGCCAGGACAACGCCAGCATGCAGTTTGGCGACGGCAGTGATCCCTCGCCCAGCCTGCTGCGGGCAGCATCCTGCTCCGGCTGCCATGCCATTCCCGGACGCAACAACAGTCAAACCGAGCCGATTCCCCAGGTCGACGGCCAGACATACGGCACCGACACCCTGGCGGGCGGCAGCTTTTTCTTTGTGAACAGCGCAGATGCCAACGCCCACAACGTTATCGACTTCCAGGCAGCTGAAGACACCGCGCTCGGCCTGACTCCTCCCGGCTGGGACAACAATCTGGATGGCGCCGTCAACACGGAGGCAAGCTGGACCCAGCAGCTGACCTGCTCGGGAACCTACGGCTGCCACGGCACCCATGACACCATCGACACATTTGGCGCCATCGGCGGCGCCCATCACCAGCCCGGCGACATCGACGGCACCACCGTCGGCAACAGCTACCGCTTCCTGGACGGCATCATGGGGCTCGAAGATTCCGACTGGGAATTCACCACTTCGGCCACCGACCATAACGTCTACAAAGGCGTAGCCCGCACCACTGCCAACAATACCACCGACCAGAGCACCATCAGCTTTCTGTGTGCCGAGTGCCACGGCAAATTCCATACGGCCGCTGACATCGACAACACCGATGGACCCAACCAGATGTCGAGCCCCTGGCTGCGCCACCCCACCGACATCGACCTGCGCACTGTCGGCGGCGAGTATGCCGATTACACTTTCGACGTCGAGGCGCCTGCCGCTCTTAGCACCATGCCGACGGGCATCGCTTCCGCCGACTACACCGGCGAAGCCATCGTCACCTGCATCTCCTGCCACCGCGCTCACGGCTCCCCCTATGCGGACCTGCTGCGCTGGGATTATAGTGGCATGAATGCCGGCACCACCGGCGACGCAGCCGGCACCGGTTGCTTCCGCTGCCATACGACAAAAGACGGCATCTGATCGATCGCGTCACTGCATCCGAATAAAAAAGGCCGGCCTGGCAAGGCCGGCCTTTTTTATCAATTTCATCGTGCGCGCCATTTAACCCCGGTTAAAACTCTTGTTTCCAGACCTGAGATTTGCTAGATTATTAATCTCCTCTCATCCTTCAGGAACTTTCCTTTTGGGAGAACAATGGACATGCGCCCAATGATGAAGGGGTCCGAAATTTTGAAAGCCGCCGCCGTACAAATTCTTGCGCTCGCCCTTTGTGCACTGTCCCCGCTCATGGCAGTGTCGGCCGCGTCCTCCATTTCAGGGGAATCCTGCGTCAACTGCCATCAGGCCCTGGTCGACAAGGGTCGCGGGCAACGTTATGTGCATGCACCTTTTTTAAATAACAAATGCACCGTCTGTCACATTGAAGGCGTAACGGTAAGCTCCGCAAATGAGACCGGCATAACCGGTACCGACGCCGACAGCGAAGATGAGGTCGTCTGGCTGGATCTCCCATTTCACCGTGCGCAGGAACACTGGATTCAATTGGGAGAAGAACTCTCCGGATCGACTCTCATGATCAAAGCAAAAGGGTCTGGCTACCGTCCGGCTGTTGAAAAAATTTCTCTTCCGCCGCTGTCCTCTCTTCCGCTGTTGAATAACGACCTGAATCCTCCGCGACTTTCTGAAATCAGAGTCACCGATGTCCGGAAAGCCATGACGGTTTCGGTCACCCTCGCCTGGAATACGGATGAATTTTCCGATTCGGAAGTCCGTTTTGGACGCGATGAATTAAATTCAAGCAAAAAGGTTTCGACGTTAACCCGAAAACATGAAGTCACCCTGGTGGGGTTGGACCCGGGAAAGATTTATCAATACCAGGTCGTCTCACGGGATGTTCACGGCAACACCGCCCGCTCCGCGCTCCTGGAGTTTGATACCCGACGCAACCTTATTGATTCAGGTTCCGGCAACGCCGCCCCGCCGTCGACCACCCCAACCGAACCGGGCTGGCATCTCTACCGTGTCGGGGAAAATTCCAGCTATCTTCTCACCTACACTGCACCGCTCCCCGTCACCCTGGATATCGGAGCAAGGGCAGCTTCGCAGCCACTTCCCACTGCAGAAACGGCACATGCCTCGGAGAGCACAAGCGGTCACCCTCTCCTGAAAACCAGCAGTGACACGAACATCTCCATTTGCAGAGACTGCCATCAGGAGATTCAGGAGAAATACTCCCACCCGGTCAATGTCCTGCCGCCTCCCGGCATGGAGATCCCGCAGGAATATGAACTGATGCCGGATGGACGCCTCAGCTGCATGTCCTGCCACTCAGCCCACGGATCAGCCTTTCGCTATCGCCTGGTCAAATCGGGCAAGGCGGATCTCTGCCGGGGATGCCATCGTAATTACTGACCGACCTGGGGTTGTTTTCCTTGAAAATGTGATAATCTCACTTCAGCATGATAACTGGTCTATCGACGCACAGGTTTTACAGGAGAGTTCATGGGCACCAATCAAAAATTCAAGGGTCGAAAAAAGCTCAACCTCAAAGTCAAGCGTGAATTTCAATCATGGATGCTGCGCCGGGTTTTTGTCGTTGTCGGCATCAGCGCCTTGGTTGCCGCGTGTATCCTTTATTTCTACGCACGGGCAGAAATGGTGGGGTCTTTTTTCGAAGCCCATGTCAAAATCCGCCGCGTCAGTGAACTGCTGCTGCCCGTCATCGCGGCCGGGTCAGCCGTCAGCCTGGTGGCAGGGGGGCTGCTGGCCCTGTTTCTGCCGCAGAAAATCGCCGGCCCCATCTATCGATTTGAGCAGGAGCTGAAAAAAGTCGCTTCAGGTGATCTGACTACCCGCTTTACTCTCCGCAACGAAGATACCTTGCAGGATTTTGCCGCCGACATGTCGCAGACTATTGAATCTCTGCGCCATACCGTCGATCAGGCAAAACAGAGCCTCGATGCACTGGAAGCTGCCTTGAACGACAACCGGGTGGAAGACGCCAAGAAACTAGCAGCTGATGCACGCAGGGTTCTGGCCCGCTTAAAGACAGAAAAAGACACCTGACAGCAGTGCCTTTGCCCCTGACCTCCTGCGGGCACAGAAAGATTCTTTCCCTCATCCAGTTTCGCCGCTATACTTCCTTCACCGTATTGCGGTCCCAAGCCGCTCTGGGATCCGCCCACTCTTTAAAGATTCGGGGGAAACCCTCTCTTTCTGCAGGAGTTCATAATGAAAAAAGTCCTTTTTTTTCTTGCGCTATTGTGTTTCACACTGCCGGCATCAGCGGCCGCACCGATTAAAATCGGTGCGTTTTTCGATTTGTCCGGCCCCGCTGCCTTTATCGGCACACCCACCAGACTGGTCGCGCAAATGGTGGTTGAGAAGATCAACCTGGAGGGCGGCATCGACGGACGCCCCCTCGAGCTGATTGTCAGCGACACGGAAGGCGATCCCGCGAAAGCGGCCAACATCGCCAAGAAATTCCTGTACAAAGATCAGGTCGCGGCCATCATAGGCCCCACCCGGACCGGCACCGGCATGAGCGTCAAACCGATCGTCGAAAAAGCGGGTACCCCGATCTTTATGACCGTTGGGGGAGATCCGGTCATCATGGGCGGCAAATTCGGGCCGTTCACCTCCGTCTTCAAATCCCCCCAGCGCTCTTCCATCGCCGTCAAAAGGCTTTTCATCCACCTCCAGGAGAAAGGCCTGACCCGCGTCGGCCTGCTGTCTGCCTCGGACAGCTTCGGCAAGGACGGGGCCAGCTGGATGGAAGAGCTGGCTCCGCAATACGGGATTGAGATTGTCGCACATGAGTCTTTCGGCCCCAAAGACACCGATATGACCGCACAGCTGACCAATCTCAAAAACGTCCAGCCGCAGGCCCTGGTCTGCTGGACTATCGGGCCGGCCGGGGCCATTGTCGCGAAGAACCGGGTACAGCTCGGCATCGACCTGCCGCTGTTCCAGTGTCATGGCCTGCCCGACCCCAAATACATCGAGCTGGCTGGTTCTGCGGCAGAAGGCAACCGCATGCCGTCCACCAAACTGATGGTCGCGGATGAACTCCCCGACAGCGATCCTCAGAAAAAGGTGATTGAGGAATTTCTGCGTCTGTACCAGGAGAAGGGTTTCGATCGGCAGTTTCCGATCAACACTCACTCCGGATACGCCTGGGATGCCATCATGATCGTGGCCGAAGCCATGAAAAAGGCCGGCACGAAACCGCAAGCGCTTCGCGCAGCCATCGAGAGCACACGCAATCACGTCGGCGTCAGCGGAATCTACAATCTCTCGCCGGAAGACCACAACGGTCTTGATGTCGACTCCATGGTGATTGTCGAAGTCAAAAATGCGAAATTCACCCTTGCGGACTGATCTGTAACAGCCCTCTCCTCCAGAACTTCCTTCCCCTGGACAGGCGCCTCAGTTTGGACCGAGGCGCCTGTTTTTCATGTTTTTTCACTCGAAATCTGTTATAAATGAAAATTCTGGATTCGGTCATGCCCGATTCTTTTCGGACAGCCTTCTGATGATCAATGACCTGTTTTTTCACCCTTCCCCGCTCACCAAGGATTCGCGCATGAACCTCGCTGAACGTTTCAAGGATTCCTGTGGTTTCGGCCTGCTTGCCAGCATAAACAACCAGCCCAGCCATTCGATGGTGCAGGATGCCATCAAGGCACTCTCCCGCATGATGCACCGTGGGGCCATTGCGGCCGACCGCAAGACCGGCGACGGCTGCGGTCTGCTGTGTGCCATGCCGGAAAAATTCATGCGCAGGATTGCGGAAGAAAACGGCCAGGGGCTGCCCGAAAAATTCGCCGTAGCCATGCTTTTTCTCACCGACCCGCAAAAACAGTTGGCGGAGTTCGAGGAAATCTGCACCAGAAATGATCTGCGGGTGCTGTTTGTACGGAAGGTTCCCATCGACACCTCGGCCTTGGGAGAATATGCCCTCAAGCGCCTGCCGATCATTCAACAGGCGTTCGTGATCCCGGCGGAGCTGATCGCAACCCGGCGTTTCGACGCCCTGCTCTACCTGACGCGCAAGGAGATCGAGCATCGCCTGAATGAAGATCCCGGCTTCTACATTGCCTCCTTTTCCAGCAGCACCATCAGCTACAAGGGGCTGGTGATGCCGAGTCACATCCGCACCCTCTACCCCGATCTGCAGTGCGAGGATTTCCAGTCGTCGTTCGTCATATTTCATCAGCGCTTCAGCACCAACACCCTGCCCCAGTGGCGGCTGGCCCAACCCCTGCGCACCCTGGCGCACAATGGCGAAATCAATTCGCTGCAGGCCAACCGCTTCAACGCCCTGTATAAATTCAACGAAGCGCAGAGTCCGGTCTTTCGAGACGATGAGCTGCAGCGTCTTTTCCCGATTTTGGAGGAGAACGGCAGCGACAGTGCCGGCCTCGACAACATGCTCGAATTTCTGCTGGCCAACGGGATGGATTTCTTCAAATCGATTCGCAGCCTGATCCCCCCGCCCCGCCATAACGTGGCGCACATGCCGGCGCGCCTGCGCTCTTTTTACGAGTACATTTCCTCCGCCTATGAACCCTGGGACGGTCCGGCGGCGGTGAGCCTGACCGACGGACGCCATGTCGGCTGTGTCCTCGACCGCAACGGCCTGCGCCCGGCGCGCTATACTCTGACCACCGACAACCGACTGCTGGTGGCCAGCGAGTACGGAGTGCTCGACATTCCACCGGAGCAGGTGCGCGAACGGGGGCGCCTGCAGAGCGGCGAAATGCTGGCCGTCGATCTTGAAGCGGGGCAGTTCTTCACCTCGCGGGATATCGACCGTTACCTGATGGACTCCCAACCCTACAGCGCGTGGTTGACCAACCGTACCTATTATCTGCAGGAGTTTATCGAACTGCAGTTCAACGATTTCAGCGATTACCAACTGGAGGATCTCACGCTGAAGCAGCGCTGTTTCCACCTCACCCATGAAACCCTCGAGGGGATGGTCCGCCCCATGCTGGAAAGTGGAAGAGAGCCGACCGGGTCCATGGGTGACGACACCCCGATGGCGGTTTTTTCTTCTGAAGCGCGCCCCTTCAGTGATTTTTTCCGCCAGCGCTTTGCCCAGGTCACCAACCCGCCGATCGATCCCTACCGCGAACGATCGGTGATGTCGGCCACCATCGGTCTTGGCGGACTTGGAAACCCGCTGGTGGAGACGCCGGAACGGGCCCGCCGTCTGAAAAGCATCTCCCCCATTCTCTCACGGGACATCTTTGATGCGCTGCTGTCCTTTGGAGATCCGAATAAACCGCGCTTCGAACCCTGCTATCGACACGCCTTCTTTTCGACGGCATTTAAGCAGGATCTTGAAAAAAGCCTGCGGCAGCTCGGTGACCAGGTCACGCGCACCATTCGCGAGGAGGATGTACGCCTCGTCATTCTCGATGACCGGGGGCTCGATGCCGACCACAAGGTCATCCCCATGGCCATGGCCGTGGGATACCTCAATCAGCTTCTGCTGCGGGAAAAGCTGCGCCAACGGGTCAACTTGGTCGTGGTCAGCGGCGAGGTCCTTGACCCCCACAGCGCCTGCGTCCTGATAGGGTACGGCGCGACAGCCATCTACCCCTGGCTGCTCTACGGCACCGGCTATGCACTGTGCAGACGCCGCGAACTGTCCCAGCGCGAGACTCGGCGGGCGCTTAAAAACATCTATGAGGCCATGACCAAAGGGATCCTCAAGGTCGTGTCGAAGATGGGGATCAGCACGGTTTCAAGCTACCGCAACGCGGCCCTGTTCGACATCATCGGCCTCGACCGCACCATCGTTGCGCAATGCTTTCCCGGCACGGCACTGCACCTGCCCGGACTCGGCTATGGGCAGATCGAGGAGCGCCTCGATCATTACCACCAGCGTATTTTCAAACGCAGCTATATGGCGCCAGTCTACCCCATTGAACTCGGCAGTCGGTTTCAGAACAACCCCCGAGGCGAACACCACGACTTCAATGCCCGCTCCATCGTTCTGATGCATCGCTTCGCCGCGGATCTCGAGCGGGAGAACTATCTTGAATTCCGCCGCTGGATCGAAGGCCGCGGCCTGCGTTTCGTGCGTGACTTTCTGATCTGGGACAACTCCCGCTCTCCCGTACCCCTGGAGGAAGTGGAGTCGGTGGAAGAGATCACCAGGCGTTTTGATTCGGCGGCCATGTCGCTGGGCTCCATCTCGCCGGAATGCCATGAAGCCCTGGCGGAGGCCATGAACATTCTGGGCGGCAGCTCCAACAGCGGCGAAGGAGGTGAAGATCCGGCCCGTTACGCTACAGTGCGCAACAGCCGGATCAAGCAGGTCGCTTCGGGGCGCTTTGGAGTTACGCCGGCTTACCTGCGCAGCGCCGAACAGATCCAGATCAAGATCGCCCAGGGCGCCAAGCCCGGCGAAGGGGGGCAGCTTCCCGGCAACAAGGTCACACCCCTTATTGCTACCCTGCGTTATACCATGCCCGGCGTCACCCTTATTTCACCGCCGCCCCATCACGACATCTATTCCATCGAGGACCTGGCCCAGTTGATCTTCGACCTCAAGCAGATCAACCCCGGGGCGGAGATCTGTGTCAAGCTGGTTTCAAGCGACGGCGTCGGCACCATCGCCGCCGGGGTCGCCAAGGCCTATGCCGACCGCATCATCGTCTCGGGCAGTGAAGGCGGCACCGGCGCTGCGCCGCTGACCTCCATCAAGCATGCGGGCAACCCCTGGGAGCTGGGGCTGATCGAGGCCCACAACAGCCTCAAGGCCAACGATCTGCGTGAACGGGTGGTGCTCCAGACGGACGGCGGCCTCAAAACCGGCAGGGACATCGTCAAGGCCGCGCTGCTCGGTGCCGAGACCTTCGGATTCGGCACCGCCCTGCTGGTGATGCTCGGCTGCAAAATGCTCAGGGTCTGTCATCTCAATCGCTGCTCCGTCGGCGTCGCCACTCAGGACGATATTCTGCGCGAACATTTTGTCGGCACCGTGGACAAGGTCGTGGCCTACCTGCGCAACGTTGCGGAAGACGTGCGTGAGATCATGGCCTCTCTCGGCTTCCGCTGCCTGGACGAGTTGATCGGGCGCAACGATCTGCTGCGTGCCATCGATACCCCTCTGGCTGCCAGCCTTGATTTCTCCAATCTGCTGCAGCATGTTGAGGGAGGCAGTCTGCGCACCAGGCGCAATGACCCATTCGACGACAATGCGTTTGAAAAAGAGGTCCTGCAGGAGGTCCTGCCGGTTATTCGCGACCCTCGTATCGAGGTGGTGATCGAACGGCGCATCCGCAACACCAACCGCTCGTTCGGCACCCTCACCAGTGGCGAAATCGCCCAGTATTACGGCAATACCGGCCTGCCGCGGGAGGCTGTGACCTTTCGTCTGCACGGTGCTGCAGGTCAGTCGCTGGGGGCCTTTCTGATTGAAGGCGTCAATATCGAACTCAAAGGGGTCGCCAACGATTACGTCGGCAAAGGCATGAACGGCGGCCGCATTATCGTCAACCCGACCATCTATCGTGAAGGATCGTCGGCCGTCGGCAATACCTGCCTTTACGGTGCCACCGGCGGCAAGCTGTTCGTTGTCGGCACTGCCGGGGAGCGTTTCGCGGTTCGCAATTCCGGCGCATTGGCGGTGGTTGAAGGCACCGGCGACCACGCCTGCGAATATATGACCGGCGGCACCGTGGTGATCCTTGGCGATACGGGCATCAACTTCGGCGCAGGCATGACCGGCGGCGCCGCATTCGTCTACGACCGGGCCAAAAAATTCATCGACAAACTCAACCGCGAACTGGTCGAGGCGCGCCGCATCGACGTGGACGACGACAGCGAAGGCAAGATCTATCTGAAAAAAATCCTGCTCAGCTACCACAACCGTACCCGCAGCCCCAAGGCCAAGTGCATCCTCGACAATTTCCGCGAGGAACTGGCTTATTTCTGGATGGTGACCCCCAAAGATATGAAGGCGCCGCTGAACCCGAAGGAAGGGGATTGAGGATGAGCGCCACTAAGGCGCCAAGACTCGCAGAAAATCAAAAGCTTCTTTTTTTACGCCCCTCCCCCCAGCGGGGGGAGGTTGGGAGGGGGGGAGCTCGAGCAGCTGCCAGGACCTGGGCCCCCCCCAAAACACCCCCCCCCCCGGGGGGGGGCA
>JAXHUR010000073.1:0-5057 GCA_034189505.1 Thermodesulfobacteriota bacterium | reverse complement strand
AAAAAAAACACAACTTTTTATTTTCCCCCCCCCCCCGGGGGGGGGGGGGGGGGGGGGGGGGCCCCCCAGCTCGAGCAGCTGCCAGGACCTTCCCCCACCCTAACCCTCCCCCGCTGGGGGAGGGGACAATCTGCTTCAGGTCTTCTTCACGCACTTCGCGTCTTTACGGCTAACCCAATATAAACAGGAACTGCCCATGCAGAATTTTATCGATACCAGCCGGCACGAGCCGCAGAAAAAATCGGTCGCGGCGCGGGTGCGCGGATTTGACGAAATCTATCGTTTCTACAACATTCCTCAAGCCGCTTCGCAGGCCGAGCGCTGCATCCAGTGCGGCGATCCCTTCTGTGCTGTGCTTGGCTGCCCGCTCGGCAACGCCATCCCCCAGTGGCTTGGTGCAATCGCGGACGATGATCTGGAAACCGCCTTTCTGCTCTCCAACGAAACCTCCCCTTTTCCTGAAATCCTGGGGCGCATCTGCCCGCAGAGCCGGTTGTGCGAGGGAGCCTGCACCCTGGAGGACGGCTACGGCGCCATCACTATCGGCGCCATTGAAGCCTCCATCACCGATCTCGCCTTTGCCCATGGTCTTGAGATCCCCTTCCCCGGCATTCGCCACAAACAGCGGGTCGCGGTCATCGGATCGGGTCCGGCGGGCTTCTCGTGCGCACACTTTCTGCTGCGCGCAGGCATCGGCGTCGATATGTTCGAACGCAGCAGCCTCCCCGGCGGGTTGATGGCCATCGGAATTCCCAACTTCAAACTGGATAAGGAAATCGTACAGAGGCGCTTTGAAATTCTGACCCGCGCGGGCCTCACTCTGCACCTCAACCGGGAGGTCGGCCGCGAGGTTGCCTTCGAACAGCTGCTGGAGGAGTATGATGCGGTCTTTCTGGGGGTGGGTGCCTGTGGAGGGCAGCTGCCGAAACTGGCGCATGAACGTCACGGCAGCGTGTTTCTGGCGATGGAATTCCTGTCTGAAGTCCAGACCCGCCTGTCCGGCGGCAGGATGCACCGCCGCTTCGATGTCCGCGGTCGCCGCGTGGTGGTTATCGGCGGCGGCGACACCGCCATGGACTGTGTACGTACAGCCATCCGCGAAGGTGCCGAGACGGTGACCTGTGTCTACCGGCGCGACGAGGAGAACATGCCCGGCAGCCGCAAGGAATATCACAATGCAGTGGAGGAAGGAGCTGAATTTTTCTTCCTGCGCTCGCCGACCCGCATCGTGATCAACGACGATGCGCGCCTCACCGGTATCGAGGTCATCCGTACCCGCTTAAGTGATGCGGATGAAAGCGGCCGGCGACGGGTGGAAACCGTTGAGAAATCGGAGCACTGTATCCTGGGAGACATTCTGATCCTGGCGCTGGGGTTCGATGTGGAGGAATTCGACTTTCTCAGCAAGGCCGGAATCAGCACTGAAAACAGGCGCATGCAGATCGATGCCGAAACCGGCCGCACCTCTCACCCCAAGGTCTATGCAGGCGGAGACTGCAGCCGGGGCGCGCATCTGGCGGTCACCGCAGCGGCGGATGGGCGCCGGGCCGCTTTCGACATCATGGAGCGGCTTTTGGGCGAAGCGCCCTGACCCCACTGGTGAAGTATCTGAGAATAGAATGAGTAAACTTTTCGACTTCCGCGTCGTTTTGGCTGGAGCGAAAAACCTTTCGCCACCTTCGGAGCGTGGCTTCATCCTGGGATATCATACAATCATGGTCTCATACCCCCCCACAGGCGACTCGGCGGATTCGACCCTCGTCCGCCTCGACGTCGGAGCGATCAGGACGGATGAACCTCTGTCGCGTCATTGCAGTTGGCGCATTGGCGGCCCGACGGATCTATTTGTCGAACCCGCCGATACAAACCAGATTGCACGGCTGATGGAATTCGCACACAACAAGGGCATTCCTCTGCTGATCATGGGGGAAGGTTCCAACCTGCTGTTCGATGACGGGGGGGTGCGTGGCATTGTTCTCAAAATCGGTCGCCGCCTTGGACGCATCTCCATCCACGACCGGACCATCGTCGCCGAAGGCGGAGCCTGGGTTCCGCAACTCGCCCGCCGGGCGGCGCGTGCCGGGCTGACGGGCCTGGAACACATCATCGGCATCCCCGGCACCATTGGCGGCCTGGTCATGATGAACGGCGGCAGCCATCGCCAGGCCATCGGCGATCATGTGCGCCGGGTATGGATCATCGACCGCACGGGCAATGAGCGGGTTCTGACCCGCGAAGAGTGCCGCTTCGACTATCGCCGCAGCGCCCTGCAAGGCACCGGCGCTGCAGTCACGCGGGTTGAACTGACCTGCCCTGTCGGCGACACACGGGAAATACGCCGCCGCATGATCGAGGACCTGCGGGAGCGCCGCCATAAATTTCCACGCAAACAGCCCAACTGCGGCTCAGTCTTCCTGAGCTCCCCCGCCATGCATGCCCAGGTCGGTCCGCCGGGGAAGATCATCGAGGATGCGGGTCTCAAGGGGATGCGCATTGGCGGTGCCGAGGTTTCCCGCCTTCATGCCAATTTCATCGTCAATCGCGGCGGTGCCAGCTGCCGCGACGTGCTGGAACTGATCCACCATATCCGTGCAGTGGTGCGGCAGAAGATCGACTTCGACCTCAAGTGCGAAGTGCGCTACGTCAGCCCACAGGCAGTTTTAATGCCCGCCGACCAAGCCCTGCATCTGGTCGCGGTCCACGCCCCCAGCTTAAGGGACGCGGACCGCCGCTGACGCGTCAGTTGATCTCTTTCAAGTAACGGTAGAAGTCGGAATCGGTCCCGATGACCAGGCGGCCGTTTTCACCGATGACTTTTTTATAGGATTCCAGGGTCCGCAGGAAGGAATAGAAATCCTTGTCTTCATTGTAGGTCCCGGCGTAGATGGAGGCTGCTTCAGCGTCGGCCTTGCCGCGAATCTCCAGGGCGGTGCGGTAAGCACCGGAACGGATCTCCTTCAGCTCACGCTCCATCTTGCCGAGGATCTCGGCTTTTTCCCCTTCACCTTCGGAGCGATACTCGGCGGCGACCTGGTTGCGCTCATTGACCATGCGTTCATACACCCGCTCAAGCACTTGCTCGACATAATTGATCCGCTTGATCTGCACATCGAGCAACTCGATGCCATATTCCGGGGTGCTGGCACGGGCTTTTTCAAGAAGGTCATCGAGGATCTCCTCGCGGCCGATCAACTCGCTTTCCTCAACCACCTCGCCCTCAAACTCAAAGACCTCTTTCTCATCTTGCAGCCCGCGGGGTTTCTCATAATCACTGCCGCGCACCAGTTCCGCCAGCAGGCGACCCGATACGGCGTCGCGCACCACGGAGTCGATAATGTCGTCGAGGCGACTCTGGGCACCGCGCTCGGTGGCGACCGATTTATAAAACAGCAGCGGATCTTTGATACGCCAGCGCGCAGTGGTATCCACCCAGATAAAGCGCTTATCCTTGGTGGGGATCTGGTTCGGTGCGCTGTCCCATTTCATGATGCGCTTCTCAAAGCGATGCACATCCTGAATGACCGGAATTTTAAAATGCAGACCAGCATATTTGACATCCCCGACCGGTTTGCCGAACTGCGTGATAATGGCCTGCTCGGCCTCGGTGACCACATAGACACTGCTGCCGGCGCCAATTAGAATCAGCAGCACCAATCCAACAATCACAGGCGCTTTCATTGGTCACCTCCCCGACGCTCGCTGCGCATGGGCAGCAAAGGCAGCAACCTGCTGCCGGACTCGTCCATGACATAAATTTCCTCGAGGCGCGGCAGAACTTCCTCCATGGTCTCGAGGAAGATGCGCTGTTTGGTCACCTCGGGCGCTTTGCGGTATTCACTGAGCAGGGCACGGAAACGGTTCGTTTCCCCCATCGCCATATTGATGCGCTCAATGGCATAACCCTCAGCCTCTTCAATGGTTTTTTTCGCCTCGCCGCGGGCACGCGGCACCTCGCGATTGAACTGTTCACGGGCTTGGAAAATCATACTCTCCTTCTGCTGCTCAGCCTCATTGACCTCGTTGAATGCTTTCTTTACCGGGTCAGGCGGCGTCACGTCCTGAAATTTGACCGTCACCACGCGCACGCCGATATCGTATTCATTGAGGATATCCTGTACATCCTCCTGGATCCGCGCGGCAAGCAGGGCGCGGTCAGTGGTCAGGACATCGGTCACGTTGCTGTTGCCGACCACTTTACGGACCATCGCTTCACTGATATCGCGAATGGTTTCCACTGGATTCTTCATCCGGAAAACATATTTATAGGGATCGATCACCTGGAACTGAACGATCCACTCCACGTCGCTGACATTGAGATCGCCGGTCAGGGTCAACGACTCTTCCTCCAGCCCCCTCTTGGTGAAAGAACTGCGTTCGCCGGCCGTCACTGTGCGAAAACCAAACTCTTCCTTGAAGACACGACCGGTTTTAACCAGGTAAACCTGGTCGACTCCAAAGGGGATCTTGAAATGCAGACCGGGATCGGAATAACCGACATGCTTGCCGAACCGCAGAATGACCCCGGTTTCTTCGGTGTCAACCTTGTAAAAGCTGCTGTAGACGCCGAAAACCACCAGCAAGGCCCCCAGGATGGCGAACAGCATCTTGTTGGGTCGGAATTCCTTCTTAAGCTTGCGGCCGATATCGATAATCTTTTTTTCCAGATCATCGGCCGAGGGCCCACCGTCGCCCCAATTTTGCATACAACCTCCATGTGTTGAATCTCACGTCACTTTTCAGCGGCGATCATTCATCAGGTTAAAATGAATCTTAAAAGTAACACAGCCTGTCGTCTCAAACCAGCAAATCCGGATGATCGAGAAAGGAAAGAGTGACTGATGTTTTATATGTACATTGACTTAATCATGCGCCGTATATTTTAACCATACACCCGCTCAGAAACTGTTTTTTTCAGAGAATCAAGCATGTTACGCAAAAACTCACTTTTCGGGACCCCCTCAGTGAAGATCCCGGATGTATATAAAATTCATTCACCGCGCTACCAACCTGCCCTCTCAGAGATAATCAAAAAATTAAATTTTATGATATGATTTCAA
>JAXHUR010000072.1:0-16262 GCA_034189505.1 Thermodesulfobacteriota bacterium | reverse complement strand
GCAAAAAGCGCCAAATGCAAGGCGCGCGATTGTCGAGCAATGAGGCGTACTTACGTACGTCGAAGCAGCGAGAGCAATTGCAGCAACGCAGCAGTTGGTGAGTTTTTGCGACGCCATCATCACTGATTTGGGGAGATAAGGCATGTTCAGGCGAACCAAGATCGTTGCAACAGTGGGGCCGGCCTCTGCCGGAAAACAACAGCTGCGTGCTCTGATGGAAGCCGGGGCCGATGTGTTCCGGCTCAATTTTTCTCATGGCAGCCATGCCGACAAGGTACAGTGGATCAAGGATATCCGTGATCTGTCGGTACAGCGGCGCCAGGCGGTCGGAATCCTTGGGGACCTGCAGGGACCCAAGATTCGCGCCGGCCTGATGGCGGGCGGTGCCATGCTGCTCGAGGCGGGGCAGCAGGTGATTCTGACCACCCGCGATGTGTTGGGTGCAGACGGTGTGATTCCAACCACATACAAGGCACTGCCCCGTGATGTGGTGGTCGGCAACCGGATCCTGCTCGACGATGGACTGCTGGAACTCGAAGTTCTCAGGGTGGAAGTTGATGACGTCTTCTGTCGGGTCAAAGTCGGGGGAGTGCTTAAGGACCGCAAGGGAATCAACCTGCCGGGAGTCAAGGTCTCGGCTCCGGCCCTGACCGAAAAAGACGTGGCGGATCTCGATTTCTGCATTGAACACGAGCTTGACTATGTGGCTCTCTCCTTCGTGCGCCACCCCCGTGATATATGGGAGTTGAAAAACCGGCTGTTTCAGGTCAAGGCGGATCCTCTGGTGATCGCCAAAATCGAGAAACCGGAAGCGGTTGAGAATTTTTCCGACATTCTTGAAGCCTGTGACGGGATCATGGTGGCGCGCGGCGACCTTGGTGTGGAGATACAACCGGAAAAGGTGCCGCTGATTCAGAAAAACATCATCCGCGCCTGCAATGCCGCCGGCAAACCGGTGATTACCGCCACTCAGATGCTCGAGAGCATGGTCAGCAATCCACGTCCGACCCGCGCCGAAACCTCCGATGTCGCCAATGCCATTCTCGATGGGACCGATGCGGTGATGCTTTCGGCGGAGACTGCCTCCGGCAGCTACCCGGTGGAAGCGGTTTCGCTGATGGCCCGGGTGGCCGAGGATGTGGAGACCGATCCCGCCCTGCGCAAGGTGGTCTTTCATCCCATCTCAGAGAACCGGGGCTATCGACACCTGCCCGAGGCGATCGGCCAGGCCGCCTGCCAGGTGGCCTCAACCCTGGATGTCGCCGGCATTCTTGCGTTCACTCAGACCGGCAGTACCGCGGCCCTGGTGGCCAAATTCAGGCCCAATGTCTCCATCTATGCGGTCACTCCCGCTCAGAAGGTCCGGCGGCGACTGGCCCTGTATGCCGGAATCCGTTCTTTGCGGGTTGATATTGAGGGTGATACTGAAGCACAGATCCGTTCCGTCGAAAAGGCGGTGCTCGATGCCGGCGTTCTCAAACGGGGGGAGGTCGTGGTCATTACCATGGGCAGCCCGGTTTCCGCTCCCGGAACCACCAACCTGATGAAGGTCCATCGTCTCGGCACCGGTAATTTTTATGAAGTGCATTGAGAAATGACGGATGCGGAGAAATCGAAAGAGATGAAGAAAGCCGTTGTTCTTTACAGTGGCGGGCTCGATTCGACCACCTGTATGGCCATCGCCTGCAGTGAGGGGTTTGCCCCCTACGCCCTGTCTTTTGCCTACGGGCAGCGTCATTCGATAGAACTGCAGAAGGCCCGCGAATATGCGCCGCGCATCGGCGCCGCCGATCACCTGGTGGTCGAGGTGGACATGCGCCGCATCGGCGGCAGCGCCTTGACCGCTGACCTCGAAGTGCCCAAGGAGGGGGTGGAGCCCAGAGAGATCCCGGTCACCTATGTTCCGGCGCGCAATACCGTTTTTCTCTCTTTTGCGCTGGGCTGGGCCGAGGTGCTGGGGGCCTTCGATATCTTCATCGGCGTCAACGCCCTGGACTATTCCGGCTATCCCGACTGCCGCCCGGAGTATATCGCCTCCTTTGAGCAGACCGCCAACCTCGCTACCCGCTCCGCTGTGCAGGGAGAAGGGCGCTACCGCATTCACGCCCCCCTGATCGACCTGACCAAGGGCGAGATCATCCAACGGGGTTTGGCACTGGGAGTGGATTATTCATTGACGCACTCCTGCTACGATCCCACCCCGGAGGGGCTGGCCTGCGGCACCTGCGATTCCTGCCGCCTGCGCCTCAAAGGTTTTGCCGAGGCCGGAATCAGCGACCCGGTCACTTATTGTTGACAAGTTGTTTCGCACGAAGAGGCCCAGTCATGGCAGAGATGCCCGATCTGCAGCAGTCCCCCGATACCCGCAACGTTGCTATCGACAAGGTCGGCGTGAAAAATATCCGCTATCCCATCGTGGTGAGCGACAAGAGTAAGGTGCGCCAGCACACCGTGGCGCGGGTCAACATGTATGTAGATCTGCCGCATCACTTCAAGGGCACCCACATGAGCCGTTTTATCGAGGTTCTGAACCTCTATCACGGTGAGATCAGCATCGAGAGCCTCGACACCATCCTGCACGAGATGAAGAAACGCCTCGAAGCGAGCCGTGCCTACCTGGAACTGGATTTTCCCTATTTCATCGAGAAAACTGCGCCGGTTTCCGGTGCGGTCGGTTTGATGGAATATCAGTGCCGCATGCTGGGCATCCTGGGGGAAGAGCAGGATTTCGTGCTGGGGGTGACGGTACCGGTGACGTCCCTGTGCCCCTGCTCGCGCGAGATCAGTGCTCGTGGTGCCCATAACCAGCGCAGCCTGATCAGCGTCCAGATACGCTATCGCGATCACGTCTGGATCGAAGATCTGGTTGGCTGGCTCGAGGAGTGCGCCAGCGCGCCGGTTTATTCCCTGCTCAAGCGCGAAGATGAGAAGGCGGTGACGGAACAGGCCTATGACAACCCCATGTTTGTGGAAGATATCGTGCGGGCGGTGACCGTGCGACTCTCCTCCCTTCCGCAAATTACCTGGTTTAAGGTGGAATGTGAGAATTTTGAATCGATTCACAACCACTCCGCCTACGCCCTGGTTGAACACAGGGAACTCCACTGATTTTACCTTCCTGAAAATCCCCCTGTGGATAAAGCTGTGAAAAAAGTTGATAACTCCTGAGTTGCATAAAATGTAAAAGTAGTTTAATATTCATGGAAGCTAATATAGTTATTCAAAGGAGCTTTCATGCGCTCAGTTAAGCTACTGATTTTAAACATTTTTTGTGTAAGTCTGATCCTTGGTGTTATTTTTTTCCGGCATTATCACAATGCCATGGCAAAGGGAGAAAAAGAGTTTTTTGCCCAACAGATGCGATTGGCGCGACAGAGCGCACTTCTGATCGAACAACAGGGTGAGGGTGTCGCGCCTGAAGCGGTTATGAAGCAGTTGTTCGGTGACCGCAGCCAGGGGTTGCTGGAGAACAATCAGATCGCATTTTACAGCCGTGAAAAACAAAGAATATCGCAGCTTGCAGATTTACCGGCGCCATTGATGCCGTCTTTAGAAAGCCGCCGCGATCTGGCTCAACGCCTGCAGCGCGGCACCCATGGAAGCCTTTCGGTTGATTCGGAAAAGGGCGGCCTTCTGCTGACGTTTCTGCCCCTGGATCATAAAACAACACTGGTCGTGGCCGCTGCACGAGACGAGGCTCTGGCGCCGATCAAACTTATGGGGCGGTCCCTCTGGCTTCTGGTGCTGCTGCCGCCTGCAGTGTTTCTGATGGCATGGCCCTTCAGGCGCGAGCAATCTGAGCGCCACGGGGGCAAGGATTGCCAAGTCGATTCCGAAGCGGTTTCCGACCTGAAGGATCAAAACCGTTTGCTGGAGCAGGAAAACTCCATGCTCTCCGTTGCCCGCCGCGAATATCAACTTTTGGTTGAAGGGAGCAACATCGGGCTGGCGCGTCTCAATTCCAACGGCCAGATCCAGTTCTGCAGCCATGCCCTGCTTGACCTGGTGGGGTGCCGGCGTGAGGACCTTGCCGGACGCAACCTGCTCGATCTTGATATTTTTCCCGCAGCGGATCAGGAAATTCTGCGCAATGCCCTGGCGGAGGTGCGTGAAGGTGTCTGTGCCAGGCCAGTGATTACGACTCTGCTTCCGGGGAAAACGGATCACTCGGTGGAAGTTTATTTCACTCCTCTTCACATCGAAGGAACCCTGACCGGCATCATTGCGTGGTTGCGCCCCGTTGATGGAAAATTCAATCTCACCGCTCAAGTCTGCTGACTCTCTCCTCTCTGTTGCGTTTCACTGGTCGTCACCGGCGAGAATGGCACAACTTATTGGCGGATTGGTGAAAATCTGCCGAGGCTGACCGGCTGTTGTCGCGTTGGCCGTTGTTGACTTGTCAGGTATGATCCTCGATAATCTGCACGTTGTCCTGAAGGCAATCTTTTTTCCTCAGTGGGAGGCAATCCTTGTTCGAGCTGATTCTCGACGCCGGGCCGGTCGTCAAGCTGGTCATGGCGATACTGGTTTATTTCTCCGTCGTATCCTGGGCCATCATATTCTACAAGTGGCGGGTGGTTTACCGGGCTCTGGCAGATTCGGAGCGGTTTCTCGACTTTTTCTGGGCGAAAAAACGCTTTGATGCCATCGGCCAGGGATTGCGGGATTTTCCCCACACTCCCCTGACCACCCTGTTTCGTGAAGGGTACCAGGAGATGGTCAAGGGGCGTCAGCGCCGCGAAGGTGAGGAGCCCGGGGCCGATTTCGGTTCCGGCGGCAATGTGGAACGCGCCCTGCGGCGGGCAACGACCTCTGAGATCCAACGGCTGGAAAAATTTTTGCCCTTTCTCGCCACCACCGGCTCCACCGCTCCTTTCATCGGCCTTTTCGGTACGGTGTGGGGGATCATGGACGCATTTCACGGTATCGGCGAGAGCGGCAGCGCCTCGCTGGCAGTGGTGGCGCCAGGCATCTCCGAGGCCCTGATCGCAACAGCCATCGGTCTGGCTGCGGCGATTCCGGCGGTGGTCGGCTACAATCATTTCATTGCCAAGGTAAACAACCTGACCAACGAGATGGATAATTTCAGCCAGGAATTCCTCAACATCGTTGACCGGATGGGAAGACGCTAGCCATGGAAGTAGGGCGCCGCGACAGTGGCGGGCGGCGGGTGCTGTCCCAGATCAATGTGACGCCTTTTGTCGACGTCATGCTGGTGCTGCTGATCATCTTCATGGTTACCGCGCCCATGATGGAGACCGGCGTCGACGTCAATCTGCCCGAAGTCACCGATGCACCGACTCTGGAGCAGGCCGACGAACCGGTGATTGTTTCCATCACGCGCGATGGTCAGATCGCGGTAGGACACTCACGGGTGGAAGGGGTCGACAAGCTGGTGCCGGTTCTGCGCCAGATTCTCTCCGCCCGGCAAAAAGAGGAGGTCTTTCTCGAGGCCGACCGTGACGTGGCCTACGGGGTGGTGGTGCAGGTGATGGCTGCTATCAAGGGAGCCGGCGTGGCCAAACTCGGCATGGTGGCCCAGCCACAGGAAAAGGAACGCGATCGGCGTGATCGCTGATTCTCTTCGACTATGAACTTGAATCTGTTCGGACCGCGGGGCGCAAAGAAAAACGGGCCCGATCCGTCGCTGACGCCGATGGTGGCCACTTCGCTGTTGCTCCATCTGCTGCTGATCCTGCTGTTTGCAGGGTTTCTCATTCCCCGCTCCACTCCCGACCAGCGCCCCGTTTATTACGTCGATCTTTCCCGGTTGCCGGTCGCCAACCCCCAGGCGGGCCGCCCGGAGGCCGCGGAAAAGAAATCTTCTCCTGCAAGTGAACCTTCTCAGGCGGCACCGGCGCCCAAGCCGGCGCCCAAGCCGGAGCCCAAGCCGGCGCCCAAGCCGGAGCCCAAGCCGGAGCCTAAGCCGGAGCCTAAGCCGGAACCTAAGCCGGCGCCTAAGCCGGAGCCTAAGCCGGCGCCTAAGCCGGCGCCTAAGCCGGAGCCTAAGCCGGCGCCTAAGCCGGAGCCTAAGCCGGAAAAGGGCTACGATGACACCCTGAGTGCCATCGAAAAACTGCGGCAGAAGCGCGAGATAGATGCACTCAAGGAAAAACTGGCCGCTCTTGCCGCTGGAAACGAAGGGCCCGCATCGCCGGTCTCAGATGCGCCGCTGGGAATGCCCGACGGGCAGGGCGACCAGGCCGGTGCCTCCTATCAGGCCTGGCTTAAGGAGTTTTTTAAGGCGCAATGGAACCTGTCCCGCTACCAGGTCAGCCGTCGCGATCTCGAAGCGCGTGTCAGGGTCACCTACAGCGCCGACGGGCGCCTGATCACCTACCAGTTTCTGGATGAATCCGGCGACCGGGTGTTTGACGATTCGGTGCGCTCGGCTATTCTGCGGGAGAAGAATCTGCCCTTCGAACTGGAGCGCCGCAGTGATTTCACGATCGTTTTCAACCTCAAGGATCTTCTGGAGTAGAGCCTCATGTCCCGTTTTATTCTGACCTGTTTTATGCTGCTGGCTTTTGCCGCTGGAGCCGGAGCGGAGATTGAAATTCGCGCGCCGGGACAGCAGACCATTCCGCTGGCGTTGACAAGATTTATTCCCCAGGGTGCCGACGCTCCCTCTGGAGTGGCCGAAGAGATCAACGCGGTGCTGAAGACCGACCTGGAGCTCTCAGGTCTGTTCAACTTCATCGATCCCGCCTCTTTCCTCTCCGATGCGCGGAACAAAGGGCTGAGCAGCACCCAGGTCGACTTTTCCCAGTGGCGCATGCTCGGTGCCGAATCCCTGGTCAAGGGGGTTTATCGCCTCGAAGGGGAGCAGCTGATTGTCGAAGCACGCCTGTTCGACGTCACCCGCCGGCGCATGCTCGACGGTCGGCGCTATGTCGGCAAGCCTGCCGATGCGCGGCGTATGGCGCATGCTTTCGCCGACCAGATCCTGCGCCGCCTGACCGGCGAACCGGGGCCGTTCAACAGCAAGATCGCCTATATTTCCAATGCCACCGGTCACAAGGAACTCTATTTGATGGATGTGGATGGGCATGGGCCGGTTCGCATTACCAATCATCGCTCCATCGTGCTCAACCCGGACTTTTCACCGGTGGGCAAAGAGTTGATTTTCACGTCCTACAAGGAAAACAGTCCCGATCTCTATCGGAAGGAGATCTACTCCGGGCGCGAAGCACGCCTGTCCGCCCGCGAGGGGCTCAATATCAGCGGACGCTATGCGCCTGACGGGCGAGAGATCGCTCTGACCCTGAGCTACCAGGGCAACCCGGAAATTTACCTGATAGGAACTGACGGTTCACTGCGCAAGCGGCTGACCGACGACTGGAATATCGATGTCGATGTCAGTTGGAGTCCCGGCGGCGATCGGCTGGCCTTCGTCTCCGACCGGCAGGGGGGGCCGCATGTCTTTGTCATGGATGTCAACGGCAAAAATCTGCGGCGACTCACTCCCGCCCGGACCTATAACGCCACACCGGACTGGAGTCCCCAGGGCGATCGCATTGTCTTCAGCCGTTTAAAAGATGCGCGCTTCGATCTTTACACGATGCGTCCCGACGGCAGCGACGAACGCCGCCTGACCTTCGGCAAGGGCAGCAAGGAGCACCCGCGGTGGAGTCCCGATGGGCGTTTCATCGTCTATTCTTCCGACGAGACGGGCGAAAAGGCGATTTTCATCATGCGTGCCGACGGCACCGGAGCACGCCGCATCTCCCCTCCCGGGGGGGCGGCCAGCCATCCGGCCTGGTCCGAAAACTGGTAGATGACAACTGCGCGGTTGTTGTTGTCTTTTACGCTGTGTTCGCTATAATGGGCGGGTTTTTACCGGTTCGACTTGACGACCGATATATATGAGAGCTGGAATCTTTTAAGGAGCAGGTTCAATGAAAATCAAACAGCGGATGAGACTGACAGTATTGCTGGTTATGGCGGCATTTCTTGTTTTTGCCGGATGCGCCAAAAAACCGGCCACTGAGGGTTACGACGACTACAGTAAGCCTGTGGAGGAAACGCGCCTCAGCGATGAGGAGCTTGCGGGATACCAGGATGGCGACATCAGCGAAAGTGCCGTGGCGGAAGAGATGCGCGAGGATGAGCGCTTTCGCGACGGATATGGCGAGGATGCCTCTGAGGCGCTGCAGCGCATTTTCTTTGAATTCGACCAGTACACCCTGTCTGCCGAAGCACGTCGGACCCTGGCCGACAATGCCGAATACCTGAAGGAGAACCCTCAGATCAAGGTCCTTATTGAGGGCCACTGCGATGAGCGCGGTTCCGATGAGTACAACCTCGCCCTGGGTGAAAAACGGGCCCAGGCGGTCAAAAACTACCTGGTGTCTCTGGGAGTGGAGCCGGGACGGTTGTCGGTGATCTCCTACGGCGAGGAATTGCCCCTGGACCCCGGCAGAGGGGAAGAGGCCTGGTCGCGCAATCGGCGAGCCGAATTCAAGCCGGTCGAATAGTTCAGCAAAGAAGATCAACTGAGGGCCGCGCATTGCGCGGCCCTTTTGCCTGAAAGGGAGGTCAATCGTGGTGCGAAAGACCGTTATTTTTCCGATACTGCTCTCATTCATGGTGATGGCCATGCTGCTTGGCGGCTGCATCCCATCGCAGACCCAGTTGCGCATGGAGCAGGATCAGCAGGAGATGAAGCGCCGCCTGGCAGAGATCGAGCGCCGTGTTCTCGGTCGTTCCGAGGAGCGGGCCCAGGAAACCGATGCACGGCTCGAGACCCTTTCTCGGCGTGTGGCGGAGCAGCAGGCTGCGCTCGATACTCTGCGCGTGGACCTGCAGACCATCAACGGTCGTCTTGAAGACATGTCGCGAGAAAATAATGCCTTGCGGGACAATATGGATCTGATTCGGGATGACCTCGATCTGCGCCTCAGCGCGCTGGAGGATCGCCTGATGGCCACTGAAGAGGCGAGATCTACCACGCAGCCCCAGCCTGAGGTCGGTGTACAGGCAGAGTCGAAAGGCACAGCACAGGACGCCTCCCCTGAGGCTCTCTACGAACAGGGGCGTGATGCAATCCTGCGCAATGGCGAATTCGCCCGCGGGCGTGAAACGCTCGGTAAATTCCTGCAGCAGTACCCGGATCACGAGCTGGCGGTCAATGCCTTCTACTGGATCGGCGAGGCCTATTACGGCGAGAAAAAATATGAGAACGCCATTCTCCAGTTTCAGGATGTCATCGAAAAATACAGTGACCATCCCAAATCCGCAGCCGCCATGCTGAAACAGGCCCTGGCATTCGATGCCCTGGGTGACCGCGACAACGCCCTGGTGATTCTGCGCCGTGTCGGCGAGCGTTACCCGCTGTCCGAAGAAGCGCGCAAGGCAGAGGAATTTCTCGATAAATGGTCCTGATTTAAGAGCTTACCGCCGGCATGCTCTCCAGCGGATTCAACTTCTGAGACGCGGCGACAGCATAGGATTTTTTCCTTGACAGTCAGGCAAACCCCGCTGTATTGAAACGAACAGATGAAGCCGCCACTTCGGGGGCATGACTCGAAAACTGAACAGTCCACCGGTGCCCGCAAGGGCTTGATAGGGAAGAGGGGTGCAAATCCCCCGCGGACCCGCCGCTGTGAGCGAGGACGAAGGGCCGGATGCCACTGATCGAACGGATCGGGAAGGCGGCCTGGAGGATGAATCGCGAGCCAGAAGACCTGCCGGTCGGACACCCCCACGACAAGCCTCCCCGGGAATGGGAGGGTGGACAAAGCGGCCCTTCGAAAACGCGAAGCCCGCGCACCTTGAACCGAGGTGCGCGGGCTTTTTTCGTTGCGTCTCACCTTTGTGCCCCTTTCCGTCTCCCGCCGCGGAGCACGGAGGAAAAACATGGCAAAATTGAAGACATGGATGCTGGCTGCCGGAGTTGCAGTCCTCTGGGGATCGACAACCTACGGTCTGGCGGCGGACGCGCTGGATCCGGTGGTGGTTACGGCGACGCGCACCGCAAAGCCTGCATCGCAGGCCTCTGCCTCGGTAGTGACCATTACTGCTGACGAGATCGCTAAACGGGGCGCGACCCGCCTCGAAGAGGTGCTGCGCGACGCCGTGGGTGTACAGGTGGTGTCCAACGGGCCGGCCGGCGCCGTGGCGACCCCCTCGATTCGCGGAGCGACCGGCTCGCAGGTGCTGGTGCTGCTTGACGGGGTGCGGCTCAACTCCGCGCAGACCGGGCAGTTCAACCTCAGCGAACTGCCGGTGCCTCTGTCCGAGATCGAGCGTATCGAGGTGCTGCGCGGTCCCGCTTCCGCCCTGTATGGAACCAATGCGCTGGGAGGCGTGATTCAGATCTTCACCCGTACCCCGCAGAAGCAGCCCCTGACGCAGCTCAGTTGGAGCGAAGGGCGCTTCAACACTCGCGACGTCGGCTTTTCCACCGCAGCCCGCCGCGGCCTGGGGCGTTATCGTCTCAGTGCTTCCCGCGAGCGCTCGGACGGTTACCGGGACAACTCGGATCTCGAGCAGACCATTATCGAAGGAATGCTCGGCTTTGACCTGCCCGGTGGCTTCGATCTGCAGGCCATGGGAAGCTATCTGGATAAGGAAAACGGTGTTCCCGGTTCGATCCAGTGGCCCAGCCCCGAGGCGCGCCAGACCGACCGCAATACGCTGGCATCGGCCTCCCTGAGCGGACCGGTCGGGGCGGTGGATATGACTGTGAGGGGACACTATGACCGGCGGCGCAATACCTACCGGGATCCCGGCGCTTTTACGCCGGCGGATGACCGCCATCTGTTGAAAACCCTGGGGGTGGAAGCGCAGGGGGAATACGGCTTCGAGCGTCACAGTTTTCTGTTCGGAGGCGATTTCTACAAGGATAAACTCGACTCCACCAGCAGTGGCGATCCCGAGGATGAGCGCTGGTCGCTGTTTGCCCAGTATGAACTGGAGGCCACATCCTGGGCGACCCTGCTGGCGGGGCTGCGCTACGATGTTCATTCTGATTTCAGCAATGAATGGAGCCCCCGTGCGGCGCTGATGCTCACCCCCACGGACTCCACCCGAGTGCGCTTTTCTGCCAGCCGTGCCTTTCGCGCCCCGACCCTCAACGACCGCTTCTGGCCGGATACGGGATGGACAAGGGGCAATCCCGACCTCGACCCGGAAACAGCCTGGGAATACGAAGCCGCCGTGGAGCAGCAACTGGGTGAGCGAACCGAGGTAAGCCTGGCGGCATTTCGGCGTGAGGTGCGCGACCTGATCGAATGGACCGACGACGGAATGGGTGAATGGCAGCCGGACAATGTCAGCCGCGCCCGCATCTGGGGGATCGAAGCCGGCGGCCGCGTACAGCTTCATGAGCTGCTGGCCGCCGGCGCCAACTACACCTATCTGCACCCCAAGAATCGCGACACCGGCGACTACCTGGAAAACAAGATCCGCCACCAGACCCATCTTTTCATGGAGATCGGACCGATCCTGCAGACTCACCTGCGACTCGACGGACGTCACCTGCACTATTACTCTCAGCCGACCCGGCGGCATAACAGCCATATCGTGCTGGATGCGGCACTCAGCCGACCCTTTATGCTGGGAGATGGCTGGGAATTGGAAGGGAAAATCACCGCCAAGAACCTGCTCGACAAGGATTACGAGTCGACGCCGGGATACCCGATGCCTCCGCGGGAGATCTTCGTGGAGTTGACGGCCTATTTCTAAAAAGCTCTGTGTAAAGTCAGGGGAAAAGTCCCAATCACGGCAATGCCCGAGGTGATTTCTCACCTCGGGCATTGCCTCTTCGGGTGTCGGCGTGAGAAAATTCAGGCGTTCTTCGTTCCATTTTTTAGTCAGACAGGAAAGGCTGCTGGTTATGATTCAACCCCTGTGCGGGCGACATTGTGGTGTAAAAGCTCTTTTGGGGGCCTTATTGCTGCTCTGGTTGAACTGCGCCCAGGTGTCGGCCGCGCAATGGACCGACGCAATCGGGCGCACCATCTCCCTCGAAGAACCCCCGCAACGCATAGTGTCGTTGGTGCCCGCGGTGACTGAAACTCTGTTTGCGCTCGGTCTCGGCGACAGAGTGGTGGGGGTGACCGATTTCTGCACCTATCCGCCCGAGGCACGGCAGAAGCCGAGCGTGGGCGGCTACGCTGACCCCAGCCTGGAAGCGGTGGCGACCCGCAGCCCCGACCTGGTTTTTCTGGCCGCCGATATGGGCAGTCCGGCTCTGCTCAGTCGCCTGGAGCAGCTGGGGGTCCAGGTCTATGTGCTCGATCCGCGCGGGCTGGAAGAGGCCATCGCCGGCATGCGCGCGGTGGGCGCGGTGTGCGGCGTCGCAGAGGCCGGAGAGCGGCTTGCGAAAGAGCTTGAGGATGAAATCGCCCATGTCGAGAAGGCGGTTGCTGGAAGGCCCCGTCCCCGGGTGCTGTTCGCGGTGATGCCCCAGCCCCTGACGGTGGCGGGACCGGACACCCTGGTCGGGGATCTGCTGGTGGCGGCGGGTGCCCGCAATGTGGTGCCACCCGGCGCCAACCGCTATCCGACCTGGGGGATCGAGTCGCTGCTGCCGGCAGACCCCGATTTTATCGTTCTTTCTCCCCACACCGGGCTGCCCGATCCCGAGAATATGCTGTCCGACTGGCTGGAGCTGACCGCGGTGCGGGAGGGGCGCATCATCTCGGTTGATCCCGATTGGGTGCATCGCCCGGGGCCGCGCCTGAAGCTGGGTCTGCGTGCGCTGGCCAATGCTTTTCACGGGCTGGACCTGCCTGTTCCGGAAAATCAACCATGATCCTCTCCCTGGGGCGTCGTTTCTGGTTTCCGCTGCTGCTGGCGGTGCTGCTGCTGGCCATGTTCGGTTCGCTGTTGGCGGGGCCTTCCGCTTTGTCCCCGGGAGATCTGTATGCCGCGCTGGCCGGCCAGCCGCGTTCGCCGATTCATGAGGCGGTGGTGTTCAAGATCCGCCTGCCGCGGGTTCTGCTGGCGGCGCTGGTGGGTGCGGCGCTGGCCGTATCGGGCGGCGCTTTTCAGGCGGTGCTGCGCAACCCGCTGGCCGACCCTTATATTCTCGGGGTGTCAGGCGGGGCCGCCCTCGGCGCGGTGGCCGCGCTGGCGCTGGGCATTATTCCGATGCAGGCGATGGCGGTTGCCTCCTTCGCCGGTGCGTTGGGCGCCCTGACCCTGGTCTACTGGGTGGCGCGGGGGGCGCACGGGACCCCCCATGCGCTGATTCTCGCCGGTGTGATGGTGGGGAGTCTCGCGTCTGCGCTGTTGTTGTTCCTGCTGTGGACGGCACCGGCCGATCCCACCCGCACTGCCGTGTTCTGGCTGGCGGGCAATCTCGCCATGGCCGATCCCTCCTGGCTGCCCTGGTCGGCTGCCGCTTCCGCCCTGGCCTTTGGCTGGCTGTGGTCCCGTGCGCGCGCTCTAGATCTGTTTACCCAGGGGGAGGAGGTGGCCGCTGACCTGGGGCTGGATGTGGGGCGGGCGCGCATGAGCCTGTTTATGGCCGCCGGGGCATTGACCGCTGCCGCGGTGGCGATGGCCGGGCTGGTCGGCTTTGTCGGCCTGACCGTGCCTCATGTGGTACGCCTGCTGTGGGGGCCGTCCCACCGGCGCCTGCTGCCGGCCTCGGCCCTGCTGGGCGCTGCTTTTCTGATGATCGCCGATGCCCTGTCGCGAACCCTGCTGGCACCGGCAGAGATTCCGGTGGGGGTGGTGACGGCCCTGCTGGGTGCGCCGTTTTTCCTCTATCTGCTGCGTCGGCGGGAGGAGAGGGGATGATCCGCATCGAACAGCTTGAATTCGCCTACGGCGATGCGCCGGTGTTGCGCGGCATCGACCTGGAGGTGAGGGCAGGGGAGATCTTCGGTGTTCTCGGTCCCAATGGCTGCGGCAAGTCGACCCTGCTGCGGCTGATGCGTGGTCTGCTGGCCCCGTGCCGCGGACGAGTGCTGTGGGAGGGGCGCGATGTGCGGCGGCTGAGTCGCAAGGCGCTGGCGCGCCGGGCGGCCGTGGTGCCGCAGGGTGCCGCCGCCGGATTTCCCTTTGCCGTGCGGGAGATGGTTTCTCTTGGGCGTTTTGCTCATCAGGGCGGGTTTGTCGGGACTCATCCCGGCGACCGGGCGGCGGTGGAAAAAGCGCTGGTATTGACCGACACCCTGCATCTGGCTGAACGGGAGGTCACCGGACTGAGCGGCGGCGAGCTGCAGCGGGTGCTGCTGGCGCGCGCCCTGACTCAGCAGGCGCCGGTGCTGCTGCTCGATGAGGCCACCAGCCATCTCGACATCGATCACCGCCTGGAGATCGGCGAGCTGCTGGTACGCCTCAATCGCGAACAGGGGCTGACCGTGGTGCATATCTCCCACGATCTCGATCAGGCGGCAGAAATTTCCCACCGCCTGCTGCTTCTTAATGCGGATGGGTCGCCCTGGGCGCTGGGGACGCCGGACGAGGTTTTTACTCCGGCCAATCTGCAGCAGGTTTTCCGGGTGGATGTCCATGTCGAGAAAAACCCCTATACCGGCGCTCCCCGCGTGTATCCGGTGGCCCGCCAGCGCGCGGACTGGGGGCAGGGGCTCAGCGTTCATCTGCTGTGCGGCGGTGGCAGCGGGGGGGATCTTCTGCGTCGTCTTTATCGCAGCGGGGCACGCATCAGCGTCGGGCCGCTCAACCGGGGCGATTCCGATCTGCTGCTGGCGGATGCCCTGGGGCTGGAGGCGGTGCGGGAGGCCCCTTTCTGCCCGATCTCAGCGCGAATTCTGAATGATGCCCTCAACCTGTCTCGCAAGGCCGACCTGCTGGTGGTGGCGCCCACCGTGTGGGGTTCCGGCAACCTGTCCTGCCTGGAGCTGGCTCGTGCGGCACTGCAGGAAGGAAAGCCGGTGCTGGTGGTCGATCCACGCGCCGAGCGTGACTACACCGACGGTCGGGCCTGGCAGTCATTGAATTCTCTGTTTGATCAGGGTGCGAAATCGTGCAGGGATGCTGCTGAAGTGCTGGCTCTGCTGGAGCAGAAAGCCGCCGCGGAGTAGAAATCTCCGGGCGGCGTGACTGCGGTCTGAGGAAAAAATCAGGTGGCCATTTCGCGGGCGAGATATTCATCCATGCGCACGCGCGAGGTGGCGACATCGAGGGGAACGAACCGTTCGTCGACCAGCACGGTGGTTGATCCGCGCAAGACATAGCCCCGAGCGGCATCAGAAGTGTTGAGGTGGATTTCGAGATCCAGCTGGTCGCCGTATTTCTGCTTCATCTTTTCGGCCACGACCGTGGCCGAGCGGCAAGGGCTTCAGCCGCTGCTGCCACTGTGAAAAACTTTCATTTTCAGCATCATTTTTCTCCTTTCAAAGCGACTGCTCAGCACAGGGTCGCAACTCTCATGACAAGGGTGTTTGGCGCCAGGGATGGAGAATTGTGTCCCTTGTCATGAGAGTTGCGACCCTGTGGATACCGTTCAGATCTCTGCTGCGGTCAGGGTGAATCGATACTGCGGGGATCCCGGGAATCCTTCTCCACCGGCAGACCCTGCTGCTGCCACTCCTGCACCCCGTCCTCCATGCGCACCGCCTGGAATCCTTCCGCCCGCAGCATCTCCACCGCCTCGGCGGAGAGAACGCAGTAGGGGCCGCGGCAGTAGGCGACGATCTCCCGGTCACGGGGCAGCTCCGCCAGCCGCCTGCGCAGTTCGGGCAGTGGGATGGAGAGGGCGCCCGGCAGATGCCCCGCCTGGTATTCCTCCGGCGGGCGCACGTCGATGACCGCTGCGATGCCGGTGCGCACCCGATCCAGCAGGGTATGGCGGTCCACGGCTTCCAGCTCGTCGCGGTCATTGAAGAAACGCCGGCTCAGCTGCTCGACTTCCGCCAGCTGGGTCTGCGCCAGGGTGCGCAGCGCATGGAAGAATTCCGCCACCTGCGGATCGGCGATGCGGTAGACCACATGCAGTCCCTGCTTGCGGGCTTCGGCGAGGTGCGCGCCCCGCAGCACCTGCAGATGCTGCGAGGTGTTGGCGACGGACAGGCCCGCTTCCCGGGCCAGGGTTTCCACCGTACGCTCCCCTTGGCACAGCAGGTCGAGCAGCTCCAGTCGCTTCGGGCTGGCGACCGCTTTGCCGATGCGGGCAAACTGGGAGTAAATGGCTTCTTTGTAATGCTGCTTTGTTCTTGACATAGGCGTCTTTTTCAACTATTCAATGAATTACTTGAATAGAAACCACGAAGCGGGTTTTTTGTCAAGCCCGATTGTCATTGTCTCCCTTGTCGTGAAGGGGGGGGGGGGGGGGGGGCAGGGGA
>JAXHUR010000071.1:0-16655 GCA_034189505.1 Thermodesulfobacteriota bacterium | reverse complement strand
TCGATGCCGCTGCCCCGCCTGAGTGCAAGGGGGTTAATAAATTAGCTGTCCCTGTTTCAGGGATGTGCATCATTGCACGTTTTTGGGCATAAACTCAATATTTGCCATGGCATGTTATGTTTTCTCGCTCTATAATTGACGCATTTGCAAAAACTCAGAGGATGGTTAAGCAAAAAGTTCGTCCTACAAGGCCTGGTGGCTTTTCAGGGGCGAAGGCATACATCAGGTATGTCGAAATCCTGAGAAAACGCCGTAACGCCGTAGGGCGGAATTTTTGCGCCCCCATCATAATTGAGCTGTTTTGTCTTCAGGCGCAGTTGCGGTGAGCATGCTGCCGGACATTTCCGGGATGCTGCCGTAGCCGTGACGGCTTTTCTCCCCGCCGAAAATCAGCGTCAGGACCATGCCGAGCAACAGCAGCACAAAAAGGATGAGAAGAAAAACGGTATCGTGGGGAACTTTCACACAATCCTCCTGCATGCCGGAACTTGGAGGTTTTTGACTCTATGCTGACCGACCTGAGTAAGACCCGGTCCATCGTATTCGATCTTGACGGCACCCTGTATGTCTGCCCGCAACTGGGCAAGCAGATTGAAGAAGCTGCCGTCGAGCTTGTCGCAGAGTCGCGCGGCGTGTCGAGGGAGAGGGGGCGTGAAATTCTGGCGCGTGCGCGCTCGCGATTGACGGACATCTTTGAAGAACAGCCGACGCTGACCCGCACCTGCATCGAGTTGGGAATCGAAATCCGGGAATTTCACCAGATGCTGCAGTACAGGGTGCGTCCAGAGCAGTATCTTGATCATGATCCGGTCCTGGTGGCGCTGCTCGATTCTCTGCGCGAGCAGTGCGACCTCTATATCTATACCAACAACAGCCTGCCGTTGAGCCATAAAATCCTCTCTCTGCTCGGTGTCGAGGAGATGTTCGCCCGGATTTACACCATCGAGTTCGGCCAGGCTCCAAAGCCTGACCCGGAAGCTTTCAGGCGCGTGCTGGAGGATATCGGGGGGCCGCCGGAAAGTTTTCTCTTTGTTGGAGACCGGGCCGCAATTGACCTCAAATTGCCGGCTCATCTGGGGATTCCGACCCTGCTGGTCGGAGAAACCGCGGATCTGCTTCAGATCCATAAGTTGCTGGGAATCATTCCCTGAATCCGGTTTCTGCTGCAATGGAGGCTTGTCTGAGCTTTGGGATATGGGTTAGAATCGCCTCTTTTCAATAATTGTCACTGTTCGGCGTGGGATCCCTCGTAGTGACTTGATGCCAATGTTCAAAATAAGTTTTCAGGTTGGATTCTCATGACAGAGAATAACGAAAATTGCACAGAACTTGAAATCTTTCTGCGGGAGCGGATTGCCGAGAGCGGTCCCATCCCCTTTGTCGATTTCATGGAGCAGTGTCTCTACCACCCGCGCTGGGGGTATTATGCAGCCCCGCGGCAGCGCATCGGCAAGGAAGGAGATTTCTTTACCTCCAGCAGTGTCCACTCGTTGTTCGGCCTGCTTGTTTTCCGGCAGCTTCGCCAGATGGCCGAAATCCTTGAGGAAGAAACATTTACCCTGGTGGAGCAGGGTGCGGGAGAAGGGCACCTGTGCCTGGATATTCTGAACGCCGCGCGCAGCGAGGATCCCGATTTTTACAACCGCCTGGAATATATTCTGGTCGAAATCGGTGAAGACGGGCGCCGCCGCCAGAAGGAACTTCTGGCGGAACATGCTACCAGGGTGAAATGGACTGATTTTGACCAGTTGGAACCGGTTGTCGGTTGTTTTTTGTCTAACGAACTGGTCGATTCCTTCCCGGTGCATCTGGTCGAGCAGACACCCGACGGCCTGAGCGAGGTTTATGTCGATTGGCAGGGCGGCGCTTTTAAGGAAAAAATGGGTGCCCTGTCGACATCGCGCATCGAAGAATATTTTTCGCGTCTTGGCATCACCCTGCGCGAAGGCAATCGCGCGGAAGTCAACTTGGCGGCAGAAGATTGGATGGCTGAAGTAGCGCAAAAGCTGCAACGCGGTTTTGTCATCACAATCGATTATGGATACCAGGCGCAGGAGCTGTTTTCTCCGCTGCGCCACACGGGAACTCTGCTTTGCTATCAGCACCACCAGACCAACGAAAACCCCCTCCAAAATATCGGGCGGCAGGACATTACCTCCCATGTGGATTTTTCAACCCTTCCCCTTGTCGGCGAGGAGTTTGGTTTGAAACCGCTTTACTTCGGGCCGCAGTACCGTTTTCTCATGGGGCTTGGGTTTGTCGAAGAACTGATGAGGCTGCAGGCTGATTTGAAAGATCCCAAGGAGGAACGCGCCCTGCGCATGACATTGAAAAATCTGATCATGCCTGACCAGGGTATGGGAGAGACCTTTAAAGTCCTGGTGCAGGGTAAGCAGGTCGGTACACCTAAGCTTCTTTGTCAACGGGCCATCGGCGACATCCCCGTGCCGCTGTAAACCCGGCTGGGCCGGGCCGGTTGCGCGGAGCGAGCGTTGCGCCTATAATTAAAACACAACATCACAGGAGGTTACACCAGATGAAAGAACAGGTTCAAACGGTACTTGATGAAGTTCGTCCCGCATTGCAGGCCGATGGCGGCGATGTTGAACTGGTTGAAGTCGGCGATGACGGCAGTGTGAAAGTGCGTCTGACTGGCGCATGCGGATCCTGCCCCATGTCCACGATGACCCTTAAAATGGGGATCGAGAAAACTCTCAAAGAGAAAATTCCTGGCGTCAAAGAAGTGGTCCAGGTCTGATTCTTATCTCAACCAGAAAGGGAGGCGAGGATGATTAAAGTCAAGACATTTGGAGAAGCGTTGCAACCGCTCAAGACTCACAAGGAGCTTGACGAACTGGATGAGCGGGTCAATGCTTTCATCCAGGAAAACAAGGTTCGCAAAGTGGTCAGTGTCAGCGACACGGCCACCTCTGAAAGAGGCTCGACCATCGGTTTGGTCAGGGTTCTGGTCTACGAAGACTGATCCTCGTCAAATTATTCCTTAACGTAAAAAGGCTCCCCAAAGGAGCCTTTTTACGTTGTGTGGCTTCTTTCAGGTACGGCTGGAGATGAAGTCGGCCAGGCGCAGCAGTAGTCCCTGTTGGGTTTCGATCGCACCCTCCGGGCAGAGCTCCTGACAGCAGAAACAGGAAATGCAGTTGTCCAGGTCAATGCGGACCCGCTTCAAATCAAGAGTCATTGCCTGCGGCGGGCAATGTTTAACGCACTGGCCGCAGTTGCTGCACAAGTGTGGATCGATTTTGGGGAAGGCACTCAGGGAGCGCCGCAATCTCTTTTTAAACAGAGACGGCAGACCGAAATTTACGTCGGTGCTTTTGGCGGGAAGAAACCGAGGGGGACGAAGATCGGTCACAGGCGTTCCGACAAGACGGATATGGGCCAGGGAACTCCCTCTCAACTCTCTCTCCAGGGCGACCTGCTGCGTCCAGCAACGGTGAGGCGGCAGCCCCAGCAGCTCCAGTGCCGCGGCATCCACCGCAACCGGATCGTCTCCGGCCAGAAGGGCGCCGATCCACACCGGGTTGCCGCTGCCGGGCCCGTTGCCTTCCATGGCAAGGCCTGCGTCGACAATGGTCAGCGCCGGCATGATCTTTTCGCACAGATCAAGCAGCATGCAGGCAAACCGGGCCTTGTCTGACCCGGCCTGAAGGTGCAGGTGCGGTTTACGCATTCCCACCACCGCGCCGAACATATTTTTAACGGCTCCCGTCATCCCCACCATCTGGTGGGTTTTGAGTTTGGGGAGATTGACAATGACATCCGCGGAGATCACCTCCTGAGCCACCTCAAGCCGGTGGCCGCTCTCGCCTGAACCACCGATGGGAACAGATTCGGTGAACCTCGCAAGCTTCGCCCCCGTTTCCTCGATCACCTGAAGAATTCCGCATTTCTGCGCCACCTGGCGGCAGCTGCCGATCCCCGGGGAATCCCCGACAACGGCAACGGCCCCGGCTGACTGCACTCTGCGAATCACTTCTCGGACAATCGAAGGGTGGGTGGTCACCGCTTTCTCCGGCGCTTTGCCGGCCAGCATGTTGGGCTTGATCAGCACCTTCTGCCCTGGACTGATAAAGGTCTGGATGCCCCCCAGGGGCGAGAGGAGTGCATCTATGGAGGCGGCTACTGTCGCAGGGTCATAGTTGGGCAGCGCCTGCAGGGAAACCGTTTTCATGCAGAGACTGTCCTGAACAGCACCTGGCGCGGACGCGGTCCGTCGAACTCGCAGAAGTAAATCCCCTGCCAGCGCCCCAGAACGGCTCGCCCTTCTTCGATCATCAGCATTTCGCTGCTGCCCACAAGCGAGGTTTTCACATGTGCCGCGCTGTTTCCTTCAGCGTGGCGGTATCCTCCCTGCAGGGGGACCATTTTGTCCAACGCCTTGATCATGTCGGTGACCACATCCGGGTCTGCGTTTTCGTTGATTGTGACAGCGGCAGTCGTGTGCGGAACGAACAACATCCCCCAGCCGTTTTTAATGCCGGCTTCGCGGATTGCTTCCTGCACCTCGGTTGTGATGTCGATCAGTTCAATCTGATTTCTGCTCTGGATGCTGATCCGGATCATTTTTGTCTTCTTCCTGAAGTCGTTTGATTGAAGCTTGCAAAGCGTCACGGTGATAGAGCAGAGTGCTGTGTCCGAGACCTGAAAGTTCAACGTTTCGGGCACCCTCCATGCGGCCCGAGTCAAAAGGCAGAACCAGGTTGTCGTGCCGGCTGAAAATCGAGGTAAATTGGACATTGCCCGGAATCGGAGCCTCGGCAAGCCGTTTGGCGAAGTCGGAGTTGGGGATAAGGTCCTGCCCCACGGGGGTGATCGCCAGGGGGGCCAAACGCGAGCCGGAATGAGGGGAGCCAAGGCAGATACAGTGCCGGACCTTGTCGCTGCCCTCGCGAAGCTGAATGAGGTTGCGGGCGATCAGTCCTCCCATCGAGTGTCCGATAAGATCGACGCGCGCCACGCCGTGACGAAAGCGGATCAGGTCGATTTTTTTAGCCACCGCTTCTGTGAGGGGTTCAATATCCTTGCGATAGTAATTCAGAGTCATGGAATAGACCGGATTAGACCGCGCCTGCCGCAGGCGGTGCTTGAAAAGCCACCAGCATGAGCGATTGTGAAACAGGCCGTGCAGCAGCAGAACGGGGGTGCCCTGGCCGCGTGCCTTTTGGGGGACAGGGCACCATCCCAGAGGGTGGGCCAGAACAGTGGCCAGCAGGTAACAGAACTCCATAACCATCAGGCGGACAGCGAATATGAGGACTGCGGGCTTGAAACGCTGTTCCATGAGTTGCGGTTCCCGGTTGGCGGCTTCACACCAGGCTATGGTATAACTGAACAAAACCACGACTCCGACCGCGAGAGCAAGAATGGCCAAGACGAAAAGGATCAGATTCATCGCAGGTTCTCCAACGGTTTCTAAATGGGGGAAGGGTGCCCTTGGCAAAAGACGGTCAGCTGCTCCCTTTGCCGGAAATGTGTATTTCGCATCATTATGGCAGGTCCGCCATAATGGGTCAATCAGCGCCCTTGGTGGCTTTTTGACGAAAAGGACCGATTACAGTGGGAAAAGAAGGCTATGCGCGATTGTCTGAACCGGTTCAAACGTCACCTTCACTATGAACGTGGACTGTCTGAACACACCATCAAGGCCTATTGTCGGGATATCGAAGGTTTTCGCCGATTTCTTGCCGCGCGCATCAAGAGGGGAGATCCCTCTGTTGAAGATCTGCGTAAGGTAGATCTGAGAGTTCTGCGGGCATTTCTCGCGGGACTGGGCAAGGTCAATGGCCGTACAACCATCGGACGCAAAATTGCCGCGCTGCGGTGTTTCTTCCGTTATCTTGTCCGCGAAGGGCTGTTGGAAGCGGACCCCTCCGAGCTGCTGAGCACGCCGAAAAAAGATCGCACGCTGCCGCATTCTCTCAGTGTCGATCAGGCGTGCGGGTTGATGGAGAAGACCGGCGGCAATGACCTGCTGGCGCTGCGTGATCGAGCCATTCTCGAGACCCTTTACTCTTGCGGTCTCAGGATCAGCGAACTGACCGGACTTGATGTGGGGCGCGTCGATCTCGATCAGCGCCTGGTGCGGGTTATGGGAAAGGGTCGCAAGGAGAGGATCGTTCCTCTGGGGAGAAAAGCTCTGGCCGCACTGGAGGCTTATCTGCATGAGCGCGGCAACCCGCCGCCCGATGCGCCCCTGTTTCTGAACTATCGCGGCGGGCGGTTGACGCCGCGCAGCATTCAAAGGCACATGAAAAAACATCTGATTCAAGCCGGGATTTTTTCACCGGCCACTCCCCATACGCTGCGCCACTCCTTTGCCACTCATCTGCTGGTTGAGGGGGGAGCGGATCTGCGTGCGATCCAGGAACTTCTCGGTCACGCCTCCTTGTCCACCACCCAGAAATACACCCAGGTCGGGATTGACCATCTCATGGCGGTCTATGACAAGACCCATCCCCGCGGACGCAAGAAAAAATAAAACCCCCTCCGAATCTCGGAGGGGGTTTTATTTTTCAGCGGGAGATCGAAGCTGCGATTATTCGCAGAGGTCGACCTTGATGTCCCAGTTCTTGATGCGCATGGTGCCGTTGGTTGCAAGGTTCTGCTGCATCTTGAAGCAGCGGTCGAAGAGCTGAGGCTCGTGACCGATCCCCTTGGAGAGGCACTCTTTCTTGGCGCGCTCGAGGTAGTCCAGCAGAATCGGGCGATACTCGGGGTGCGCGCAGGTGTTGATGATCTTGAGGGCACGATCTTTCGGTGCCAGGCCGCGCAGGTCGGCAAGACCCTGCTCAGTGACCACGCAGTCGAGGTCGTGCTCGGTGTGGTCGATATGAGGCGCCTTCGGAACCACGCAGGTGATGCCCAGCGGATCGGTCTTGCTGGGGCGTACCGACGGGGAGTGCATGATCTTGAGGTAGCCGTTGCGCAGATAGTCGCCGGAGCCGCCCAGGCCGTTGATCATGCGGGTGCCGCCGACCAGGGTTGAGTTGGCATGAGCGTACATGTCGAACTCGACCGGGGTGTTCATGGCGATGCACCCCAGACGACGGATCGGCTCGGGAGCGTTGGAAATGGACAGGGGGCGCAACACGATCTTGTCGAAATATTTCTCCCAGTTGTCAAAGAAGCGCGGGAAGCCGGGATCTTCAGACAGGGACAGAGAGCAGGCCGAAGCGCAGTTGAGCTTGCCGGAATCGAACAGGTCGAGCATGGTGTCCTGCAGAACTTCAGTATAAACAGTCAGATCGGAGAAAGGGCCTTTTGCCAGGCCGCCGACAACCGCGTTGGCGATGGAGCCGACACCGGACTGCAGGGGCAGCAGATTTTCAGGTAAGCGTCCCTTTTTCACTTCGTGAGCAAAGAAGTCGAGGATATGGTCGGCAATGGCTTCCGAGGTGTCGTCCATCTCGGAGAAGGCACGACCCTTGTCGCGGCGCTTTGATTCAACCACAGCGACGATCTTGTCGGGATCGCAGGGGACATAGGGGGTGCCGATGCGGTCATCCGCCTTGGTGATCAGGAACGGCTGGCGGTGCGGCGGCTTGTTCTGCATAAAGATGTCATGCATCCCCTCGAAGGAAGGCTGCCCGGTGTTGACCTCGACGATGATCTTGTCGCACAGGTGCAGTGTCTCAGCCACGATGCCGCAGGAGGTGGTCAGAGCCAGCCCGCAGTCTTCGTTGATGGCGGAGACTTCGACGATGCCGATGTCATAGCGGCCATTTTCGGTATAGAAACCGTAGCCGGCGTCCTGAGCGAACAGGCCGAGGTGTTTGTCACCCATGCGGATGCGGCCTTCGTTGATGCCTTTGGCGATGTTTTTGCCGGTCTGATAAGGCCAGCGCCGGTCGATCATGTCAAGCGTCGCCCAGCGGTCTTCCGTTTCCGCACCAACGGAAGCACCGATGAACAGGTTGAACTTCAACTTGCCCTGCAGGTTATTCTTCTCGACGTGGTCGGCCAGGGCGATGGGCACTTCTTTGGGGTAGCCGGCGGGGGTAAAACCGGACCACATCAGATTCATGCCGGACTTGAAGTGCTCAACGGTGTCTTCGGCTTTCACGACCTTCTTGAGCAGGGACTTGCGACGAACGCGACTTTCCAGGGTTCCGAAATCGGACATCTCTCTCCTCCTGTGAATTTAAGTCGAACAGACTGCGTGGCGACAGGCCACGTCAGGTTTTGCAGGGCTGAAAAAAAGGTTGTTTTTAAGCGAATTTTCGGCATTGGGTCTGCAATAAAAACAACTGAAGTAATTAAATAAAAACAGGAATTTCCTGTTTATAGTCATCAACCGCAATGATGGGATGCGTACGATGAGTAGATTTTAAAATCACGTTATATTTAAAATCCACTCTTTTATAATATGCCGTAAACGGCAAGTCAAGCAAAAAGAATGGATTTTACTTTTTGTGGTAGGGCGAGGGCTTTGATGTATCAGAAGGAAACGGTAACGGAGCGGTAATACTCACTAAAATGATTTGGCGACAATCTTCTGCGCTTTGGTGATATATTCGCTCTTGGGGAACTCCTTCATCAGGGTGTTGAAGGCGTCTACGGCTTTGTCGCGGTTGTCGGTTTCCAGGTAGGCGCGTCCCAGGTAGAAATAGGCCTCGTCGCGATCAAAGAAGTTGGGGTAGGTTTCAAAGAGATATTCCAGCCGCTGGACTGCGGCTTGCGGATGGCCGGTTCGAAGGTAGAAACGGCCGACATAGAGTTCATGGGCGGCAAGATGATCGCGACAGCGTTGGATAAGGGCGCTGACCTCCTCGCGGCGGGGATCCGCGGGGTATTTTTCAAGCAGAATCTCGAAAGTGGCCATGGCGTTGCGAGTTGCGGTCTGGTCGCGGTCCACCGACAGGATCTGACGGTAATAGGTGAGCCCCAGCTGGTAAAGGACGTCGGGGCTGCGGGGGTGATCAGGGTGCTGCTTGATGAAGTCTTCGTAGGCAACGGCCGCTTCCACATAACGCTCGGCTTCGAAATAGGCGTCGGCAATTTTGATTTCGGCAAGAATGTTAAGTTCCGGCGAATAATAACTGTCGCGGACTTTTTCCCAGGAAGCGATCGCTTCATCATAGAGGCCGCGCTCGAAATAGCTTTCGCCTTCGCTGAGGTGTTTCTGGACTTCACCGAGATTATCAGTCTTTGGGGTCGGAGCGCAACCAAAGAGGGCGAGGATAAACAGGACAAGGGAAAATCGTCTAAGCATGAACCGCATACCTTTGCCGTGAGTCGAAGAGTGAATTGCAGGCACAGAGTGAAAGTAAGTCATGTGCGCAATTTTGTCAATTGGCAGGGCATGTCTGTGTGGATGAAGGCCCGGTCTGTTCGAGGGCGCGGCGCATCTTGTTCATGGCGTTCTGTTCAACCTGGCGCACGCGTTCCCGGCTGATGCCGTAATCGGCCGCAAGGTCCTGAAGAGTGCGTGGATCTTCCGCAAGGATACGGTCGCTGATAATGCGGCGTTCGCGTTCGTTCAGCACTGCCAGTGCGCACTGGACCTGGAGCTCTCGTGTTCGGGACTCTTCTTTCTGAGCCAGCAGCTGCTCCTGGTTGTCGCGTTCGTCGGCCAGGGTGTCGAGAAGGCTGTAATCCTCACCCGCGTTGAGTTCGAGGTCCAGAGAGGCATCACGGGCACTCATCCGCAGGGCCATCGACTCGACCTCGTCCTCTCTAACCTCGAGTTCCTTCGCGATGCGGGCGGGATCCTCATCGCCCTGCAGGTGGGCGATTCTGGCGCGGGTGCGGCTCAGCTTGAAAAAAAGTTTCTTCTGCGCCTGGGTTGTGCCGATCTTAACCAGCGACCAGCTGCGAATTATGAAATTGTGGATATAGGCCCTGATCCACCAAACAGCATAGGAGATCAGCCTGATGCCCCGTTCGGGATTGAATTTTTTAACCGCCATCATCAGGCCGATGTTGCCCTCCTGGATCAGGTCGAGCAGCTTTAGGCCATAACCGCGGTACTCGTGGGCGATTTTGACGACAAAGCGCAGGTTGGCGCATATCAGTCGGTGGGCGGCTTCTATTTCGCCGCGTTTGTAGTAACGGCGTGCCAGGTCGTACTCTTCTTCCCGCGACAGAATGTCGAAACGGGTGATCTGCTGCATGTAGTGTTCAAGCCCGTCCTGCGGAACGGGCAGGGTGGACAGGTTCATAGGCGTCAGCCTCCCATGTAGAATTTGTTAGCACTCGCGCAAAGCGAGTGCTAAAGTTTATAACAAGAATTGTCTTCAAATGCAAGCGATGAAAGGAAAATACAGAGTGCCGCAGTCTATTCAGGCGCGTTGACAGCCTGTGACCGTCCGGTCATAATGAGGCAGTTTCCCAACAGGTGTGGCGCCTTTTTCAGGCCTGCGCCAGTGCGTTTTTATCAACCTTTTATCAACCGTATTCATTCCTTGCGATAAAGGCTATGAAGGTTTTCTATATTGGTTTATTCGGGGCGGCCGGCTGCATGGCGCGCTACTGGGTTTCAGGCTGGGGGTATGCCCTTTTCGGGCGCAGCCTCCCGTACGGAACTCTGGTGGTCAATATGCTCGGATCGTTTCTGCTCGGCGTTCTGATGGGCGCCGGGCTGCGCACCACGATCTTTTCCGTTGATGTGCGCACTGGATTGGCCGTCGGATTTATGGGGGGCTTTACCACATTCTCCACCTTTTCCTACGAAACCTGGCGATTGATCGAGGAGGGCAGTTTATGGCAGGCGGGAGCCTCTGTTCTGCTCAATGTCGTCGCTTGTGTTGTGCTTGCAGGCCTGGGCATCTATATTGCCCGCCAGTTTTGACGCGGAGGTGTGAATATGAAGCTTGAGGGGGAGCAGACGCTGATGCGGATTTTTGTTGGTGAAAGCGACCGCTGGCAGAGAAAGCCGCTTTACGAGGCCATTGTGGAGATGCTGAGAAACGAAGGATTTGCCGGTGCGACGGTTCTCAAGGGGGTCATGGGATTCGGCGCCGGCAGCGTGGTGCACAGCGATCGACTGCTGCGACTGTCGTCAGACCTGCCTGTCGTGATCGAGATTGTCGAATCCGAGGAAATGATTGAAAATGTGCTGGGCCGCCTAGAGGAAATGGTTTCCGGCGGCATGATCACCCTTGAGAAAGCCCGCGTCATCCGCTATCGGCCCGAGGAGAAGAAATGATTGATTCATTGAAGAAACTGTTTGGTTTCGAGTCGAACCAGGCTGAAGAACCTGCCAGCGAAGGACCGGATAGAACCTGGGTGGCGACAGCGGTTCTGCTGCTGGAAATGGCTCATGCGGATGATGGGTTTCATGAACTTGAGTCCCATCTCGTCGATCGGATTCTGGGGGGAAAATTCGATCTCGACACCCGTGCTCTCAAGGACCTTCGTCTCTACGCGGAGCAGCGACGGCAGGAAAGTCTAGATCTTTATCAGTTTGCCAGGGAGATCAACGATCACTTCAGCAAAAAGGAAAAGCTTGAAGTGATGGAACACCTATGGCAGATCGTTTTTGCAGATGGGAAAATAGATCCCTACGAAGAGGCGCTGAGCCGCCAACTGGCTACATTGCTGAAGTTGTCGCATAAAGAGATGATCGATACGAAACTGCATGTGCGCGAGATGTCGGCTGGGCAAGATAGGGGGACGGGAGAAAAGGGAGCAGCTGGATGAGTTTTGCCCAGGCTGTATCCCTGACCCGCATCGTTCCCTGGTCCCAGTCACTGTTGGCAGAGATCCTGGAAACGGGAGATCTTGCCGTGGATCTGACCGTGGGGGCGGGGCGCGACACGCTTTTTCTGTGGCAGCAGGTGGCGCCATCGGGCTCTGTAGTGGCTTTCGATGTCCAGAAAGCCGCACTGGTGAGGACCCGCCTGCTGCTGCAGTCTGAAGGGGCGCCTGTGTTTCTGCATGCGGATAAAGGCCCTGGAGGTTTTGCGGAACCCGGTGTTCATCTGATTCATGACAGTCATGCGCACTGGCTGCAGTATGACATTGGTTCGCCTCGTGCCGTTATCGCCAACCTGGGATACCTCCCTGGTGGTGACCGCTCAGTGATGACGCAGCCAGATTCGACTCTTGAAGCCCTGGGGGGTGCACTGACCCTGCTCCAGGAGCAGGGCCGTCTGGCTGTCGTGGGCTACCCCGGGCATGACGGGGGGCATGAAGAGATCGAGGCGGTCGGATCTCTTTTAAGTGGCCTTGGTCCCGAAAAGTGGCAGGTTCTTCATCTTCGGGCGGTAAACTGCCCGCAGGCCCCTTTACTGTGGGTGGCCGAGAAAAAAGCGGCCTGAACAGCGGCTTTCTCCGTACTGCTGATCAAACTGTCAAAGCAAAAAGGCCGGGGAGTTCCCCGGCCTTTTTGTGTGTGGCTCTCAATTGCCTGATATGGTTATTTTTCAGGCGGCAGCACCATGCAGCAGATGGTTTCGACGCGCCGGTTCTGATAGCGTCCTTCAGCGGTGCTGTTGTCGGCAACCGGTTGCGTCTCGCCGTAGCCGCGGGCAACCAGCCGCTTGCGGTCAACGCCGTGTTCGCTGACCAGATAGTCAACGACAGCCTGGGCACGGCGCATGGACAGATCCCTGTTGTAGGATTCGCTGCCCAGTGAGTCTGTATGACCCGCGACTAGGATGTAAGGCACGTCGCGGTGCTTCTGGATAAATGCAGCCGCACGGGCGAGTTCGGACTTGTACTCGGGTTTAATGGCTGTTTTGTCAAGATCGAAGTTGATGCGCATGGTCATCTTGAGGGTGCAGCCGTCCTTGTCGACCAACTCGCCTGCCGGGGTGTCGGGGCATTTGTCGCGATAATCGGGGACGCCGTCGCCGTCGCTGTCAAGAGAGCAGCCTTTGGCATCAACCGGCGCACCTTTTGGGGTGTCGGGGCATTTATCGCGATAATCGGGGACGCCGTCGCCGTCGGAGTCGAGGGCGCAGCCCTTGTCATCGACAGAAGCGCCTCTGGGGGTGTCTGGGCACTGGTCAAGATGGTCGGGAACACCGTCGCCATCGCTGTCAAGGGGGCAGCCCTTGTCGTCAACCGAAGTGCCTTTGGGTGTGCCGGGACATTTGTCGAGATAGTCGGCAACACCGTCGCCGTCACTGTCAAGAGGGCAGCCCTTGTCATCGACCTGTACACCCCTGGGGGTGCCGGGGCACTGGTCGCGATCATCGGGTACGCCGTCACCGTCGCCATCGCGGGGCTCGGGCTTGGCTGCCTCTGCAAACTGCCAGGCAAGACCGGCGGAATAGCTCATGTTGTTGACAACCTCGCCGGTCAGCAGATGCCTTACATCCGCGCGCAGGGCGGTATTCTCGGTCAGCCAGTATTTGATCCCGCCACCCCAGTTGAAAAGAGCCTCACTGTCGTCGGAACCGTTTTCGTAATCTTTATTCTGAATCCCGACGCCAGCGGCCAGGTAGGGCACCAGCGCGTTGTCCGTCAGAAAATGATAAAGGCCGTCCATGCGGAAGTGCATCACATCGACATCGCCGTTGCCGTCGTCAATGTCGGTAGGTGTCAGGCCCGCGACAAATTCAGCGCCCCAGGCCTTGGTGAAGTTGTAACCGATGCCGAGACTGTATTGAATGTCATCTTTGATGTTTTCAGCGCCGTCATAAACATAGCCACCCACCATGGGTGAAAGGGTAAAGGCCCACTCCTTCTGCTCAGCCGAACCCGTTGCAACGCCAGCCAGAATCAGGCTGACAGCCAGAGCGCAGGATAAAATCCCTCGATGCAATGTGCTCATAGAATAACTCCTCCCAATGTGAAATGTCGGGACGCCGGGGTAAAGAAACTGAGCGTCTCCCTTAATAAACGATATCGCAAAGAATAGCAGGGAAAGCTGCGATTGCAATACGTCTGTATTGGATTAGGTCACTGCGCCGGATGAATGAACCAATGGTGATGTTTTCGCAAAAAAGCATCAAGGGGGGATGAGAAAATGCAAAGGCTTGATGGGCTGTCAGTCTGCCGGAAGGTTTTGAGGCAGGATCAGCCGGAAAGTGGTACCGTCCTCCGGAGTTGATTCGAAGTCGACCCGCCCGCTCAGAAACTGCTCTGCAAGCAGACGCATCCCGTAGGTGCCGATTCCGCGGCCATGGCCTTTGGTTGAAAATGAACGCTGGAAGAGTTGCAGCTGGACGTCCTTCTGGATAAAGGCGCAGTTGTGCACCCGGAACTGCACCTGCTGTCCCTGCTGCATGAACCCGAGGGTGACTTTATCGCCTTCACGGCCCGCTTCAAGGGCATTCTTCAGCATGTTGCCAAGTACCCTGCCGACCAGCGCCTCGTCACTGGTGAACCAGGGGTCATCCGTGCCTGTTTCGATGTGGATGGTCTGATGATCAGCGATCGGATGACGCTGGTAGAGTGCGGCTGCCTGTCTGAGAATCTCAGGACCGTTGAGCAGATTCGGCCTGACTTTCAACTCTCCGTTCTCAGCGGCCAGCAACATGCGTTGTGCGTTGATTTCTTCCACGACCTGCGACGCGGCAGATTCGATCAGGCGCACCATTTCGGAGGCCTCGGCCCCGTCGGGATTTTCCGCCAGAAGCTGAGCGAAGCTTTTGACTCCTCCGGCCAGATTGAGGATGTCGTGAAAAAATATCTTTTCCAGGACAGAGCGGCGCTTTTGGTCGCTGATGTCCTGGACCGCAAAAACAACGAACTTCTCTCCCCGATGTTCCAACGGCATGGTGTCGACCCTGAGATCGAGGCTTTCCGTGTGTTTGTCGAAATTGCGTGTCAGGCGGTATTCCTGATGCCCGGACTGACCGTCAATCGCGGCAAGGATGGCGTTAACCGCACCGCAGGTCCGGCATACCTCTGCCGTGCCGCAACCTCCCGGCAGGGTGTCGGCATTGATGCAGCCAAAGACTTCACCCGGGCGTGAGCCAAGGACGGAGTCTCCTGATGTGGCGCCGAGAAACTCAAGCACGGCACGGTTGCTGAAAATGATCTGTCGTTGGGTATTAAGGACAACAAGTTGAATCGGGATTGCATCCAGAAAACGGCGCAGCAGCGAATCTTCAGCAAAATACTCATACTGGGCGAACGCACGAGGCCGCGTCAGACGCTCCGCCGGTGCGTGAAAGGTCTTCTCAGTGTTGTCGGTCGTTCGAGGTGGCATGCAGGTCCGTTCCAAATGAAAAAGAAGGTCAAGGAGCCTTATCTGAAAACGAAGCCCTCTGGAAGACAATGATGCTGCAGATTATCATACTCTGTCCCCTCTACTCAAAGGAAACCGATGGAGAGGTCGGCCTGATCAATGTTCCCGCTGTTTCTGGAGCAGGGTGTGCAGATAAGTGTAGTCTTCCGGTGTATCCATGTCGAGAAGAATGCCGGGATCATCCACGGGAAGTCGCCGAGTGTCCGCCTTGTGACGATTGCGCAGATCACGCAGAGTTTCTCCAGGACGCAGGCCGCGGAGAACCGATTGGGCGAACAGGGGTGGGTGCCCGCCACGCCCAAAGTGGGTCGGAATCAGGACTGCGCAGGGGGCCTGACGGTAGAACCGGATCAGAGCCCGGATGGTCGCGGGGCGGATCAGGGGCATATCCGCCAGCGCAATTAGAATTGCGGCATAACCTGAATCCAGGGCAGACAACCCTGCCAGAACCGAAGAAGACATGTCGCCTGCAGGGTCAGGGTTGGTGACAAGAATCGTATTCGGCGCTTCAGCCGCGCTTGATACCTCCATGCCCTGAGGGCCGAGCACTACGGCTATGCGCTCCACATGCCCCTCGGTCAGTGCGTTGATGACGAGCCTGAGAGCAGGGCTCTCATTGAGGGGCAGAAGCTGTTTGCAGCGGCCCATTCTCGTCGAGCGGCCTGCTGCCAGCACGATCGCCGCGATTGGCATCGGCATGTTGTCTCCTGAAAGAAATCAGTTGTGCAACGACACTGACCGCAATCTCCGCGGGAGTCTGGGCGCCGATGTCGAGACCGATGGGCGATGTCACGCGCCCCAGTTGGTCTTCAGAAAGTCCTGAACGTCGCAGGTAGTCGATCAGGGCGGCCTTTTTGCGTTGGCTGCCCAGCATGCCGATAAAGCCGGCTTCGGTGTCCAGGGCGGCCCGCACCACTGAAAAATCACGCTCGTGTTCGCTGGTGACGACGGCGATGGCAGAGCGTTTCCCACATTTCAGCCGCGTAAAGGCCTCTTCGAAAGTGCAGAAAATCGTTTCATCGGCACATTCCAGCGGCGGTCTCTGCGGGTTCTCCTCCACCACCGTGACGTAAAATCCGCTTTGGTGGGCCAGTTGGGCCAGCATCCGGCCGATATGCCCGGCTCCGAAAATGACCAGGCAGGGACGCGGGTTGATCGGTTCAAAATAAAACATCAGGCGGCCGCCGCAGGCATGACCAAAATCCTCGGTCAGGTCAAATTCCGCTGTGCTCGGCCGGCCATTCTCCACCGTCTCCAGAGCTTTTTGAATGACTTCGACCTCCAGGCGTCCGCCGCCGATGGTCCCCTGAATGCTGCCGTCCGATCGAACCAGCATTTTAGCTCCGGCTTTGCGCGGAGTGGAGCCGGTCGACCTGATCAGTGTGACCAGGGCGGCAGGCTGTTCACCGTTCTTCAGCCGGATAATCTCCTCGTAAAGAGCGATATCTTCCATGCGAGTGTCTGGGCTCCTGATATGAACGTGTTTTTTTTT
>JAXHUR010000070.1:7708-17039 GCA_034189505.1 Thermodesulfobacteriota bacterium | reverse complement strand
GTCGGACTGGTCGTCGATGAAGTAAGCGAGGTTGCTGACATCCCCGATTCCAACATCGAACCGCCGCCCCGCTCGACCCGTGCCGCCGCCAGCCGCTACATTCAGGGACTGGGCAAGATCGGCGACGATGTCAAGATTCTGCTCGATGTCACCTGCCTGCTATACGATGAAAGCATGCTGCAGGCGGCAGGGGCACAGGGCGCCGAGCTTTTCTGATTCCTCTCAACAAACCTTTTCTCAGCAGAAACCCAATCCGCCTCCCCGGCACGATTGGGTTTCTGCATTTTCCTCACCTGTTTTTAAGGCCGCTGTTCTTGCCGATACCGCCCTCTTCGTGATAAAGTAGCGAACTTGTGCTTTCGGACTTTTCATCCGACACAAAACCAGCGCGAGGAGAAATTTCAACCATGGCAGGACATAGTAAATGGGCGAACATCAAACACCGTAAAGGCGCCCAGGACGCAAAACGCGGCAAAATTTTCACCAAGCTGATCAAAGAGATCACCATCGCCGCCCGCATCGGCGGCGGGGAGATCGAAACCAACCCCCGGCTCCGGCTGGCAATCGACAAGGCCAAGCAGGCCAACATGCCCAAGGACAATATCGACCGGGCCATCAAGAAAGGCACCGGCGACCTCGACGGCGTGACCTATGAAGAAGGCTTCTTCGAGGGTTATGGCCCGGGCGGCGTTGCCGTCATGGTCGAATTCATGACCGACAACCGCACCCGCACCGTGGCCGATGTGCGTCACATCTTCAGCAAGCACGGCGGAAACCTCGGAGTCAACGGCTCGGTGTCGTTTCTGTTCGAGCGAAAAGGTCTGATCTCCTTTTCCACCGATCATGATTTCGAGGCTATTTTTGAAGCCGCCCTTGAAGCGGGGGCAGAAGACGTCAAGGACGAAGGCGATTCTTACGAGGTACTGACCGCCCCGGAAAACTACATGGAAGTACGCGATGTTCTGGGCGAGAGCGGTCTGAAGTGGGAGAATGCCGAAGTCACTATGATCCCCCAGACCATGGTGCAGCTTGAGGGCAAGCAGGCCGAGCAGATGCTGAAACTGATGGATAAGCTCGAGGATAACGACGACGTGCAGAATGTCTACGCCAACTTCGACATTTCCGATGAGGAAATCGCCCGCATCATGGGGTGATTGCCGGCAGCAGAATGCGAATTCTCGGCATCGACCCCGGCAGTCGCGCAACAGGCTGGGGGCTGATCGAAAAGCAGGGCAACCGCCTGCTGCACATCGACAACGGCGTGATTACAACCCGCGCCGACGAACCGCTTGGAGATCGCCTCGGCACGATCTATCGGCACCTGTCCGGGGTCATCACAGGCTACGCTCCCACGGCTGTTGCCGTCGAAGAAATTTTTATGGCCAAGAACGCCCGTTCCGCTCTCAAGCTCGGGCATGCACGAGGAGTGGCGCTGCTGGCTGGGTTCAATCATGATCTGCCGATCGCCGAGTATAGCGCTTTGCAGGTCAAGAGTGCGGTGGTGGGTTATGGGCGGGCCGATAAAAAACAGATCCAGGAGATGGTTCGCATTTTGCTGAAACTGCCCGAGATCGCCCAGGAAGATGCTTCGGATGCCCTGGCCGTCGCCATCTGCCATGCCCACAGCGCCGGAATCAATCAGCGTGTCGCAGGCTCTGGCGGCGCAAACAGGCGCTAGGACTCTGTCTCTATTCAATAACCACCTAATCACGAGCCCCCTATGATCGCACTGCTGACCGGGACAATCGCCTATAAATCTCTTGAGCATGTCATTCTCGACGTGGGCGGAGTGGGTTACCGTGTCGTGGTCCCCCTGTCGACCTTCTATGAACTTCCCGACACCGGCACCACCACCCTGCATATCCACACCCATGTCAAAGAGGATATGCTCGCCCTGTACGGCTTCCTGACCTCCCGGGAAAAAGAGATGTTTATCCTGCTGCTCGGCGTCTCAGGAGTGGGCCCCAAACTGGCGGTCAATATTCTTTCCAACATCCCTGCCGCCGACCTCAGCGACGCCCTGATGAACCAGGATGTGAAACGGCTCTCAGCCATTCCGGGCATCGGCAAGAAGACGGCCGAGCGGCTCTCGCTTGAGCTCAAGGACAAGATTGCACGCATGTCACCAGAGGGGCCGCGCTCCACTCCTCAGCGGGTTCATGTATCGGATGGAGCCTGTCTGGACGATGTCCTGTCCGCCCTGATCAACCTGGGCTACAAGGAAAACCAGGCCCGCAAGGTGCTCGAATCTCTCGAGATTCCGCCGGGAACACACCTGGAGGATGTTCTCAAAGGCGCCTTGAAGATTCTGATGAAATAAAGCCGATCGCCTTCAACACAGGACCAATGCCGCCCCATGGAAGATCGCCTTATCAGCCCACAGACCACCGGTGAGGAAATCCGGATCGAGGCCACGCTGCGTCCACGCTACCTGCGGGAGTATGTGGGGCAGGAGAAGGCCAAGGAGAACCTGGAGATTTTCATTCAGGCCGCCCGCTCTCGCCACGAGGCACTGGATCATGTGCTGTTCTACGGGCCGCCCGGGCTCGGCAAAACGACCCTGGCCAACATCATCGCATCGGAGATGGGAGTCAACATCAAGAGCACCTCCGGGCCGGTGATCGAAAAACCCGGCGACCTGGCGGCGATTCTGACCAATCTCGAAGAAGGCGATGTCCTGTTCATCGACGAGATACATCGCCTCTCGCCTGTGGTGGAGGAAATCCTCTATCCGGCCATGGAGGACTACCAGCTTGATATCATCATCGGCCAGGGACCTTCGGCCCGCACCGTCAAACTCGACATCCCCCGCTTCACCCTGGTTGGCGCCACCACCCGCGCCGGGCTGCTTTCCTCCCCGCTGCGCGACCGCTTCGGCGTTATCGCACGCCTTGAATTCTATACGCCGGAGGATCTGACCCGCATCATCCGGCGCAGCGCCGATATCCTGGAGATTGAAACCGAGGCCGACGGGGCGTATGAAATCGCGCGTCGCAGCCGCGGGACGCCCCGCATCGCCAACCGCTTGCTACGCCGCGTACGTGATTTTGCCGAAGTCAAAGGGCAGGGAATCATCACCCATGACATTGCCGATAAGGCCCTGGAACGGCTCGAGGTCGATAAACGCGGCTTCGACCACATGGACAACCTGATTCTGCTGACCATCATCGAAAAGTTTGCAGGTGGCCCGGTCGGCCTCGACACCCTGGCGGCCGCCGTAGGAGAAGAGAAGGACACCATTGAAGAGGTGATCGAACCCTACCTGATCCAGCAGGGGTATCTCAACCGCACGCCGCGGGGGCGCAAAGCCACGGCACTGGCGTACCGGCATCTGCAGCGGCTCCCGCCTGAGAATGATCGCCAGGATGGACTGTTTTCCTGAACAAAGCGGGCTCCGGATCCAACTGAACTCCCATTCGCTGGAGACGATTTTACGGGGATGAGACACTTGACCCTTGCCCAGAAAATTGCAGCCGGCTACCTGTTGGTCAGCTTGTTCTGCCTTTCGGCGGTGATATACGCGCTCTCGGCACTGAGCCATCAGACCCGGCTCAACCAGGATCTGGTCAGGGTTGATTTCGCCATCATGAGCGTTCTACGCGATATGCGCAGCAACCTGCTGGCGCAGGAGCGGCTTGAACGACAGACACTCATCCTGCGTGATGACGAACTGACTGAGCTGCTTGGAGATCGCCAGGCCGATTTTCATCAGCTTTACATGCAGTTCAAAGAAGTCAACAAGCAATTGTCGGCAGAGGTACTTTTTACCAGCCTTGCAGAATTCGACCAATCGGAGGATCAAGGGCTCCAGCTTTTATTAGACAATCAATGGCAGGAGGCCGGTGAATTTTCCGAAACGGTCCTCTCCCCGTTGCGCAACAGACTTGTCGGCCAATTAGAGCAGTTTCTGCAAGGTCACGAGCAGGCCATGGATCAACAGCTCAACATGCTGCTTGAAACCAGCCGGAGAGCCTACTCCCTGACGCTGTCCCTCGCCTTCGCCGGCACCTCACTGGCGGCAATGGTGGCGCTCTGGGTGATCTTTCGCATCAATCAGGCGGTCGGTCGTTTGACCCGCGCCACCAAGGAGATCGCCTCCGGCAGCTTCGATTATCCGATCGACATACACAGCTCCGATGAATTCGGCCAGTTGGCCCGGGACTTTCAAAATATGGGCGGCAAACTCAAGGAACTGGAGCAGCTGCGCCTGGACGCCAATCCATTGACACACCTTCCCGGCAACCTGACCATTGAACGTGAACTGGAAGAACGCATCGCTACGGGAACTCCCTTCGCGACTATGTACGTGGATCTGGATCATTTCAAGGTCTACAACGATCGCTACGGCTATCAGGCCGGCAGCGCAGCTATTGCGGCGGTGGGCGACCTCGTTCTAAAGGCTGTGCGTGACTATGGCAACGCACAGGATATGGTCGGCCACATCGGCGGAGACGATTATATTGTCCTCAGCACCCCGGACCGCGCCGAAGAGGTCGCCCGCGAAATCGTCGAATCCTTCGACAGGCTGGCACCCAGCTTCTATTCCGCTGAAGACCGGGAAGCCGGGTACACCATTGGGTTGGACCGCTACGGCGTCAAACGCCAATTCTCACTGATGACCATTTCCATCGCCGTTCTCACTTCAAACAGCCTGAAAGACCCATCGCCCGTTGCCATTGGACGCGAATGTGCGAAAATCAAGGAGCACCTTAAAAAAGAACCGGGAAGCAACTACCTCATCGACCGTCGCGAGCAACGTTGACATGCCTAAATTCATCTTCGCAACATGCCTGTCCTTTATCCTTACCGGCTGCGTGTCGACCGGCACCTGGCCTTTATGGGGACCCTCGCCTGCGGAAACACTTTTCACCGCCGGCCTTGAGGAGTGGAGGGGAAAAGACGGTGATCCCGATGCTTTTGAAGAACTGATGAATCAACACCCGGACAGCCCGTTTGCCGCTGCCGCTGAAGCTCTTGTCGACTGTGGGATCACCTCAGATAAATATCGTGAGCAAAATGCTCGGATGGCAGAGCGGCTTCAAGCGCTTGAGCAGAGACATGCCTGGACACGGCAGGAGCTTGAAAATGAGCGCCAGTTGAATTCAGAGCTAACGGGCAGGCTGCAGGAACTTGAAACCAACCTGGAAAAATTCAAGCAGATTCTGATCGAGACAGAGCAGTACTCACCTTGAAAACCACACACACAAGTGATTCATGAATTTAGATAAGAAGACCCGCCTTGCAGCGGAACTGGCGGATTTGGCGCAGCAGAAGATCGAAGTTGGACGCTTTCCCTTTCGTCGCGCGGAAAGCACCCCGCGGCTGCTGACAGAGCAAGGCGAAATTTCTCCGTCCCTGGTGCTATGGATCAATCGCGACAGTTTCATGGCCGGCGGTATTGTTCTGCTTGACGACCAGGCGCCCGAGCAGTGCTTCGCTGCCGGCAGCGCTAGCGCTTCAGCATTGGGGCTGAGCCACTTTGTCACATGGAGCGTCGTCGGGCTGGACATCTGGCATTGCCAGACAGGCAGGCCCCCGCAGCGGATCAGGCATCTCGAGGCGCCTGCACCTGACAACGCCTTGGCGGAAGAATCCCACCAGGTCCTGCAGCACGTTCTGGAAGAGCTTAAACCGCTTTCAGTCATGGGCGCCGTCGCGCCGGAGAATCTTGATGCTTTTTATCTCGCCAACCTGTGCCTCTCCCCCCTGGCTGCGGCCGAGGAAGAATTAACCGAGGCTGTCAGCAGTGCGCGCGCTAAAACACTCGACATGCCGAACTATCCCGCTCGGCGACTCGCACAGAGCAAAGGGATGCTGGTTCTGGTACGCCTGCTTGCACTCATGCGGGACAACCAGATCCCGGAAAACGTCCGGCCCGAGAAACTAGAGCGCGCCATCGACCTTGTTCTCTCCTATCTTTCCGAGCCCGTGGTTACCGCACTTGGATCTTTTCCTGCCGAGCCTCCCCTGCCTTATCCCAGCGCAGTTCGTTTTCACCATCTGTTTCGCCGACTGGGACAGCTGCGCTGGGGAAGCGATCCCAAAAAGGTGGGTAAGGTTCTGGAAATACTGCTCCGCGACCAGGCCAGAAGACTTGGGCTGCCTTTTTGGGAAACGACGGAACCTGTGGCGGAAGGCACTCTGCTGATCAATCCGGCCTCCGCGCGCCCGGCCGGCACCTTTTCCGAGGCTTTTCAGGATCCCGCACTAAAGGCCTTGGTTGCCTTGCTGAGAGATCATCTGGACCTTCCACACGCTCAGGAATCCTCCACAAATATCTTCAGCCTGCAGATGCGTTCAGCGCCCCGCAATGTCGAGGGGGGTCTGGTCCTTCTTTCGGAAAAAATTACCGCGGCAGAGAGGGAGTTTTTCCGACTGAAACTGCGCACTTCCTGGCCCAACCGGCGCCTTTCGCTGGCGCCCAAATCCCCCCGCTATATCTGGGAGGCCGCCCACCTTTTCGGGCTCGCCGCCGACGGTGCCGCTATCCGTCTGACCCTGCCTGCCGCCTGGCTCGTTCATGCGTATGGCAACAGCTTCTACAATCTGATTACAGAGCAGTTCAGCATAGTCAGGTTGGAAACCTTATCCCCGAGCCAACTTTGCCTGACTCTCGAAAAGCAGCCCGGCCTGAGCTGCGAAACAACCTTATGCGGCCCCTGCGGATCGCGGACCTTTAACTGGCATACGCTACGGCAGCAACCCCGCAGTTTTCTGAACCTGGCCCTGCGAGCCCCCGACTGCGTCCTCGAACTGCTCCAGCAGCAGAAACTCTCATTTAACCACGGCGCGGAAGTTTTTGCCGCGCCCCCCGGGATAGAGCGTTTTTTTGCCAGCCAACTTGGAAGCTACCTGTGGAAGTCCCTGGCTCCAGGCCACCCTCTGCCGGGCTCTGGGCAGGTGGCCAGCGAATGCCGCCGTCATCTTGTTCCTCTACCCGATCCCGATCTTCTGCAGCAACTTGCCGCCCTGCCTGAACCGGACACCGAGAAGATAGAAGAAGCCATCCGGCAAAAGCTGGGTGAGTTTTCAGGGCTGCCCGCCCCTGAACTGCCCCCCGGTTCCGAGGAAAGTGCGACACAGCGGAGCAAACGAATTCGAGAAGAGGAGACAGCCCAGATCATTTCAGATGTTTTCAAAGACGGGGTGCCTCGTTTTCCTGAAAATTACCTGTACGATATTTACCGTCCGGAACTGCAGAAATTTGAGGTGAATGGGACCCTGCACCAGACCAATGAGTTCCTCGGGGTGTTTGAGCTTACCGATAGCAGCGGGCAGGTCATCCAGGTCGAGGGCGAAGAAACTGCACGCGCTCTTGAACTGGCCACCTTCAGCGAACAGACATTGATCGAGTTGCCCACCGACCGGCACCTGACCGCCTCCATCGTGGAAAGATATCTGGCCGACCTGAACAGGCTCCAGCAGGACCTGTTGCATCAGACATACAGCCGTCGCGACGAACCTCGCCTTGCCCGACAGTGGGCCCGCCGGATCTGGAACAGCCTGCCGCTGCCGCCGTGGGAAGAACTTGACGAACCTTTTTCGACAAAAAGACCTTGATGGGGTGAGGGCAGGGTTTATAATCTGTTGAAGAAAATCACATCCACTCAGGGAGCAATCTATCCATGAAGGTTCTGCTGCACATCTGCTGTGCCAATTGCGCCATCTATCCCCTCGAAGAGCTGCGCTCGGCGCAACACGAGGTTACCGGCTTTTTCTACAATCACAACATCCATCCCTACCAGGAATACCGCAGGCGTCTCGAGGCGGTGCAGCAATATGCCCAGATCTGCTCCCTGCCGATGGTCTACCGGGACGACTATCTGCTGGAAGAGTTTCTGGCCCAGGTTGCCGCCGACCCTGCAGCCCGCTGCAACTACTGCTACCGCGCGCGCCTGGAAGAAACAGCAAAACAAGCATCCGAGCAAGGGATTGAAGCCTTCACCACCAGCCTGCTCTATTCGCGCTACCAGCAGCATGACGCTATCGCCTCCTATAGCCGCCAGCTTGCGGAGGAGTGGGGGCTGACGTTCATCTATGATGACTATCGGCGCGGCTGGCAGCAGGGGATCCGCACGTCCAAGGAGCTGGGGCTTTATCGCCAGCAATACTGCGGCTGCATCTATTCTGAAAAAGATCGCTACCATCCAGGCAAGGGTTAGATTATGCCTCCGGGAAAAACTCTCATCATCCTTGGTCTCATTCTTGTCGCCGCCGGCCTGCTGCTGCATTTCAGCGGCAGAATACCCTTCCTCGGCAGGCTGCCGGGAGATATTCACATTGAGAAGGAAAACTTCTCCTTCTATTTCCCCCTGGGCAGCTGCCTGCTTTTTTCCCTGGTTCTGTCTCTGCTGTTCTGGCTTTTTAAACGTTGAACTTCATTGGACGAGAAATAATGCCTTCAGAAAAATCGGCTCCATGCCTCGGGTTGGCCCTGGGCAGCGGTGCGGCTCGCGGACTCTGTCATATCGGGGTGCTTAAGGTTCTTGAGCGGGAACAGATCAGAATCAACTGCCTGGCGGGAACATCCATCGGAGCCTTTATCGGTGCACTTTACGCCGCCGGCATTTCTCCCGAACAGATGGAGGAGGTGGCAACCGGGCTGGACTGGAAGCGCCTGGCGCGCCTCATCGACCCGGTCGTACCGACCGCAGGCCTGATTGACGGCGCCCAGGTGGCTGAGTTCATGGCGAAATTGCTCCCGGCGCGCACCTTCGAGGAACTGCACATACCGCTGGCCGTCACGGCCACAGATGTTGAAACTGGCGAAGCGCTGATCATCCGTCGCGGCAACCTGGTCGACGCTTTGCGCGCGGCCATCGCCTTCCCCGGCATCTTTACACCGGCCCGGTTCGGAGATCGCTTCCTGATCGACGGGGGTCTGTGTAATCCTGTCCCCGTCGATGCGGTCAGACAAATGGGTGCAAAAAACATTATTGCCGTCTGTGCCATCCCACAGGTCGAAAAGCCCATCCACGAAACCTATCTCCCGCCTGCGGATCCGCCGTCACGGACATCAAAGCGGCGGCTTCCCCTGTTCAATACCACGCGCATCGAAAAGATTTTTGGAGACTTGTGGCAGTCAAGGCCCTTTGGCGGGCGGCAGGCCTCTTTGGAAAAACCGGAGAAACGGCCTCCAAGCATTTTTAAAGTATGTGCGCAAAGTGTTGCCATTATGGAGAATCAGATCAATGAGCTGCGCCTGCAGCAGAATCAATTCGACGTTCTGATCCGTCCCGAATTCGATGATCTGACCATGCTGGAGTTTCATCGCGCCGCAGAAGCGATTGCGGCCGGCGAAAAAGCGACGCAGGAAGCACGTTCCGACCTG
>JAXHUR010000070.1:0-7608 GCA_034189505.1 Thermodesulfobacteriota bacterium | reverse complement strand
GAATCAATTCGACGTTCTGATCCGTCCCGAATTCGATGATCTGACCATGCTGGAGTTTCATCGCGCCGCAGAAGCGATTGCGGCCGGCGAAAAAGCGACGCAGGAAGCACGTTCCGACCTGGCGCGCCTGCGTTGCTGAGTGACGACAAATACGACCCTGTAACTGTTCAGAATGGGGTCGTTATTCCCATGACAAGGGACACTTTTCGCCATCCCTGGCCGTTTGATTGGCGCCCTCCCTGGCGCCAAACACCCCTGACGTGGGAGTGACGACCCCGCGAAGTGAATAGATACCCTGTTTTTTCAATGTCTGAAATTCCTTCAAGGAATTACGATTGCATCAAAGTGCAGTCATGTTAGACTCTTGAGATAAAAACGACTCTCACCCCCAAGGAGGAACAGATGTTTGAACTCGCTGAAAAAATCATGCTGACCGGCATGGGCGCCCTTTGTATGACTCAGAAAAAGGCAGAAGAGTTGGCCAATGAGATGAAAGAGCGCTTCAACATGACGGAAGAGGAAGGCAAGGCATTTATCGAAAAAATGCAGCAGAACTTCGAGCAGTCCCAGCAGAAACTCGAGGAAATGGCCCAGCAGGAAGTTCGTCGTGCCGCTGAACGCGTCGGCATGGTCACCCGCGAGGAATTCGAGCAACTCCAGCAACGCATTCAGCAGCTGGAGCAAACTCTGGCGTCCTCACAGAAATGATCTGCCTTGGTGACACAGCGATTCTGAAAAAATGCTGACTTTCGCGCGGATCAACCGCAACATCCGTTCGATCAAACGCTACCGCTATATTCTCGGTATCCTGATCAAGTACGGCTTCGGACATGTTGTCGAACAGCTCAATATCGACTATTACCTCGAATTGGGCCGACGCATCGTCACGCTCGGCACGGCCTCCAAAAACATCGACCGCTTCAGCCAGGCCGAGCGGTTGCGTCTGGCCATGGAGGAGTTGGGACCGACGTTTGTCAAACTGGGCCAGATCCTCTCCACCCGCCCCGATGTCATCCCCCGTGAATTTATCGAAGAATTCCAAAAGCTGCAGGACAAAGTCCCTGCAGTTCCCGTTTCCGAGTTGCGCGAGCAGGTGCACCGCGAACTGGGGATGTATTTCGATGAAATCTTCGCAGAATTCGATTCGGAACCCATTGCTGCCGCATCCATCGCCCAGGTTCATCACGCCCGCCTAAACAGCGGCGAGGAAGTGGTGGTTAAAATCAGGCGTCCTGGAATCGTTGAAACGGTTGAAACCGATCTCGACATTATGGCGGGGCTCGCCTTTCTGGTGGAGCGACATCTGCCCGGCGGCGAACTCTACGACCCGACCGGTCTGGTCAAAGAATTCCGCCGCACCATTTACCGAGAAATGGATTTTGCCCGGGAAGGTCACACGGTCGATCGTTTCCACGCCAATTTTGAAGAAGACCCGACAGTTTACGTTCCCCATGTCTTCTGGGACTTCACTGGAGAAACAGTGCTGACCATGGAATATATCGAGGGGATCAAAGTATCAGACCTGGAATACCTCAAAGAGCAGGGCTACGACCTGGCGACCATTGCCCGGCGGGGGGCCGATTCATTCCTCAAACAGGTTCTGGTTCATGGCCTGTTTCATGGAGACCCCCACCCGGGAAATTTTTTCATCCTGCCCGACAATGTCATCTGCCTGCTGGACTACGGGATGGTGGGACGTCTCGACGAACCGCTCAAGTACCGCCTGGTCGATCTGCTCTCTGCCGTATTGCAGCGCGATGTCGATCGTATTATCTCGTTGATGCTCTATTCCGGAGATATCAGCGATGAAACCGACCTCAAAAGCCTGCGGCGCGATCTGTCCGAATTCATCGACGATTATTATGAAACACCCTTGGGAGAACTCAACGTCGGTCGCCTTCTGATGGAATTCGTCGACCTGATGAACGCGTATCGCATCAAGTTCCCATCGGACCTGATGCTGCTGGCCAAGGCACTGGTCACTATGGAGGGGATCGGCCGTCAACTCGACCCCGAATTCAACATGATCGAGCATCTGCGGCCGTTTATGGAAAAACTGATTCGCGAGAGATTGTCGCCCGGCAATGTTTCCAAAGAAGTTCTAGGGGTGCTGCAGTCCTATGGGTCCCTGTTCAAGACCCTGCCGCGGGACTTGAAGGAGTTCATCAATCGGGTCAACCGCAACAAGTTCAAGATCGACCTTGAACACCGCGGTCTCGAAAAGCTGATGAACGACCTCGACAAGGCCAGCAACCGCCTGTCATTTTCCATGCTGATCGGTTCTCTGATCGTGGGCAGTTCCCTGGTCATTCAATCGGACAAGGGTCCACAGTTTTTCGGCTTTCCCGTTCTGGGAATTTTCGGGTACACTATCGCCGGCTTCCTCGGCCTCTGGCTCGCTTTCGCCATTTTACGTTCAGGGCGACTTTAACCCCTCCAATGTTCCTCATGGTCGCAGCTACTTGTGTCCATCATACCACAGACTCTGGATGCAGAGTTGCAACACTGCCCCTTACCCATGCCGCAATAAATCTTTTTCCTTCTTATTTTTCAAGCACTTACGCAACAAACAAAATATGGCAATATATTTGCATTATATTTGATCCTGAAAGCGCACGCACTGTTGTACCAGGAGGAAGATTTGCTTTTTCAACGGACTCTCGCCAATCCCGTCGCCATCTCAGGCATCGGCCTTCATTCCGGCCGCTGCATCACCATGCACCTGCGGCCTGCCGAAGCGGGAACAGGCATTTTATTTCATCGCTCCGAAGGCGAGCGCACCGTAACCATTGAGGCTCATGTCTCCAATGTGGTTGACACCAGGCTTGCGACCGTCATCGGCAAAAACGGCCTTAGCGTCTCAACGGTTGAACACCTGCTCGCCGCCCTCAGTGCCCTGGGCATCGATAATCTTCACATTGATATCGATGGCCCCGAAGTGCCGGTGATGGACGGCAGCGCCGCCCCTTTTGTCGATCTGCTGGAAGATGCGGGGCTGCGCAAGCTCAATCGCGGCCGCAAGTTCCTGGCGATTCGGGAGCCTGTTTCACTGGTCGACGGTGAAAAGAGAGTTTCTCTGATCCCTTCGCGTTTTTTTCGCGTATCCTTTGATATTGCCTTCGATCACCCGAGCATCGCGCTGCAGAATTATTCCTTCAAGCATTCCTCCCGCCAGTTCCGCAAGGAGATTGCACCTGCTCGAACCTTTGGGTTTCTGCAGGAAGTCGAATACCTCAAGACCAACGGTCTGGCACGCGGCGGATCCCTTGACAATGCGATCGTGGTTGACGACAACGGCGTTCTCAACCCTGAAGGACTTCGCTTCCCCGACGAGTTCGTGCGACACAAAATTCTCGACAGCATCGGGGATTTCAGCCTCATCGGCTATCCGATCCTCGGTCACATCAAAGCTTACAAGGCCGGTCACGATATCAACAACAAAATGGTTCAAAAAATACTTGCAACTTCGGAGTGTTACAAACTCGTTGAGTTCTCCGATGAAATCCTCCGAGCCGCGCAGGCCGGTCCCTATCCCGCCTTTGTCGGAGATCTGCTCCCATCCAAAGCATAAATCGAGATCCTTTTTTATCTCTGCTTGACCAAAGCGGCCTCAATGGCCGCTTTTTTTATTCTTCTGCCCTTGCATATCAGGGAAAACATCAAATAAACTGGAATCTTATTTTGTATTATGGGGAATAGGATGACAGGCTCTAAAAAACAACGGACACCCCAACGGGTCGAATACCGCAAGCGCCGCCGAGAGTGGGGGCTTATCCTTTTAAGCCTGCTGCTGGTGTTTGCCTTGACTCAATACGAATCCCGCCTTCTCGAGCTGACGTCCGAGGTTTCTCTGGTCAACAGCATCCTCGTATTGGCCCTGATTAACGTCAATATTCTACTGATCATTCTGTTTTTCTTTCTGGTTTTCCGCAATCTATTCAAACTTATCCTTGAACGAAGGCGCGGCGTGCCGGGAGCACACATCCGCAGTAAGTTGGTCGCTGCGTTCGTGGCCCTGTCACTGGTACCAACGATGCTTCTTTTCTTCGTTTCCGCCGGCTTTATCACCAATACCATTGAAAACTGGTTCAACAATCAGATCGAGAATTCCCTGCAGGAGTCCCTCGAGGTCGCTGAAACCTACTACAAAAATTCCGCGTCCAACGCCCTTTATTATGGAGAACAACTGGCGCGCATCATCAAGCGCGACAAACTGCTCAACGAAGCAAACCTGGAACAGCTCAAGGAATTTATCCAGGAAAAGCAGCTCGAGTACAATCTGGGCATCGTAGAAGTTTTTTCCTCCACCTATGAAGAACTCGTCCGGGTGAGCAACCCTTCTGTGCCCGCCGCAGATTTCACTGATCCCGGCTCCGATGCAATCCGTGAAGCCCTTCAGGGCAATCGATTCACCCGCATAACGCCTGTGGGGAAAGCCGATCTGATCCGCGGCATTGTTCCCGTCTACTCCAACTGGAACCCCGAGGATGTCGTCGGCGTCGTCGTTGTCAACTACTATGTCCCTTATTCCCTGGTCAGCAAAATGAAAGAGATTAAATCCTCTTTCGAGCAGTACAAAGGCACCAAGCTGCTCAAGGGCCGCATCCAGATGGGGTACGTAGTCGTTCTGCTGCTGATCGCACTTGTGATCATTTTTCTCGCTACGTGGTTCGGCTTCCATCTGGCGCGGGGCATCACAGTGCCGATACAGGAACTGGCAGTGGCCACCAATCGCATCGCCCAGGGTGATCTCGATGTGCGCATCGAGGTCGACAGCGACGATGAAATCGGCACTCTGGTGGATGCTTTCAACACCATGACTGCAGACCTGCGCCGCAGCCAGAAAAGTCTCCAGGCGGCCAACCGCGAACTGCAGTCATCAAATCACGAACTGGATCAACGTCGCCGTTACATGGAGATCGTGCTGCGCAATATCACTGCCGGGGTCGTGGCGGTGGACCGCGGAGGCTTTCTCACTACAGTCAACAAGTCGGCGGAAAAACTTCTGAACACCAGTGCTTCAAAAGTGCTGGGCAAAAATTTCCGGGAGGTGCTTGAGCCGGAATACCTTCCCCTGGTCAAGGACATCCTGCGGGATCTGATGGAAACGGGCAAGGATCATGTCAGCAAACAGGTGACGATTCCCATTCAGGAGAACAAGTTGACCCTGATGGTCAACGTCACAACCCTGCGTGACGAGAACGGCGAATTTATGGGCACCGTCGTGGTTTTCGACGATTTGACTCAGTTGATCAAGGCCCAGCGGATGGCGGCATGGCGTGAAGTCGCCCGTCGCATTGCCCATGAAATCAAAAATCCGTTGACGCCGATTCAACTCTCCGCGCAACGACTGCGCCGCCGTTATCTTGAAAAATTCAACAGGGACGATACGGTTTTCGATGAGTGCACGGGAATGATCATCCGGCAGGTCGACGAGTTGAAGAACCTGGTCAACGAGTTCTCCAATTTTGCCCGGATGCCGGCCAGCCGCCCGACTCCGAACAACCTGAACCAGATTGTCGCCGAAGCACTTATTCTGTTTGAGGAAGGGCACAAAGAAATCGATTTCTCTTTCGATCCCGATCCCGAGGTGCCGGTTTTCAACCTGGATCGCGATCAGATCAAGCGATCGGTTATCAATCTGATCGACAACGCTGTCGGTGCGATGGACCAGCCTGGAGCGATACACCTGGAGACGCACTTCAACCACGAACTGCAAATGGTCACCCTCACAGTCAAAGACACTGGTTGCGGCATTGCTCCGGAAATTAAGTCTCGCCTTTTCGAGCCTTATTTCTCCACCAAAAAAACAGGCACCGGACTTGGGCTGGCCATTGTCTCTACGATTATTTCCGACCACAATGGATATATCCGGGTCAGAGATAATCGCCCTAAAGGGACCCAATTCATCATTGAACTCCCGATCACGGACAATTCGTCCCAATCACGCTCGTTCAACGGGTGATTTTTTAAATACAGGACTTCACAACATGAAAACAATACTGATCATTGATGACGAAGACAGTATCCGCTTCAGCCTTGACGGCATCCTGCAGGACGAGGGATTTCGCCCTGTGTTTGCCTCCAACGGCGAAGAAGGACTTGAAAAAATACGAGAGGAAAACCCCGACCTGGTTCTGCTCGATATCTGGATGCCTGGCATAGACGGTCTTGAAACTCTGCGACGCGCCAAGGAGCAATGGCCGGAGCTGCTGGTGGTCATGATGAGCGGCCATGGAACGATTGAAACCGCAGTCAAAGCTCTGAAGATGGGCGCGTATGATTTTATTGAAAAACCATTGGCGCTGGAGAAAGTTCTTCTCTGCGTCCAGAATGCCCTGAAAATGGGGCAACTTCTTGAAGAAAACCGTAACCTGAAGGCCCGGATTGCCAAAGATTACGAAATGATAGGCGAGAGCCCTCCCATTGCCGAACTCAAACAACAGATTTCCATTGCCGCCCCGACCAATGGATGGGTGCTGATTACTGGTGAGAATGGGACAGGTAAAGAACTGGTGGCCCGTGCCATCCACAATTTGTCCAACCGTCGCGAGAAGCCGTTTGTCGAAGTGAACTGTGCTGCAATCCCCGAGGATCTGATCGAATCAGAACTTTTCGGCCATGAAAAAGGTTCATTTACCGGCGCCACGACGCAGCGAAAAGGAAAATTCGATCTGGCGAACGAAGGAACGCTGTTCCTTGACGAAATTGGGGATATGAGCCTGAAGACCCAGGCAAAGGTATTGAGGATTCTCCAGGAGAGGAAATTCGAGCGTGTCGGAGGGACTCGGACGATCGAAGTCGACGTTCGAGTTATTGCGGCAACCAATAAGAATCTTGAAGAAGAGATGCAGAAGGGCAGTTTCCGCGAAGACCTTTTTTATCGCCTCAATGTCCTCCCCTTCCACGTGCCGTCGTTGCGCGAGCGCAGAGAGGACATTGCACCGCTCGTCAAGCATTTCCTCGCTCATTTCTCCCGCCAGGAGAGCCGTGAGGATAAGACCATGGCCCCGGACGCCATGAAGGTATTGCAGAATTATTCCTGGCCCGGGAATGTCCGCGAGTTGAAAAACCTCATAGAGCGGCTGGTGATCATGACGCCCGGCAACAAAATCAGGCTCGAGGATCTACCTGCCAACCTGACCAGTAAACAGAATTCATCGTTCTCGTCCGGTCTTGCCGGCAGCGCGCTGAATGCAGGCAATTTCAGAGAAGCAAAAGAAGAATTCGAGCGGGAGTATATCCTGAGAAAACTTCAGGAAAATGAATGGAACATTTCGCGCACTGCGGAAGATATCGACCTGGAGCGGTCCAATCTCCACCGCAAGATAAAGACTCATGGGATCGAGTTGAAGAAGTAAAAGTCGCAAGGACATAAGTCGATCACACGCTCACTTTCAGCAATGATCGGCTTTTGTCTGCAGATATTGCGTTTTCTGAAGAGCCTTAACGAAAAAAAGCCCACCTTGCAAAAAGATGGGCTCTAAAAAAATATTCCGGCGGCGACCTACTTTCCCACATAGTTACCCATGCAGTATCATCGGCGCTGTAGGGCTTAACTTCTGTGTTCGGGATGGGAACAGGTGTGACCCCTACGCTATCGCCACC
>JAXHUR010000007.1:0-56702 GCA_034189505.1 Thermodesulfobacteriota bacterium | reverse complement strand
GACTGATGCTCGCCGTGCTGCGGGATGCAGGTCGGGTGGATCTGGGTGTAGCAGGGATTGGCAAAAAAAGCGCCTTTTTTTGCAGCTTTCCAGGCGGCCGTAACGCTGCAGCCCATGGCGTTGGTGGAAAGATAGAATACGTTGACGTAGCCGCCGGTTGCCAGGATGACCGCGTCGCCCCAGTAGGATTCGATTTCGCCGGTCACGAGATTGCGGCAGGTGATGCCTTTGGCTGCGCCGTCGACAACAACCAGGTCCAGCATTTCACGGCGGGCGAACATTTTGACCGAACCGGCCCGGATCTGGCGGCACAGTGCGGAGTAGGCGCCGAGCAGGAGCTGCTGGCCGGTCTGGCCGCGGGCGTAGAATGTACGGGAAACCTGTGCGCCGCCGAAGGAGCGGTTGTCCAGGTAGCCGGCATAGTCGCGGGCAAAGGGAACGCCCTGCGCGACGCACTGGTCGATGATGTTGTTGCTGACCTGGGCCAGGCGGTAGACATCGGCCTCGCGGGCGCGGAAGTCGCCGCCCTTGACGGTGTCATAGAACAGCCGCCAGACGCTGTCGCCGTCGTTGGGGTAGTTTTTAGCGGCGTTGATGCCGCCCTGCGCTGCGATGGAGTGGGCGCGGCGCGGGCTGTCCTGGTAGCAGAAAGCCTCGACATTGTAGCCGAGTTCGCCCAGGGAGGCCGCCGCGGCGCCGCCGGCGAGGCCGGTGCCGACCACGAGCACTTTGAATTTACGCTTGTTGGAGGGATTGACCAGCTTCATGTCGAAGCGGTGCTTGTCCCAGGATTTCTCAATCGGTCCGATAGGACATTTGCCGTCGAGTATCACGATAGTTCCCCCTAAAGTTTAACGATGCCTACGAGAATGGAGATCGGAATGGAGACATAACCGACCATCAGCACGATCGCAACCCACTTGCCGACAGTTTCGATCGTCGGCAGAGTACGGGCGCTGTTGAGACCCGAGGATTGGAACATGCTGCCGATGCCGTGGCTGAGATGCAGCAACAGAAAGACCATGGCAATGACATAGGTCAGCGCGATGAAGAATTTCTGGAAGCTCAGCACCACCATGGAGTAGACGTCACTGCGTCCGGCGGCGTCGACAAGATTGGAAATGTCGGGATTCGTGACACGCACCGTGAAATGAAACAGATGGTAGATAACGAAGATCAACAGAACGACACCGGTGTAGATCATGATCTGTGCCGCATAACTGGTGCGCAGGTTCTTCTTCTGGGCATATTCAACCGGGCGGGCCATCTTGTTCTCAAGCGTCAGCTTGATGCCCAGCCAGATATGAACCAGAAAAACACCCAGCATCACCAAGCGGAACAGCCAGACCACCGGCCCTAAAGAGTGGAGCTTTGCCGCATAAGCGTTGATGCCGTCGGGACCAACAAAGACTGAGCTGTTCCCGATGAGGTGGACGACGACGAACAAAACCAGGATCAGACCTGTTGTCGCCATAAGGACTTTCTTACCCACCGAGGATCCAAATAACATTTGCATACCCATCATCCCCTGGAAAAGATTGATTGACTCACCTGCCCGGCCTCATGCCGGAAGGCACTCTCTCCGAATTTATATAGAAGCAAAACCGGATTGCTCCGGTGGCGAAAACCCGACTCAGGCCGGCGGAGCGCGTCCGCAGACCGTGCATCTGTTCAGGCCGTCATTCATGGAGCCAAGTCTTTCATTGACAATGCGTTGGGAAAAGGGGAAAAAGAAGTCGCGATCCACCAGGATGCAGGTTCTTTCATCTCCTTGATATAACATGGCAAACATGCTTTAACATGGCAAACATGCTTTTATTGCAGATGGAACCGGGAGATTGTATACACAATCCATACTCTTCTAGCAGTCCATGACAAAAATGTCAATTTTTACTTTCATGATAAAGAGAAAGAAATTGTCTTGGTTGGAACGGCGTTTGATCCTTGAGTGTGCGGGTCGGAATAGTTTTTGAGAACAAGGATAAATTTTACTTGGAAAGGGGGAAATATGGATTGGCGCAGACTTGTCGCCGTTATAAGCTTGTGTCTGCTCGCTGCGGGGTGCGGTGCGGGGCTCAGCGCCCGGACGAATGAGTTGATCGAGCGCGACTACCTGACGATGACGGATGCGGAGCTGCTGGGTTATTATCAGCGGCTCAGCGATCAGCTGGCGCGAGAATCCCGAGTCAGCAGGACCAAGGGGTCCACTCCCTTTGGCGGGCCTTCTCTCAAGACCGGTCCGCAGGAAACCGATGGTCGCGTTGAGCTTTTGCGCAGCCGGTGGAATGAAGTTCGGTCGCTGCTTTACGAGCGGGAACTGCTGCCCTGACGTTTCCCCAGAGTGCCTCGGAAAGTATGAGGGGGTAGGGTCAGATGCCCAGTTCAACCCGGGGTTGGGCCTGTTCATGAGGCTGATAGTCGGGACTGCAGGTCAGAATCCTGTCTTCAGCCATCCCTGCTTCAATGAGGCTGGCCTGCACAGTGCCGGCCCGCTGCCGGGCCAGTTCATACATTGCCTGCTTTTCCTCCTCGCTGGCAGGCGGCGATGGCTCAGGCTTCGATTCTCCCGTCGACGCAGCGGGCTCATACTTTTTGTTGTCCTGTGTTTCGGCGCGCTCGGTGCGCAGTGCTTCGAGGTCGGGGGGTGCCGCAATGCCGCAAACCACCAAATTGGCGTCCGGACGGTCCTGAAGCAACCGGGCCATTTCCTTCAACTTCTGCTGTTGCTGCTCCGTCGGGTTGTATTCTCCCGGGCCGAACAACAGGGGGGCAAAACGCAGGGTCGTTGCCATATCATAGAGCTTCCCTACCGCCCAGATCGCGCCGACAGGCAACGCGGCGCCGGTCAGCAGCGATGCGCCCAGCGGGGCATAGTAGCTGACCATCCCCTTTTTCAACGTTTGAAAGACAGCCGTGCGCACCACCTTGCCAATCCGAAAGGCCGGATCGTTGAGATCGCCCTGGATCGGGATGTCAAGGTGGATGGTGCCGTCACTGTCGCGAACCAGGTTGAGCGCCGTTCCGAGAGGAACGCCAAGTTCACCGGTGGCTTCGGACCGGTCTTCTTCGTGCACAGCTTCGACTTCCAGCTGGGCGAAAACCAGATCAAGATTTGAATCGAGCAGGTCGTTCTCGACCTGCCCGTTAATTTCGCCGTCAAGCCGACCGCTTTTGAATCGATAGCCGATGGCCTCGCGCAGGTAGCCGTCCGCGGCTGAGAGGTTGATGTTTTTGAGCTTCAGAAGCAGATCGCTCGAGAGTTGATCACCAAAAGGGTGCACTGTCCCGTCGAGATTCAGAGTGCCATGCTTGCCAACATGGCTTTTGGCCGTGATGCGGGTGGCTTGAGCAGGTTTGCTGCTGTCGATGCCGGTCGCTTCCAGTGAGAGTTCGGAGAGGGTCTGATGGACCTTGGGTGTGACGCTGCGGTCGATGAAATCGATGCGATTCTCACCGGACAGCAGAATGCGTTCCAGCGACAAGTCAAACTGGAAGTCTGAATCCGTCCCGGCATCGGGAGGCGCCTCTTTTTGTTCGCCGGTATCCGGGCTATCTTCCCGGGCTGAAGGGGCAAGCGCCTGCAGGGCTTCAATCCGGCCATCCCCGTCGCGCACAATCCAGGCACTGAGATCCTCGATCTGCAATTCCGTCGCGCGCAGCGTCTGCATCTCCTGGAGGGATGCCCGGGTCAGTTCAATTCGGCCCGAGCTTAACACAGCATCAGGGGCATTGGTGGAGAGATTTTCCTCGCCTTGACGTTCCAAAGCCCGCAGGTTGTCAAGTCGAATTGATGCCGCGCCGATTGAGTCCACGCCGGCGATATCCAGATCCGTCACGGAGAAACGTTCCAGCTGCAGCAGCTTGTTCTCCTGCTGCAGGCCTGAGATGTCGAGTCCTTCCAGCGACAAGGTCGCTGCGAGGCCAAGATGTTCGGCTGGAGCCTCTTCTGCAGGAACTTTCAATGCGATGTCTGCAGTGAATTTTTGTTGCGCGATCCCATATCCGGCTTCAATCAGGTCGAGGGCAAAATCGGGAACCGCCAGTATCCCCTGCGCCTCGATGGCCGGTTGCGGATTTTGGGGATTGTGCTCCAGTGCGACATTGCCTTCCCAGGTCAGGCTGCCGCGTTTCAGTGAAACCTGAGAATCACGGTAATTCAGGTCGGCAAGGCGAAGGCTGCCGTCGAGTGATGCTTCAAGGAATTCCTCCTTGTTCTGCCGGGCGGAGATGCGCTGGGTCAATTCCAGGTCGCCGGCTGTACGGCGATCCGCCTCCCTGTCAGTCCACTGCAGGGATTCGGACACGAGAGAAAGGTCGCCGCTGACGCTCCACTCCGGCGGAGCTGCCTCTGGCAGAAGTCGCACCTTTGTCTGTCCGACCCAGGTCAGCTGGAGACGGCCTATTGCCGCCTGCGGGTGGCCCAGAGAGGCAGAATCCAGGCCGATTGAGCCCACCACCGAAAAGTCCGGCAGGGTGCTTTCCTGATCCGTCTTCATTGTGATCTGCAGGTCCGTATCGAAATTGCCATTCAGTTGCGAGACTGAATGTTCTTCCAGCAGTGGCTGCAGCCAGCCGATGGGTAGCTGGTCGATGCGCAAACGGGCAGAGGCTCCCGGGTGAGAGGACAGCGGGCGTGTCTCGCCTTCTAATCGAATGCGTCCCTGATTGGCGATCAGATCCAGGTCGAACGGGGTGGCCTGTTCAGGGTTCCAGGTTTCAAGTGAGCCGAGCCGGGCGTTGGCAACCCGGGCATCGACAATGAGCTTTGGATCGATATAGTGAATGCGGACATTGTCGAGCACTACCTGCCCGATTCCAAAGCCCCAAGGTTCCTTGCGGTCGGCGTCGGCCTTGTCCTTTTCGGGCTTTTCGTCGGGCGCTGGTTCTAAAGGGAGGTTCAACTCTCCGATGGTCCAGTTGCCGTCATCGTCCCGTTGAAAGTGCAGATCCACATCACGCAGGACGATTTCGGGAATATAGATATTTTTCCGCCACAGGGGGAACCAGTCGATTTGAGCCTGGATCTGGACCGCCGCCAGCTTCTGCTCCTTCGCCTGAACATTGCCGCGGAATGCTTTGATCACCAGAACCCCGGTAAATGGATTGAAATCCACATCCTTGACCTGGGCATTGGGTACGCCCTGATCGGACAGGGCTTTTTCAATCCCCCAGCGGATCACAAATGGAGTCGCCACCAGCACAACGGTCGCTGTGATCAACAGTCCGGCAATGACCCACAAGACCCACCGGCGGCGTGGTTTGGAGGGCGGGGAGGATTCTTCCTGTGGCTTGGGTTCAGTCATGGGTCTCTTGTTCTGAGTCTGGTGCAGGAAATTTTCCTGCATGGCGGTTTAAACACGCCGCTTCGCAGTCTGAGAGGCTGCTGCAAGTGGCAGGCGCAATTGAATTTACTATAGCCAAAATCACCTGCCGTGCAACCACAAATGAGAGCGATCAGGAGACCATATACGGACTTTGGGGATCGTTATTCCATTATCCGGGAGAAGTCAACGCCAGCCACCAGCAGAAAAGAAAGAGGGCGAGGGCCGCGACGCCGAAAAAGAGATCGCCTGTATCGCTCGCCTGAGGCTGCCTTGGGGAGTTGCGGAAACTGAACCAGCCGATCAGGAGCCCTGCGGCAAAACCCCAGAGGTGCGCGCCCACATCGGTGTTGCTGCCGCTGGTCCCCAGCAACCCAAGCAGACCCAGGGCCGCGGCGACCGGCAGCAGGCGTCGCAGCCCTCTGCGTTGAGCGCGGGGGAAAAGCCCCTGGGTTCCGAGAATGCCCACCGCCCCGAAAATGGCGGTAGATGCCCCAACCGCGGTATGAGAAGGGAATTGCAGCATGGCATTGATCGCATTGCCCAGTGCGCCGGCGGCAAGGACCATGGCCCAGCCTCGTCCTGTTCCCGACCTTCGGCACAGGCGGCCGATAAAAAGAGCGCCGGCGGCCAGGTTGGCCATCAGATGCAGTCCGCCGTTGTGCAGAGAAAGCGCCGTAACGACGCGCCACCACTGTCCGTCGCGCACTTTCTGCACCTGCATGGCGCCGGCTTCAATCCACGCTTCAGACGCGATGCCGAGCAGGTCGGTTTCCAGAACCCTCAGGTTGTGGAAAATGCCCAGAAGAAGCAGTAGTGAAAAGGTCGTCAGCAGGTTGTCGCGGGCAGGAGCGGAAGGGATGCGCGGTGGCCAGAAGCGGTTTTTTCTTTCATACGTGCGGATTTCCTCTTCCGCACGTATCAAGTCCGCGGCCGGAACAAGGATTTTCCACCCCTGCTCATCGCAGGCCGCCAGCAGGTTGATCCCTCGTGCTTCGAGCACCAGCGCCCAGAGCCGGCAGCGGTCGAAATCCAACCTGGCATCCGTCGCGTCGGGCAGGATTTCGCCAGGGCGCAGAGCACGCCAGAAGTTGTCCTGCTCCTGGTCCTGGTCTTGTTGTTGAGATGTTTGATCCTGCACGTTGGCCCTTTTCCCAGCGAAAAGATGTTTGGTTGATTTTAATGGCGATTACTGCGCGTAAATGTGTTATTTTGACACCGCTTACTGGTTGCGTTTTTCAGGGTGGCTGAAGCATGTGGGTTGCTCTGCCGCCGTTAACCCGTTGTCTCCCATCCGCAAGGTTGATAATTGTGTTCAAAAGATTTTTTCACCGTGCGAACGTCAAGCAGAAGCTGACCGCCATCATCATGCTGACCAGCACCCTGGTGCTGCTGCTTTCCTTGACCGCCTTTATTGTCGTTGAGGTGGTCTCCTTTCGTCAAACCCTGTTGGATAAATCAACTTCTCTTGCACGTATTATCGGCGCCAACAGCAAGCTGGCCCTGGCCTATCGAGATAAGCAGAGTGCAGGGGAGACACTTGAATCCCTTGCTGCCGAAGGTAATGTCCAGGCGGCTTTCCTGTTCGATCATGAAGACAAACCCTTTGCCCAGTATCTCAGGGCCGGGGCATCGGCTGAGCCCCTGCTGCGGCATGCCAACCATCCACGGGGGCGGCACCTTCATGAAATGGTGGTGCAGGGGCGCGATGCCCATCTGTTCACTCTGAATTCCCTGTCGCTGGTGCATACCATTGAACTGGACCGCCAGCGCGTCGGAACCCTTTTTCTGCAAAGCGACCTTTCTCTGCTTTACCAGCGCCTGCTGTGGTTTGGCGTCGGTGCTCTGGGCGTGTTCGGTTTTTCCGTTCTGCTGGCCTATTTTATCGGCTACCGGCTGCAGCAGGTGATTTCAGTTCCTTTGACGGACCTGTCCCGCAAGATGAATCAGGTGTCGCGTCACAACAATTTCAGTCTTCGGATGGAGAAGCAGACTGAGGATGAAATCGGCGAGTTGATCGAAGGGTTCAATGAAATGCTGACCCAGATCGAGGCCCGCGACGATCAGTTGGCCCTCCATCGGCGCAACCTCGAACAGCAGGTAGCGGAGCGGACCCGGGATCTGGAAAAAGCCAACGAACGTCTGACGCTGACTATCGAAGATCTGGAATGCGCCAAGGCCGGGGCCGAAGAGGCCAACCGGGCCAAGTCACGTTTCCTTGCCAACATGAGTCATGAAATCCGGACCCCGATGATTGGCGTCATGGGAATGGCGGATCTCTTGCTTAAAACTCCTCTCAACGAGCGGCAGAAGGGCCTGGCTGAAACCATCCACAAGTCCGGTGATGCGTTGTTGAGTATTCTGAATGATATCCTTGATTTCTCCAAAATCGAGGCTGGCCGGCTTGAGCTTGAAACGGTGGATTTCGACCTGTGCCATTGCATCGAGGACGCGGTGGAGCTGCTTTCTCCCAAAGCCTTTGCCAAGGGATTGGAGCTGGTTTGCATTGTCGACGATCGGATGCCGGTGCATCTGCGCGGTGATGCCGGGCGCCTGCGCCAGGTCGTGCTCAATCTGGTGGGCAATGCCGTCAAGTTTACCACCCGGGGAGAGATTGTGGTACGGGTCGATACCCTGATGGAAGAACGCAGCACGGTCTGGGTGCGGTTTGAAGTCCGTGATTCGGGGATCGGCATTCCAGAGGATGTTCAGGGTCGCATCTTCGATTCCTTTTCCCAGGCCGACACCTCAACTTCCCGCCACTTTGGCGGAACGGGACTTGGACTCTCCATTGTCAGGCAGCTTGTGGAAATGATGGGAGGGCGCATCGGATTGGAGAGCAAACCAGGCGAGGGATCCCTGTTCTGGGTCCATCTCCGCTTGGAAAAACAGCCCGTAGAAAGCCGATCTGAGGTTTATGAGATCTTGCGTTTTCCCGGGAAAAAAGCCCTGGTGGCAACGGGGCATGCCGCTTTCGGACAGGCCTTGGTTGAACGACTGGCAGCGCATGGCGTTGATGCATTGCATGCGGGATCGGTGCAGGCGGCTCGTTCGAAAGTGGAAAGTGGTCACAATGAGGTGTCCTATGACCTGATTCTGGTGGATGAACAACTGCCTGATGGCGAAGGTATCGCGCTGTGCCGTGACCTTCACGCCGCCAATTCTCCCGGAGCATCTCTGGTCCTGCTGTCTACCCCCCGAACCGGTTACGGCGAGGAAACCCTGCAGGAGGCGGGGGTGGTCGCTTCCCTTTCCAAGCCCATACGCCGGGAGAATCTGAAAAAAGTTCTGCATCGGGTTTTTGACGCTCCGGCGGAATCCGGCATGTCGCCGGCGGCTGAAAACATCCGGAAGATCCGGCCATCAGGGGCGAAGCATCAGATCCTGGTCGCGGAAGATAATCCCACGACTCAACGGTTAATTGAACTCCTCTTTGAAGACTCTCCATATCATGTTCGGATCGTGCCCGACGGCATGCAAGCGGTTCATGCCGTCAAGGACAACCGGTTCGATCTGGTGCTGATGGATTGCCAGATGCCCGGTCTCGACGGCTTCGAAGCGACCCGCGAGATCAGAGCGGGTGGTGCGAATCTTCCTGTGATCGCCTTGACGGCGCATGTCGGTCGGGAAGAGGTTGAGCGCTGTCGGGAAGTCGGAATGAATGATTATCTGCGTAAGCCCTTCAAGCAGGAAGAGTTGTTTCTCATGCTCGAAAAGTGGCTGTCCGCCGATGTGGCCGAGGGTAAGCGATGCATTTTCTCAACCGCCTCATTATCCTGACCGGTGCAACTGCGCTGCTTATGGCTTTTGTTGGCGCCTTGCTCCTCTTTGGTTCTGAAAACACGGTGAACCAAACCCCTCTGGCCGTGAAAGATGTTCAGCCCCCGGCGTTGATTGCGGGAGAGGGGGGGGAGCTTCTCGTCAGCGGCCACGGCTTCAACGGGCAGACACGAGCGGCCTTGTTTTTTGATACGGGAAACCGCCGCGCCGTTGTCGGAAAACTCAAAAGCATATCCAGAGTCTCAGGTCTGACTTCCCGTGGCAGCCTGGTTTATATGGCGAGTGCTCATTCCGGTCTGCAGATCCTTGACCTGAGTCGTCCCGAAAGCCCCCGGATCCTCGGTACGGAAAAGGAGAGCTTCGAGGCGGCATGGGATATAGCGCTGGCCGGTTCGCACGCGCTGGTAGCGGATGTGCGCAAAGGACTGGTGATTATTGATGTCAGCTTTCCCGAGAGGCCCCGCAAGGTCGGTCAACTGTATGACAGCCGCCGTAAAAGCTGGGGAGTGTCGTTGCTGTCGGAGGATGTTGCTCTGCTGGCGCAGGGGCTGGATGGTGTCGCGGTTATAGACATCTCCGAGCCTGAGCAGCCGCGGGAAATCGCTCGCATTGACAGCCGCGGATTCAGTTGGAACGCCAAGGCTGAAGGGGATCTGGTTTATCTCTGCGACGGTCAAGGCGGTCTGTACATTTACGACCTGAGTGTCCCCACCGCGCCCCGGCCCATGGGGCATTTTGATACATTCGGGCATGTGCGGGATCTGGCCCTGCTCGACAATATGGTCTTTCTGGCCGACGGCAGGGAAGGATTGACCGTGGTCGATGTTGCAGACCCGATGCGGCCCGCTTTTATTGCGGCCGGGGTAAAGTTCGGCAACCTTACGCGGATCATGGCGTTTGATGGAAGAATCTATACTGCAGGATCCAACCGCGGGCTCCTGGAACTCGATGCCGACGATCCGACTCAACTGCGTACGATAGGGCAGATGGCCGTACCGGGTGCGGTCAGGGCCATGACCGCCGTCAAAGATCATATTGTTATCGCAGACGGCATCTATGGCATCCAGATCGTGCGGCGCGACATGCTGCGCCCGATCCAGGCCGCCTGTACGGTCCCGGCGCGGGGACGGGCTTATGCGATGGCTGAGAAAGATGGAGTGATGGCCATTGCTGAGAAAGAGGAGGGGGTGCGTTTTTTCAGTAAGAAAGGGGTCGATGAAATTCAATTCTTCGACAAGAAGGGGAACGCTTTTCTGCTGCGAGATCTGGCTGTGCACGAAGATGTTTTCTGGGTTGCCGGAGGCCCCCAGGGGTTGTTGTCCTTTCGTCTGAAACGGCCGGATCTGCTGACGTTGACCCATCGGCTTGTCGTCCCCCGTGAAATCAACCAGGTGAGGTTATACCATGATGGGCACAGAGCCCTGCTGGGGGCCGGCGGCGGCGGAGTCCTGGTGGTGGATACCAGCGACCCCGTGGACCCCGAGATCAAGCATCGACTGCTTGGCTACGGCCAGGTTATGGACCTTGAGGTGAGAGAGAAGCAGGCCTGGGTGATCGAACGAGCTGGAAGACTGCTGCAATTCGACCTGGGTGATCCGGACCAGCCACGCGTAATTTCCTCCCTGGCTCTGCCCGGCCCCATCAATCAGGTGCGGGTTGTCGGCGACATGCTCTTTGTCACCCGGGTCGATCAGGGGATGCATCTCGTAGATATCGATCGTTCTGGAGCCCTCTCGCTGCGGCGCAGCCTGTTGCCTCAGGAGAAGGTGCGCCTATTGTGGGCGGGGGAGGATTATCTCCTGGTACAGGTTTCCGACCCGGATCTTCCCGCCGGTGCTGAGGTTCTGATCCTGTTCCAGCGGTCGAAGAAAAACGAGTTGCATGAGGTGGCCCGCGTACCGGCGCCCGGGATTATTCTGAGTGCCGCCGAAGGGGGGGGGATCCTCTATCTTGCCGATTACAATGGTTCACTATGGGGGGTACAGAAGTCCGGGCTGCCCCAGCTTTCATTCAGAAACGTCCTCAAGACTTCTCAAACCTTTTCTTCCCTGATAACGATTGGTGAAAAATTGTGGGGGCGTACAATTCAAGGTATCGATTCTATCGACATCAGTGACCCGCTGGCTCCGCGTCCGCAGGCCGTCGCCCTCGACAGCTACCAGGATACCGTTGCTATGAGTTGGCGGGAAAATCATCTGTTTATTGTGGATGCTTTTTCCGGAATTCACATCTATCGAAAAAATGAGCAGGGCCCCCCGGATTCCGTTGCGTCTCTCGGTCTGAAAAACGATATCCGATCATGGGATATGGATGGGCATCTGGGCTACGCTCTGAGCCTCAACGGCAAACTCAGGGTTATTGATACCGCCGACCCGGCTCATCCGCAACTTCTGACGACCTTGGATATGGGAGGCAGTCACCAATCTCTGGCGGTGCGTGACGGTTTCGCACTGGTGGCCAGCGGGGCCGACGGAGTCCAGGTCTGGGATGTAAGCGACCTTGACCGCGCGCACATTGCCGGTGAAATTGCCCTGTCCTGGCCTGAGTCTGAGTTCATCAAGGCGCACGGTGTGAGTTGGGACGACGACCTGGCGGTGATTGCCGTCGGTCCTGGAGGTGTTTTGATCCTCGATATGTCCGATCCGCCCAATCCAAGGATCGTTGGTCGGTTCAATGGCACGGGTTATGCCTTGGATGTCTGGATGCACGAGGGAGTTGCATATGTAACGACTCCACGCCAGGGGCTGCTGGTGCTTGACCTGAAGAATCCCTCCCAACCTGTGTTGATGGGGAAACTGGAAAACCGGGGCCAGGTGCGCGACCTCATGTTTGATCCGCCCTACGTCTGGATGGCCCTCGACTCGAGCGGCGTAATTGCGGCCCCTATGCCCATTGAAGCCACGCAGGTGGTGGCGGAATCTGAAGAGCGCCTCCGCGTGGTGCTCCCGGACCCTCCCCTGCCGGGAAGCTACATTCTCAATATTTTCTCCCCGCAGGAGAACCAGGTCTATTCAGGGGGGATCGATTACTTCCCGCCCCGATAAGCTCATCGTTCCTGAAGTGCAGATTCCGGAGTCAGAAAAGGTAGTCGGCTCCCGCCCATAACTGGCGACCTGTCTCATACTGCAGCAGGGCCGGTTCGGTGCTGATCTTCTCGTTGAAGACGTTGTTGATTTCCAGGTGAACCCGTATCCGCTGCTCTCGAAACATCTTTTTTTCCCAGCTCAGTTTCCAGTCAAACCGCCAGGATGAGGGTTCGCGCCGGTCGGCGTAGACCGGGGCGCTCTGAGCCTGTTCCGGATCGTCTTTTTCCGCGGGGGGCAGCTCCTGCTGTCGCAGGGTGTTCACGACCCGGTCGTAGCTGGAACGGAAGGTCGTGAAGTTGGTAAAGGTCAGGCCCCAGGGGAGCTTTGCGATCCAGGTCAGACGCATTTCGACGGGGAAATCGTCAACATCGTCCGGCAGCTGATCGCGGAAGATCAGCTGATCGCGGTACCAGATACGGCCATCGGTCTCTTCGTCTTCGATGACGCTGGCGTCGAAATCTTCATGATTGGTCTCGGAGCGCCGCCAACTGGTATTGACCGAAAGAAAGTGCTGCTTCCAACTGCGCTCCCAGGTTGCGCGCCAGCTGCGATGACGGCTGCGTCCGTCATTGGACAGGGTATAGGAGCGCAGTCCTCCCTCTTCGAGATCGCCGTAGCGCCTTGCGAACTCATCCTTTCCCTCGCGATAAACGAATTTGAGACTCAGGCGCCCCCCGAGAAGCTGCTGATCAATGCCGGCCGCGATCTCATCCGAATAGGGAGTATCGAGGCTGGAAAAGCGGCTGATCTGAGCAAGATTTCGGGAAGCGTCACTCCAGTCGTCCAGGGTTGGCAGGGGCGCCTGCAGTCCGCGTTCCTGCGGTTGGTATGGGGTGATCGCCTCGCGCAGCTTGTATGTCAGCAGGGTCTGGCCATAGTAGCGGTTAAGCCCTGCAATCAGGCGGGTGCGGTCGTCTCCAAACACATCCCAGGTTGCGGCAAGCCGCGGGGCGAGATTGACGTTTTCCATGAAGTCGTCGTAGCTCAAACGCAGACCGGGGCGCAGGCCGAAATCTCCAATGCGGATCTGATTTTCCGCGTGGGCGGCCATGCGCGTCATGGAGGCGCGGGCGGATGTTTCCGGATAGACATTGCGTTGGCTAAAGAACTGCTCTCCTTCGACGCAACCGATCAGGTCATCTCCGCAGACCACCGCGTCGGAAAAAAAAGGCTCCCGGTAGATGTAGGCGGTTTCCGTTCGTTCATATCGACCGCGGATATATTCAAAATCAAGGCCGGTGTGCCATTGGTGGCTTCCCCAGTCGGTGTGCTGGGGATAGCTGCCCAATTCCGTTGCGAGCTTCAAGGTGTGCTGCTCTTTTTCAATGTCGCCGAAGCCTCCTTCGAGGCTTGCCTCGGAATTCACCGCGCTGCCCCAGGTGGTCGACCCGAGGGTGCGCCAGGGGCGCCATACGTTGGGAGCCTCGCGGGAGTTTTCACTCAGCTGGTAGCCGCCGCGCAGGGTCAGCTCCCAGTCGGAAAACCCCTTGTACAATGTCGCGCCGAGGGAATAGCCGCCCCCCTTGACCAGGAATTTACTGTCGCGGGCGTTGGCGATGAAGTGTTCCCCCTCGTACGGGGTGGCTTTGAGGCTCAGCTCCAGGACCATGCTGTCGGAGAGAAGGTTCTGATATTTGACAAAGATGTTGTGCAGGATGCGGGACTGCTCCTGGGTGCGGTCAAGGTTGTAAAGGGGGATGTCGGAATGCAGGAATCGGTAGGAGGCCAACACTCCCTGATTTTCGCTGATGGGGACATTGAGTTCCATGCCCATATCGTTTTTTTCGAAGCGAGGCTGTTTGGACGGGCTGCGCCCTTCGGAAAAGTCAAACTGATCTTCATCGCTGAGGTGAAACTTGGTCCAGTCGTCGCGGGTATGGCGGAACGAAAGGCGCCCGCCGAAATCGGGCGCCGGATTACGGGTGACGATATCAACTACGCCGCCGGTGAAATGGCCGTAGCGGGCGGGAACATTGCTGTCGTAGACCGAAATGCTCTCGACCAGGGCGCTGTCGAGAAACAGCTCCTGGCTGTGCCCCGGCACGTCGGTAATGGCGTTGACATTTTTCTGCACCGGGTCGAGCAGGCTGTTGTTGCCCATGCCGTCGAGGGTGAAGTTGTTCTGGTAGAATTTGCCGCCGGAGATGGAGACCTCCGGCGGAAGAATCTCGCCGCCGCTCAGAGAGTTGGAAAAGCTGCGGTCGAGGTGCACATCGGGCAGGATCTCCAGCAGTTCGCTGATGTTGCCGTTGCCGCGCCGCAGGTGCGGGATCACATCCTGTGAAATGCGCGAGAGGCCGGTGGCGCTGTTGTCGATGGCGCCTTCAACGATCAGCGGCTTCAATTGATGCGGGATGCTTTCCTCCTGGGCTGTCGCAGTCAAAACGAAAATTGCCGGAATCATCGCCAGGGCGATTGTCATAGAGGCAAAAGCTTTCACCGCCGCCCCTCGTCATAGTAAAGCGGACGATAATCCTCTTCGTCAGGGATGCCGTCTCCATCGCTGTCCGGGTCAAGCTCCAGTCCCTGCGCCGCGGCAGCCTCGGGGTCTGCATTCGGATTGAAAAAATTCGGCCGCCCGTCGCCGTCGGTGTCGACAGATGCCAGGTCGGTATGCGGCAGGTCGTCCCACTCACTGTAAAGGCTGGCCAGAGTTTTTAACGCCAGATTGCGTTCACCGCGGTAGGGGAGTGAACGCGCCATTTCAATGGCGGTGTCAAAGTCACGGGCCTGGGCGTAGCCGTCGATCAGGTGATCTTTTCTCTCATCATCGGAGATATAGACGCTTATTCTGGTTGCGGAGACGTAAATCAGTTCCGCCACCTCACGTGCCTCATCGAGCAGCTCAAGGGCCCATGGCCGCATGGCCGCATCCGTGCCGGTGAAGCGTGAAATCAGGTTGGCAGCATAGATGAGCGAGCGAGCCTCAAGCTCGGCCAGATCATCATGCTCGGTCCCGGTATAATTCTGGCCCTGAGTGAACAGGCCGCGGGCGGTATCAATGTAGGTTGTCAATGTATTTTCGGCGAAGTCGCTGAATGCTTCCAGAATCAACTCCTGCAAATCGATAGCGTCCTCCCCAGGATTGCCCAGGGTAAACTGGAGAGCATTCTGCAGGCTCAGGTCGGCTGCTTCCGGTTGGCCGACAAGGCGCTGAATCTCTGCGATATCGATCAGCGCCGTGACCCGGTATTGCGCCTCGTTCAGCTGCTCTGCCGCCGCCAGGGCCTGGTCGATCAATTCCTGAGCCAGAACCGGCGCCTGTGCTTCCCACGCCAGGTCGGCGAGCTTGACATAGCCGTACTGGATCGCGTAGCGATAGTGATTGCGTTCGGTTGTTTCCTCAAGTTGAGCGACGAGACCCCGGGCGCGCAGCAGCGCCTGCTGGGCCAGATCGAAAAACTGCTGCTCGATGGCCTGTTGAGCAGTGTAGGCGCGTTGTTTGTTGCCCGCCATGTAGGTCCAGGCCTCGATCTGATCATGGGGATCGGTAAGGTTCTCGGCCATGAACTGTCCTGCCGCGTCGATCCCGTTTTCCAGCGCGATTGAGGCGGTCACTGCTTTCATGGCGCTGGCGCGATAGAATGCCCCGGACATGGTGAAACCACGGTAGTTCTCATAGCTGTCAGGGATACTCAGGGCCAGATCCATCGCCTGTTGATTGAGTCCCAGGGAATAGAGGGTTTCCACCAGGCTGATCATGTAGAACCAGGTTTCGTTGCGGGTCAGGTTCTGAAGGCCGTCGTTTTCACGGAGGTCGTTTATGATTTGATAAATCTCTTCAACTTGAGTGACGTCTCCCAGCTCGGCATAACGCTTGGCAGTCTCGGTCAGGTAGAAAACCCGGGCTTTGTAAAACAGGTGGCCATTGGTGTCATTGGGAGGGCAGCGCATCGCGAGGCTCAGAAGGGAGTCCACCATCGGGCGGGCCTCATCGAATTGTTCGCGCTCGAGGTACTGATCGGCGATCTCCCATGTTCCGACGATCAGGCGCCCGAAGAGTGTGGTCGTGTTGAGGTGAGGTACCGCCTGCTCCAGCAGATCGAGGATATTCCAGGCTTCTTCTTCCGCTTCGATTTTGCGGTAATTGGCCGCGAGCTGCTGCAGATTCTGGGTATCGCTGTTTTCAATAAAGGCGATGCCCTTGGTCTCAATAATGCGCAGAAACTCCTGTTCCGCGAGATTCAGAACAAGAAAAGCGTCTGCTTCCCGGCCTTTTTCAATCATCCGGCGCGCCAGCGAGAGGTAGGTTTTCCCCCGGACTTCCGGTTGCACAATTTGAGTGTCGGCAATCGCCCGGGCGTCCTCGAACAGGCCGAAACGGGCTTTACCATTGGCCAGGCTGCTCATGATCTCATCGTTGAGAACGGCATCCCCGACTCCTGCGATCAGCCGCTCTGCCTGATAAAAGCGCGAGGCGTCGGAATTGACGTAATATTCGATGCGCCTGGCTTCAGTGTCGAGAAGCTGGGACTGGCGCAGGGGGACGCTGGTCTGGTGGCGGGCTCGGCTATTGGCCAGCCCGATAATTTCCGGATCTTCCACCAGGGAAATCAGTTCATCGCCCCGGCTTCGCTCCAGCCGTTGTCGAAAAGACTCTTCCGATTGGAGAAAATCCTCCATCCCCAGCAGCCCATAGCTGAAAAACACATACCGTGCGATACGCTGCAGCGTCAGATCCGTAAGAGAAATGAGTTGAGGAGCGCAGGCGCCACGTATATCGGTGACAAGACGGTCGATATTTTTGAGAAAAAGAGGGTTCTCGAAGTCAGATGGGTCTAATGAATCATCCTGCAGCATCGACCTCAGCTCCTCGACCAGGCTCCGCTGCAATTCCCGATGTTGAAAAACGTCTCCCCATTGTTCCGGTGATGCCTTGGATAACGCGTCCTCCAGCGCCTTGATGTGTGCCAGCGTCTCGGGCTCGAGGCCAAGGTTTTCCTGGGGCAACGCTTCACCACGAAGAGTGCCGTCGGCATTGAACAGAGCAGGGATTTTCGCCATGGCAGCAAAGCCATCTTTCTCGCCCGCTGTTTCTTTGGCGATGGCTGTTAAAATCATGGACCGTTCTGCAAGCGTTGGATGCACTTCGGGCAGATCTGCCAGGTTGAGGCCGTCGGGAAGAGCAAGCTGAGAGCGAATCCAGGAATCGGTATCTTCCTGGGGGGCAATGCGGCGTCGATGAGAAAAAAGAGTCGTGATGGGCGTTATCGCAATCCGCTCCTCTGGGTCATCAAACTGATCGAAGTCTGCAGTCAGAGAAATTTCGGAGAAATCAACACCGGTATGGGTGTCTTGTCCCCCCGTCGCCACAAACCGCAGAGATGAGAGATCGGCACTTGACCCGAGGTGAAGAAAAAATAGACCCTCTTCATCGGTCAGAGTCTCGCAGCGGCTTCTGCCGCCGATCCCGCAGGATGCCGCAATGGAATTGTCCTCAGAATTTCGAATCTCAACGCGCGCTCCGGCGATGGGGCCGTCGACGACAATTCCCGATATGTTTAAGGTATCGGCGGGTGTCGGCTGCCGTACTTCGCTGCTGCTTCCGCCACCGCAGGCAGCAAGATGCAGCACTGTGATAAAAAGAAGAATCCGTGCGGTTTGCAAAGGCATGGATATAAGTTCTCCAGAAAAATGACGAGCTATGCCCGTTATATGACGGGTGGACGGGTATTCAAGGGATGCGGGCAGGCATGCGGCCAAACAAATAGAGATGCTTGATATCCGAAGATGTTTTCAGTCAGAGGATTTTTCCAGGCGCCTGCCATGTTTGGCTACCTTGCGACCCAGCAGCGAGATAACTTCGGTTGCAGCCTTGATGATGGCTTCGTCGCTGAACCCCGCCTGGTTCATCTCCCTGTAGAAGGATTTGCCTACCATGCGCGCGAGTTTCCCGGGGGTCTGCGCCGTCTGGGCAAGGGATTCGCTCACATTGGCGCGGGTCTGCTGCATCAGGGCGTGCTGGGCGAAGCGTGATTTAAGGATGTTCTGCAGTTGGACGACCTGGATGGATTTACCGACCACCAGGGCAATGCAGGTCAGAAGATAGAGGTCACGCTCGGTGTAGCATCTTTCGTCGAGGGGGGTGTTGACATTGATGACGCCGAGTACTTTGTCGCCGATAAAAATCGGTGCCGACAGGAACCCCTTACTGCTGTGATCGGGCCAGCGCGCCTTGGAAGCGTAGGGTGATTTTTCGATGTCGGCCACCAGCAGCGCTTCGCCGGTGGCGGCCACATGCCCGGCGATGCCTTCTCTATGGCGGGCTTTTTCGCTGTAGGCGTCGGGCGGCAGGTAGCCGTGGCTGGCAAAAATCTTCATGCGTGGATCGCGCGGGCTGTCCTCCCTGAACAGCATGATGGAGCAGTTCTGCGAGGTCAGAAGGTCGGCGGCCATGGCGGCCGATTCATTGAGGCTGTCTTCGAGGTTGCCCTGTTGTTCAAGAAAAGTGGAAAGCCCCACCAGGTGAACGAACGAGATATCCGTTTTTGTCATAAGCCCTCGCCTCTGATGTCCCTGAACTCAATAGCCCCTCAGGTATAGTTTTTTTCGCTGAGCCCCAGTTCCGGATAGTGCTTTGCGACACATTCCGGACAGAAGCTGTGAGAAAATTCCGATTCGGAGTGGGAGCTGATGTATTCCTCAAGCATTTCCCAGTTTCCGTCCTCATCTCGGATTTTCTTGCAGAACGAGCAGATCGGCAGCAACCCGCTGAGCACCTTGATCTGTTCCGTTTTGCAGTGGATGATGCCGGTGGCTTTGCGCAGTTGAGCGTAAATGATCAGGAAAATCACAGCCAGAACCGCTGTGATGATGGCCAGCGAAAAGATTACAAAATGAATGACGTCATGCTGGTAGCGTGAGACGTCGAGATAGATTTCGTAAGCACCGATCATCCGGCCGTTTTCATCGCTGATAGGAATATAAGTCTCTACAATATCCACATCAAAGCGCTGTTCGTCTTCGAGATCCCAGAACTCCCCCTCGGTTTCAAACTGCGAATAAATTTTTCCTTCCAGAGCCTGTTCAAGCTTTTTGTTTTCAGAGTCCAGTCGGCCGATGATGGCTCTCTCAGTGCTGTAGAGAATGGTCTTTTCCGCAGTGAATATTTTGATCTTGGGAACATCCAGTGCACGCAGGGTCTCTCGCAATCGACGGTCAAATTTCTGAAAATTTTCAGGCTCCAGTCCCAGCCGGGCATTGCCCTGCGCATCACGGTGAATGAGGTCCAATCTGCCCTGTTCGAGCAGGGCTTCGCTGATGCGCACCGCGCTCGACTCCGCTTCGTTGTGAATGTAATTTTTAAAGGCAAGAAAAATGCCGGTGCCGGAGAGGCTCAGGATAACGATGAAGGAGATCGAAGAGGAGAGCAGGAAAAACTTTCGAAGCCGACGATTGGAATCTTCTTCATGGGGATGCATGTGCGCGCGCTGAGGTTTTTGCATGAATAACTCGCCTGTCTATGGTCGATATCAAAGGTTGATGGCGTCGCAAAAATTCCGCCCTACGGCGTTACGGCGTTTTTTCAGGACCTCGACATACCTGATGTATGCCTTCGCCCCTGAAAAACCACCAGGCCTTGTAGGACGAAATTTTTGCTTAGCCATCCTCTCAATTTTGTGCGAGTGCATCAAAGGTTGGATCAAAGACCAAAAGTGTAATTCACGTCAGGCGGTATGAAAAGTAAAAAACGGGCCTTTCAGGGGGCGTCGACGCAGTCAGCTGAAATGATAAGCCGGGGCCGCCGCGTTTTTCCAAACGTAGCGGTCTCCGGCTCTTAGAAGGAATACTGCAGGCTCAAACTGGTTTTGGAGTCGTTTTTTTTGACATCCTCAGCTGGATCGCTGTCACGCTCCAAGACATTGGCCAGACGCAATGACCAGGACCCGCCGAGGGAGGTCAGCATGGCGGCTTCGTTGCGCAGGGTATAGTCGCCTAAGCTTTCGAATTGCGGATAAAGCAGCAGCCGATCCGTAAATTTGAGCCAGGGGGTGATCTGCCAACCTGCGTTGGCGCCCATGCGCGCGGTAATCCACTGGTCATCTTCTCCGTCGACACGGTCTTCGGAAAAGTAGGCAATGCCGGCCTCAAGCGCGAGAGCCTTGATGTCGTCTTCCCACAACTGGTAGCCGACGCCGGGACCGACAACGGTTCGCAGGTTGAGATCCTTGAACTTGTCTTTCAGCATTTCAAGGCTGAGCAGACCATAGAACTTCTGGGCGAAGAAATAGTCGTATTTCAGAGATCCATAGGTGTCGCGGGTTGTCAGTTCGCCGTCTTCTTCGGCGTAGTTATAGAGGAAGGAAAGGCTGAAGCGATCCTGGAGGCTGCGGCGTGTTGCATCCGCACCGAAAGATACGCTGAGGCGTTCCGTATTGCCGGCCTGTTGGGTGCCTCCCAGATAGACGTTGCCATCCCAGTAAGTGTCTGGAACATTAATGGAGCGCACCTGCGTCCAGTCGATCGGGGTCGTCCCCCGTACTTCGCTGGCCTGCAGGGTGATCTGGTCATCGTCTGTGGCAAGTTTGCCGTTAAGTACCTCTTTGCCGTTGAAGCGCAATGTGACGTCTGTGTCGCTGTTTATGGAAGCGATCGCATCCATGGCGATGGCGACGTCGCCAGCGTAGGGGGTGTTGAAGGTCAGTTTGCCCTCTTTGGCGGAGACGACGGTGCCGGTGAGGCGATCGCCGTTTTTAAGGATGACCTCATCGGCCTCGACCGTGGCAACGATTGAGAGGGACAGAAGAAGGACAAGGGGCCATGGTATAAAAGTCCGCAGCAGGGAATGGAGTGTCATGAAAGCCTCCTGTTGATAGAAAAATATTCGTGTCACGACCGGAAAAATGATGCCCGGCGGAATATGGGCAATTAAAAGCAGGGGGAGAATAGCGAACGGCGGTGGAAAGATCAATAGATGGCTGGACGCATGCGGTAATCCAGGCGAATCATAAACCGGAAATCTTCTCTCCCGTCGGTGGTGGATTTCCCAGGTGGCGGCGTGCCGCATGAATAAACTGCCGGCAGTCTTCCCGCAGCCTGGGGTAGTGAATCTGGAGTTGAGGCAGGCTCTGTGCAAGGGGGGTCGGGCGGGAAAGGCGGCGAGAAAGATTTTGCAGAACTTTGCCGATCACCTGCAGGTTGCGGTAACCGGCCAGCCAGTCGTGTTCGATCATGCGCGGCGCAATGCGTTGCAGGTCGGGGGGAAGCTGGTCGAAGTGATCTTGCAGCAAACGGTAAACGTGCCCGGCAAAATTCTCCAGCGGTTGTGGATGGTGGTGGTGCCACTCCCGGGCCAGGATGTGGTCGTAGAAAATATCGACCATAATGCCCCGGCAATGTCCATACTGCGGGTCAAGGCGTTGTCGACTCCTTTTGAAATGAGGCTCGATCTGGGCGAAGGCATCAAGTCGCCGATGCTCTTCGATTCCACGACGTACGGCTGCGGAAAAACAATCCCCGATAGAGCCTTTGACGAAGTCTCCCATCAGGTTGCCGAGCAGCCCTTCGTCGCTGCCGTCGGAGAGATAGAGGTGCATCAGGTAGTTCATCGATACTTCGTTTTTACTCGCTCATTCCGGGCACTGCTGTTTCTCACCTCTCACTCCTCACAGGTCCTCAAGTCATCATGATCTTGTTGCGCAGAATCAGGATATCGAGGGCCAAGCTTGCTTTTTGCGTCAGTTTCTGCAGATCGAAAAACTCTCCCGTCAGTATGGACGGCTGCCCTGTGACATAGAGGATGCAGATGACGCGACCCTGCTTGACCCAGGGGATCAAGAGAGTTGTTTCCGGCGGCAGGTTCTGCAGTTCCTCGAGCAGCCGATTGTTTTCGGTCGTATCCGGCGGCGTGCCGAGGTAGAAGCTGCCTGTTTCGACAACGGTCTTGAGAATGGAGGGTTCGTTCAGAGAAATATGAAAATGATCGAAATCGGCGAGTTTCTTGTCGTTGATCCGTGCCTGCCAGCCGTGCGCCATTCCGTCGCGGATCAGAAAAAGCGCCGATTTGTCAAACGTGCGCCCGATATATTTCAAAACAAGAGGCGCGATCTGGTCGCGTTCGCGTACCTCGGCAAGAGCCCGTGACAGTTCGTCAATGGTATATCGAGAGATGTTCTCGCGCCACGACGGATCATTTGTCTCGACTGGTGATCTTGACGCAGCCGAGCTTCCGAAAGATCCGCTTTTTTCCGTCGGCGAGTTTTTTTTGAGAATCTGATTGATGACGGGAACATAACGGACATCGCGGTCAATGCCATAGTGCTTCTCCAGCGCCAGAATCAGGCTGACCGCCGGAGCCACCAGGGGATGAATGGCATAGCCGCTGATAAACCCGATTTCGTCCACGGCTCGCAGGTCCGAGGGGTCAACCATGGCCAGGTAGAGTCGTTTTTTCTCCTGCCGCAGCGGCATGACTTTGTATTTCTGTGCAATCTTGCGAGGGATCAGACGGACCAGATTCGCGGGGATATTGAGCAATTCTTCACTTCCGGTGAAGGGAACCCTGAGCTTTTCGCTGAGAACCCGGGCGATGTCTTCTTCTTCGGCCAATCCCATTTCGATCAGGTTGGTGCCGAGCCTGCCTCCGAATATGGTCTGGTATTTCAGTGCTTCGTCCAGTTGCTGAAGGGAAATCACCCCTTCCTGAACGAGCATTGTGCCGAGTTTGATTGCCATCCGTGTTACGCCTCTGAAAAAAATGTATTTGGGAAACTCTGCCGAAGAGGGATCAGGGATTCGACTCGATCTGCGCCTGACGGATATCCGTGTCTTCATCCAGCTGTGCCAGCAGGGGGGCTGCATACTGCTTGAATTCAGCCATGTTCTGTGAAGAAACGGACGGAGCCGCAGGAGCTTTGATGCGGGCCGGGTTGACCGGTGCGCCGTTTTTACGCATGCGAAAACAGAGATGGGGGCCGGTTGCCAGTCCGGTGCTGCCGACGTAGCCGATCACCTGCCCCTGGCTCAGTCGCTTGCCCTGGCTCATGCCGCGTGCGAATTTGCTCATGTGCAGATAAAGAGATGTGTAGCCGTTGACGTGGCGGATTTCCATGAAATTGCCGTTGGCCCGGGTGTAGCCGATGCGGACAATGGTGCCGTCTCCCACCGTCTTGATGGGGGTTCCCGTCGGCGCAGCGTAGTCGATGGCGGGATGGGATTTCCAGGTTTTGGTAATCGGATGGTAGCGCCGCATCGTGTAGCCGGAAGAGATACGGGTAAAGGACAGGGGAGCCTTGAGAAAGGCCTTGCGCAGGCTGCGTCCTTCAGAGTCATAGTAGGCGGCCGAGCGCTCTCCGTCCTTGAACAGTATGGCATCGAAGGTCTTGCCCTGGTTGACGAATTGCGCGGCGAGGATACGACCGTAACCGCTGGGTTTGCTCTCCCGGTAGCGTTTCTCCACAAGCGCTCTGAAGCTGTCGCCCTGGCGGATGTCGAGGATGAAGTCCACATCCCAGGCAAAAATATCCGCCAGCCTCATGGCCAGTTCTGGAGCTTCCCCGGCATCGGCGACGGTCGTGAACAGGTTGGATTGGATCCGTCCATGAACAATTTCGGTTTCTACCGTATAGGGGATGGGGATCCGTTCGATCTCAAATCCCTCGTCCTCTTTCTTGATCAGCAGCTGCTCTTCCTCGTCGATTTCGTAAAGAAAACTTTCAAAGTTTCCATCGACCAGGCAGACCTGGTAAGGCCGCCCGGCGCAGATGCCGGTCAGTGGAAAGACCTCTTCGCTCTGCCGCGAAAGGCTGTGAATCTCCTGGGGCGTGAAGTGCTCCTTGAATAAAGCAGTGATCGTATCACCGGGAGCGATGAAATCCTTGATGATCTCACGTGAAATTTCCGGTTCCGGAGATTGATTTTCCGGGGAAGAGATCGCTGTGGAAATATCGGAGCCGGCAGCGGCCTGCACCTCTGCGGGGGCCGGTTGAAAGTGCGCTTCGGTCAGCCCTGCATCCCGTTGGAGCAGAAAAAAACCGGCGGTCAATGCTGCAGCCAGACCCATGAAAAGCAGAGGCAAGCGGTCGCGAAAGCGGCTCTGCTGTTTGCTTCTGCTGGAACTCTGGGGGGGATTGAAATCAAAATCCATACACGATCCTGAAACAATAGAGATGTGCCGGGGAAAGCCAGCCCTTGCCGATGCTATCAGCCTTGCGTGGGAATTGTCCAGAGCCAATCGCTGTGAAGCCGAGAAGAGCAATAGGCCTTTTCATCCTCGAACAACTGCGGTAGAAATGATTGATTCTGCAACCGTTTAAAGTTTTCGTTCTTTTCTGTCGACAAGGATAAGCAATGGCCAATCAACCAAGAATCATTGATGAATTTACGCGCCTGGCGTCCATTGCCAGCCCCTCTTTTCATGAAGGGGAGATCGCGCGCTATCTGACCCGCCGCTTCCAGGAACTGGGTGGAGAGGTCTTCACGGATGACGCCGGCACCCGCATCGGGGCCGAAAGCGGCAACCTGATTGCGACCTTTCCCGCGGAGGGGCGCGACAGCGGGCCGCTGATGCTTTCGGTGCACATGGACATGGTCGAGCCGGCCGCAGGGGTACAACCCGTCTTGAGCGACGGGGTTTTCACCAGCGCGGGGCCGACGGTCCTCGGCGCCGACGACAAGGCGGGGATCGTTGAGATTATGGAAGCCCTTCAGCTTCTGCGTGAGCGCAGAATTCCCCGCGGACCGGTGGAGGTGGTGGTGACCGTGTGCGAGGAGGCGGGACTGCTCGGCGCCAAGAACCTCGATTATTCCCGCCTGCGCAGCCGTCGCGGACTGGCGCTGGATACCACCGGGATCGACCTGGCGATCCACCGCGCGCCCTGCGCCGACAAACTGCGCTTTGAGATCATCGGGCGCGATTCTCACGCCGGCATTGCGCCGGAGCGCGGCGTGTCGGCCATCGAAACGGCGGCGCGGGCCATCGCCGCCATGCATCTCGGCCGCATCGATGAGGAAACCACCGCCAATATCGGCACCATCCATGGCGGCCAGGCCATCAATATCGTACCCCGCTGCGTGGTGCTCGAAGGAGAGGTGCGCAGTCACGACCCGGCCAAGCTCAAACGCCAGGGCGAGCACATGATCGCCTGTTTCGAGCAGGCTGCGGGCGAGATGAGCCGTGAAATCGACGGAGTCATGGTGCGTCCGGAGATCCGCTGCGAGGTCGTCTCCGACTATCCGGTCATGCACGTGCCGCTGGAAAGCGACATGGTAACGCTGGTGCGGGCTGCGGGGGAGGCGATCGGTCATCCGCCGACGGTGCGCGCGGCGGGCGGCGGCAGTGACGCCAATATCTTCAACAGTCACGGCATCGAGACCCTGATTATCGGCACCGGAATGACCCATGTGCACACGGAGCAGGAATCGGTGCGGGTCAAGGATATGGAGCGCGTGGCCGAATTTCTGGTGGAGGTGATGAGGCGGGCATGAAATACCGGATCAATCCCCTGATCGACGCAGTAAAATTCCCTCCCATCTCCGAGGTCTGGGAGTGGGTTGCGGCCGGGCGCCATTCCGGGGACATGCCGCTGATCGACCTGTGCCAGGCGGTGCCGTCCCATCCGCCGGATATGGGGCTTGTCGCTCATCTTAAAAATCTGATGGATGACCCTGCAACCTATCGCTATACCCCGGACGAGGGTCTTGCCGAGGTGCGCGAAGGTCTGTGCGCCTATTACCAGCGCCGCTACGGGGCGCAGATGATGCCGGAGCACCTGTGTCTGACCATCGGCGCAAGTCAGGCCTTCTGGCTGACGATGGTGACACTGTGCCGCCCCGGCGACGAGGTGGTGGTCGTGGTGCCCTATTATTTCGACCACGTAATGGCTCTCGACATGCTCGGCATCCGCAGCGTCTTCGTGCCCTTCGACGATCAGAACGGCGGCATCCCGGACCCCCGCGCCCTGGCTTCGCGCATTAATGAGCGCACCCGCGCGCTGCTGATGGTGACCCCCAGCAATCCCACCGGTGTGGTGATGCCGCCGGAGGTGCTGGCGGAGATTCATCGGTTGGCACGCAAAAACGATGTCGCTCTCGTCCTGGATGAAACCTACCAGGCGTTTATCCCCGGCGGCGGCCGTCCCCACAACCTGTTCTGCGATCCGGACTGGAGCGATCATTTCATTCACATCGCCTCCTACGGCAAGACCTTCGCCCTGACCGGCATGCGTGCCGGCGTGCTGGCTGCCTCTTGTGATTTCATGCGGCAGGCCCTCAAGGCGCAGGATACCATGGCGGTGTGCGCGCCGCGCCTGACCCAGCAGGCCATCTTGTACGGAGTGACCCGCCTCGAGGGCTGGGTCACGGCAAAGAGGGACGAGATGCAGCGCCGTCACGACCTGTTCGTGGAGGAGTTTACCAAGGGGGGAAATCCCTTCCGGCTGGTTGCCGGCGGTTCCTTTTTCGCCTGGGTGCGCCATCCCTTTACCGGGCACAGCGGACGGCAGGTGGCGCGCCTGCTGCTGGAGGAAGCCGGAGTGCTGACCCTCGGCGGCGAGGTGTTCGGGCCCGCCCTGTCCGGCTACCTGCGCCTTGCACTGGGGAATATCGCCGAGGATCGAATTGCCGAGGCGGTGCGGCGGCTGCGTGAGTTTCCGGTTTGAGAACACAGTGCTGAGTTATGGGTGTGCTGTCCAGCGTGGGGTCAGCGTTTTTTATTGCGAGGGCGGGTGGCGCGGGTGGCAACCGCGTTCCAGGGGTCGTCGGGCCATGGATGCTTGGGGTAGCGGCCGGCCAGCTCCTTTTTAACTTCAGGGTAGATGTTGTCCCAGAAACTGCGCAGATCCTGGGTCACCGCCAGGGGGCGGCGCGCGGGGGAGAGCAGATGGATGGTGACCGGGATGCGCCCGCTAAGCACCGCCGGGGTGCCGGCCAGGCCGAACAGTTCCTGCAGCTTGACCGCCAGCACAGGCCCCTCGGGTCCGTAATCGACCCGTACGCGCGAGCCGCTCGGCACTTCCAGGTGCGTTGGTGCCAATGTGTCCAGCCGCTGCCGGGCACGCCAGTCCAGCAGAGCGTGCAGCGCAGGCAGCGGATCAAAGCGGGCCAGGTCTTCCAGGGTGCGGCAATCACTCAGATAGGGCGCCAGCCAGTTTTCAAGATCTGCAGACAGCTTTTCGTCTGAGACTTGCGGCCATTCGCCGGATTCGCCCTGGTCGGCGACAAATCGCAGCCGCGCCAGAAACTGGCGGCTGTCGCGCGACCACCCCAAACCCTCAAGTCCGCGTCGACGCAATCCCTGCAGTAACGCCGGCATCCGCTCTGACTCTTCTGCCCGTACAGGCTTTTGTGCCAACACCAGCGCATCAAGAGTCACAATTTCGCGCGCGACCACCCGCTGCTCGCGCTCATCCCAGTCCACCTCGCGGCGCCGGATCAGTCGCGATTGGAAATCCTGCTCGATCCATTCCCGCTCCAGACGGCTGGCACGGCGGATCTCCCCTTCGCGCCGGTCGCCGCCGAACACCTCGACCGCCACCAGAAAGGGAAACGCCCTGACTGCACTGTCTCTGCCCAGTCGCACGCCGCGACCATTGGCGAGCAGGTAACGGCGTGATCCGGGTTCACGCTGGGCCGCGATGCGATCGGGAAATGCGGCGGCCAGCAGTCGGCCGACCTGCTCCACCGAGGGCGCGCGATCCGGCTCCGGCTTCTCCCCCAGCCGCCGCAGCCAATACTCTGCCGCCTGCACAACCCGGCGTTGGGAGGCCGCACCGTTTGGGCCGCTGCTGCATCCGTTCAGCCGGGCCAGGTCTTCCAGAAGATCGCTGTCGAGGGTTCCCTGTCCTGGTTCGCGGCGGGGCACAGCGACCTGTTCGCTTAGAACCGCCGCCAGACGGCAGGCCAGCCGCGGATATTGACGCCTGCTCCCCAGCAGCATCATGGCCGCCAGCCGGGGATGCGCTCCCAACTCCGCCATGGCGCGCCCCTGGGGCGTAATGCGATTGCGGTCATCCAGCGCGCCAAGCTGGACCAGCAGTTTGCGCGCCGCCGTCAGGGCTCCGGCGGGCGGCGGGTCGAGCCAGCTCAGGCAATCGCTGTCGTCTATCCCCCACAGGGCCAGATCCAGCGCCAGTTCGCACAGATCCGCACGGCGGATCTCAGGGACATTATGCGCCCGCAGGCTCCCCTGGGTCGCTTCCGTCCACAGTCGATAGCAGATCCCGGGGCCGAGACGGGCGGCGCGCCCGGCCCGCTGGGTGGCTGAAGCGGCGGAAATGCGCTCCGTTTCAAGACGCGAGGTGGCGCTGGCGGCATCGAAAGCGACACGCCGCGCCAGGCCGGAATCAATCACCACCTGCACCCCCTCGATGGTGAGGCTGGTTTCGGCGATGTTGGTCGCCAGCACCACTTTGCGCCGGAACTGGGGCAGGATGGCGCGCTCCTGGGCGGCAAAGGGGAGGTTCCCATACAAAGGGCAGAGCAGGACAGGTGAGGCTTCGAGACGGGATTCCAGCAGATCGGCGCAGCGACGGATCTCCGCCGCTCCCGGCAGAAAGACCAGCACGTCGCCTTGGTGACGGCGCAGAACGGTTTCTACGCAGCGCGCCGTTTCCTCAGCCACCGGTCCGCCCGGGTCGCGCTCCAGATAGCGGATTTCGAGAGGGTGGCTGTGCCCCGTGGTCGTGAGCAGCGGCGCGTCGCCCAGCAGGCGGCTGACCGGTTCGGCGTCCAGGGTAGCGGACATCACCAGCAGGCGCAGGTCGTCGCGCAACCCCTGCTGCACATCCCGGCACAGGGCCAGGGCGAGGTCCGAATGCAGATTGCGTTCGTGGAATTCATCGAAGATCACCAGCCCGACTCCTTCGAGCAGGGGATCGCTCTGCAGCCGCCGTGCCAGAATGCCTTCGGTCACCACCTCGACGCGGGTGCGGGGCGATACCCTGCGGTCAAAGCGGATGGCATAGCCGATCGTTTCTCCGACCCTTTCGCCCCGTTTCTGCGCCATGAAGCGCGCCGCATTGGACGCGGCCAGGCGACGCGGTTCAAGCATCAGGATGCGCTTTCCGGCAAGCCAGTCTTCTCCCAGCAATGCGAGTGGCACCCGGGTGGTCTTGCCCGTTCCCGGCGGTGCCTGCAGCACGGCACAGCGTTCCAGCGCCAGCGCCTCCATCAGTTGTGGAAGAATCTCTTCGACAGACTGAGGATCCTCCCTCACATCTGACAACTCTCGCCCCATCACACCTTGCGGATCTCAAGTCCCTGCGGGCCAAGCTTCTCGTTGGCTTTCTTCAGCTGTTCTTCGCTGGAGAGCACCGACACCACGCTTTGATCGCGACCTTCTACCAGGTAGCGCTGGGCAACGCGTCTGAGAGTGCCGCTATCAGTGGCAAGAATTTTTTCGCGCAGCTCGCGGCGCATCTGCGGGGTCAACCCCTGGGTGGCGTCGGCGAACTCGCGATATCCTTTTCCGCCCGGGGACAGCGGCTTGTCCAGTTCGGCAAAGACCGCGAGAATCGCTTCCTTGACCTCCTGATCGCTGAATTCGCCGGCCGCCGCCCACTGCGCCGCCTGGTCGTAGACGTCGAGGGTGCGTGCCAGATGGGGATCGCGGTAGGAGAGCATGGAGAGCAGGCCCGCCTCCGGGTTGCATGAGGCCATGCCGCCGTATGCGCCGCCCTTTTCGCGGATTTCCCGATGCAGAAACCCAGATCGCAGCAGCTTGCCAAGCACCATCAGCCCGCCGCTGTCTGCGTGAGTATAGGGCACGGTTGGATAGACCCGCGTCACATAGGAGACCGGCATCCCTGCCGCCCAGCCGAGCCGTGCCGCTTGTGCCGTGAAGGGAGGAGGGGAGGAGATTTTCTGACCTTTTGCCGGCAGCCGCTCGAGAAAGGATTTCAGAACGGGGCGGCCCTGGTCGAAGAATCGCTGCTCGGCGACCATTCCGCAGCACAGCCCTTCCCGGCGCAGCAGGCGTCGCGCCAGATCCTTCATCGTTTCGGCGAACTTTTCCAGTTCCGCGCCGCGCAGTTCCGCCGTTTTTTTGGCAAATGCCACCAGTTCCAGGCCCGACCAGGCCTCGCGCAGGCGTCCCGCCGGCCTGAGTCTTGCGGCAGCGGCGCGGGCGGCGTAGCTGTGCCCTGAAGCGGGGATGGAATTTTCAAGCGAGGCGCGGATCTGCCCCAGAACAGTGGCGAGGCGGTCAAGGTCGCTGAAGTCGGGCGCGCTGAGCAGGTCGCCCAGCAGGTCGAAGAGCTTGTCCTGGTTGCGGGCCAGCGCCTTGCCCTTGACCTGAATCAGGGCCTTGATCTGTTCGGTATCCTGCGGGTTTTCCAAAACTTCGGGGGATGCGGAGATGCCGCCGGTGCCCGCTTCGATGCGTTCGGCAATACGCTCATAGCTGTCCCCCGCGGCGCCGATGTGCGTCAGCAGGGCGCAGAACAGCGGGACATAAGCCTGCAGTTCGTCGGGCAGGCCTCCTGCATCGAAATAGGCGATCGTATAGACGATGCCGTTGGTGGGCTGATCGAACCAGCGCACCAGCGTGCCCGCTTCTTCGCTGGTGGTGTATTGCGCGGTCTTTTCTTCCGCTGGAATGTCAGAGAGATCCAGCGTCGGCAGGCAGGAGAGGTCCTCCTTCGCCTCCTGCGCCTGCTGCAGGGCGCGGGCACGTTCAACAATATGCCGTTCTTCTTCCGGCGACATGGCAGCCCGGATTTTCTCCAGCCGTTGCTTCTCCGCTTGACGCTCCCGCTCTTTCTGGTCCGGGTCGGGGCGCAGAGTCAGGGTTACGCGATGGGGATTGTCCAGCAGCCACTTCCGGATCAGGTCTTCGAAGAGAGATCCGCGGCTGATTTCCTGGCGCAGCCGCTCCAGGTTCTCCGAAATGCTCAACGGGGAAACCGGGTCGTCGCAGTGCATCCAGGGCCCCATCATGCGCATGCACAGCACCAGGGGATAAGGGTAGCTGTCGCCGGTGACTTCGCGATGGCTGAATTCGTAACGGTGGATGGCGCCGTCGATGCGTTCCCGTGAAAAGCCCTCTCGTGCCACCTCTTCAAGGGTCTGCAGCACGAGTTTCTCGATCGCCTCGGCCTGCTCGGGGTCTGTCCCCTGCAGTCCTGCAGCGAAAACCGTGGTGCGGTAATCGTCGTGATAGCCGCAACCCGGTGCCAGATTGGTGCCGAGCCTGGAGTCGAGCAGCGCCTTGTAAAGGGGCGCCGCCGGATTGCCCAGCAGCAGGATAGAGAGGATGTCGAGGGCCATGCGCTCGAAGGTCTCGGAAATATCCGCCGTCAGCCAGCCCAACTGCACCATGGAGCGGCGCGCGGTTTCCTCCCCCGTGTCGATGGGGAATGTTTCTGTGATTCGTCGGGGTTGCTCATAGCGCTGCTCCGGGGGCACAGCCGAATCGACCTGACTGCGGGAAAACTCCTTGAGGGCTTTTTCCTCGATCCGCTCCAGGTGCTTCTCAAGCGGCAGGTTGCCGTAACTGAGCATCCAGCTGTTGCTGGGATGATAGTAGGCGGCATGAAAGTCTTTGAGATCGCCATGGGTCAGATCGGGGATCTGCGAAGGTTCTCCTCCGGAATTGTGACGGTAGGTCACCGTGGGGAACAGAGCGCGGTTGAGGCGTCGTCCCAGCAGAGACGAGGGGTCGGACATGGCGCCCTTCATCTCGTTGTAAACCACCCCTTTGAATTCCAGGGGCGAGGACGGTTCGAACGGATCGGCGAACTCGAGGCGGTGTCCCTCCTGGCTGAAATTCATCTCCGTCAGCAGGGGGAAAAAGGCGGCATCGAGATAGATGTCCATCAGGTTGTAGAAATCCTTCTCGTTCATGCTGGCGAAGGGGTACAGCGTCCAGTCGCTGGATGTCAGGGCGTTCATGAATGTGTTGAGGCTGCGCTTGAGCATGGAAAAAAACGGGTCGCGCACCGGGAAGCGGCGTGAGCCACACAGAACGGTGTGTTCGAGAATATGGGCGATGCCGGTGGAATCCCCGGGGGTGGTGCGAAAGCCCACCGCGAAAAGGTTGTTGCTGTCCTCGTTGGCCAGATGCACCATGCGGGCGCCGGTGGCCTCGTGGCGCAGCTGCACCATCTCGATATTGATCTCTTTGAGAGGCGTTACGGCGGTGACCTCGAAGCCGTGGAGGCGCTGGCCGACGCTGGGAATCTCAGGCATGCAAAAATCCTTTCACGAAAATCGATCGTGCTCTATGATTTATAGTCATTCGTTTTGTGACCAAACGGTCCGAGTTATATCATGGGCATGGTCGCGGTGAAATAAAAAGATGATCGACCGGGCACACTCAATCACTGCAGTGAAATTGATCGATTCAGAAAAGGGATAACTCATGAAATCACTGGAAGTTCTTTTCAACAACAATCGCCGCTGGGCGGCCGGGAAGGTCGAGGACGATCCTGAATTCTTCAAGCGGCTGCAGAATCAGCAGGCTCCAAAATATCTGTGGATCGGCTGCGCCGACAGCCGTGTTCCCGCCAACGAGATCTGCGGTCTTGACCCCGGGGAGATGTTTGTGCATCGCAATGTTGCCAACGTGGTAGTCCACAGCGACGTCAACTGCCTCTCCGTCATCCAGTATGCGGTGGAAGTGCTCAAGGTCGAGCATATCATCGTGTGCGGGCATTACGGCTGCGGCGGCGTCAACGCGGCTCTCGGCAGCGGCCAGCATGGATTGATCGACAACTGGCTGCGTCATATCAAGGATGTCTACTACCTGCACCGCAAGAAGCTCGAAAGCATCACCGACGAAAAAGAGCGCATGGACCGCCTGTGCGAAATCAATGTCGCCCAGCAGGTGGCCAACGTCTGTCACACCACCATCGTGCAGAACGCCTGGCGGCGCGGTCAGAAGCTGCACGTTCACGGCTGGCTCTACCACCTCGAAGACGGTCTGCTCAACAGCCTCGACCTGTGCATCGACGGCCAGGGGCAGATCCCCATCATCTACCGCATGGACAGCAGCGAGGAGCTGGGGTAGGAGACCCGGGTGCAGCAGGCTGCGCCTCTATGCGGTCAATTTCAGCAATTCCTCTTCGATCAATCCCTTGAACAATTCGATTTTATACCCGTTATGCTCGAGCGGTTCGGCTTTCGCCATGGCCGCTGCTGCGGCTTTGGCGGCTGTATCTGCATTGAGGGGGCGGTCTGTCAGTTCGGCTTCCGCCTCTTGGGCCCGCCAGGGAACGGGGGCCGCGCCGCTGAGGGCGATGCGGGCCCGGCGGACGCGGTCGCCTTCAAATGTCAGCGCCAGGGCGCAGCCGGCGACGGCGAAATCCCAGGACTGGCGCGCTCGTACCTTGCGGTAGCTGCTGCGCTGTCCCTGCGGTGGGGCGGGCAGCAGGACGGCGGTGAGGATTTCCTGGTCGTCAAGGACCGTTTCCTTGAGAAAATCATCCTCCGGCCGGACATGGAAGTCCTCTGCCGCCACGGTGCGTTTGCCGCCGGGCCCCTGAATTTCTACCTGGGCGTCCAGGGCAACCAGGGCGCAGGCGGTATCCGACGGGTGAACAATGTAGCAGCCGCTGCCGGCGAGGATGCAATGAAACTGGTTCTGCCCTTTGTAAGCGTAGCAGGTCGCCCCCCCTTTGCGCAGGCAGTCGAATTCTCCTCGGTAATACCAGCAGCGCGGCTTCTGGCACAGGTTTCCACCCAGGGTGCCCTGCTGCCGCAGTTGAGGGCTGGCCACCGAAGCAGCTGCCTGGGAAAGGGCGGGGAACGACTTCTGAATGTCTTCGTGGGCCGCCAGTTCGGCAACAGGCAGAAGGGTTCCTAGGCGATAGCCGCCGTTGGATTTGCGGGAAAGCCCGCCCAGGTCGCTGAGGGCGGACAGGCTTACGATTTTGGAGGCGGAAAAGACCTGGTCGTGCAGGCAGCCGAGCAGGTCGGTGCCTCCGGCATGAAGACGCGCGCCTTCAGCATCGAGGTGCTTGAAGGTTTCCTTCAGGGTCTGCGGGCGCACATAGGAAAATTGCGGTATCATCTTATCCCTCCTTGCGGGTCTCGGCGAGAACCTGCATCAGTTGAGGCGGATTGATCGGGCTGTGGGTGACCCGTTTCCCGGTGGCGTGATAAACGGCATTGGCAATGGCCGCCGCGGTGGGAATGGTCACCGGCTCTCCCAGCCCCTTGGCACCGGTGCTGTTGGCCTCGGGGTCCGGCATCTCTATGGGCAGCGATGTCATGCGCAGCGGGACATCAAGAGCGGTGGGCAGCTTGTAGTCATGCCAGTTTCTGTTGAGCACCTTGCCGCTCTGGCCATAGTCGAACTGGCGCACTTCGGTCATGCCGAGACCGATCCCCATGGTGATGCCGCCGAAGACCTGGTTGTCGTAGGTCAAACGGTCCATGACCCGACCGCTGTCGTTGGCGCTGAGAAAACGCAGCACCTTGACTTCGCCGGTGCGGGTGTTCACCTCAACTTCGCAGAACTGAGCGGCGAAGGGATTGACGACCTTCCCGTCGGGGTTGGGGCCGCGGTAGCCGACGCCGACCACCACGCCGCGTTTTTTCAGGGTGGGGATTGAAGTGATGGCCACTTTCTTCGAGGGGTCGGATTTCGATACAACGCTCGCCCCCTCGAAGCGCAGATCATTCACCTCGACTTCGAGGTGACCGGCAGCCATCTTCAGCAACTGGCGTTTGACCTCTACCGCTGCCGCGCGCACTGTCGGCGCTTCCGTCGGTACCGTCTTGCTGCCGCCGCTCGGAGTGGCGTATTGAGTTGTGCCGGTGTCGGCGTGTTCGATCTGGATCACCTCAGGACGAACACCGAGTTCTTCCGCCACGACCATGGCCATTATCGTTTTGGTACCGGTGCCGATATCGGAGGCGCCCATGTTGAGGTTGACGCTGCCGTCGGAAAAAAGTTTGACGATGACGGTCGACGGCGGTCCGCCTCCACCCACAAACCACACGCAGGCCCCCATGCCGACACCGCGCTTGATGTGTCCCTTGCCGTTGTTCTCCTGCGCCTGGCGGCGCGCCTGCTGCCAACCGAATTTTTCCGCACCCTGCCTGATGCATTGTTCAAGGCCGGTGGTGGTGTAGGGGGGCTGGCCCGGGCGGGCCTGGCTGACGGTGGGGATATTCTTCAGCCGCAGCTCTACCGGATCCATGCCGATCTCTTCGGCCAGTTCATCCAGGAGCTGTTCCAGGGCCCAGGCGCATTGCGGGTGGCCCGGCGCACGGAATGGGCGGGCCGGGCCGCCGTTGATGTAGATATCGGTCGTTTCGCAGCGCACGTTGGGGCACAGATAGAGATCGCGCACCAGCCAGTCGAGCAGCGAGGTGCCACCGGCGGGGAAAGCGCCGCCGGTGCCGGTGGCGGTAAACTCCAGGGCGGTGAGGGTGCCGTCCTTTTTGACGCCCCCTTTGATCTTCATGTTGGCGGGGGGGCGGTTGCCGACAGCGAGGAAGGTCTCCTCCCGTGTCAGGAAGAGGCGCACCGGACGCGCCGCCTGCCTGGCAAGCAGGGCGGCGATAATGGAGTATTTCCCGGCTCTAAGTTTGCTGCCGAAAGCACCGCCAAGGTAGTGGCCGATGACGCGCACCTTGGAGAGGGGCAGCTTGAGGGTTTCGGCGATCTGGGCCTGCACCGCATAAACGCCCTGGGTAGATTCCCATACAGTGAGGCTGTCTCCGTCCCAGTTGGCGACGCAGCCATGCAACTCTACGGGTGTGTGGAATTCAGACTCCGTGCGGTATTCGCGCTCCCGCACCACCTCGGCTTCGGAAAAGCCTGCAGCTACATCGCCGCGGCTGTATTCATCCTTTTTGAGCTGGTTGCCCTGCTCATGCACCCGTGGCGTGTCTTTTTCCAGGGCAATGCGCTCGTCCACCACGAAGGGCAGCTCTTCGTATTCCACCTTGATGGCGCGCGCAGCGTCCCGGGCCTGCTGCGGGGTGTCGGCCGCCACCGCGGCGACCGTATCGCCTTCAAAGCGGCAGACGGGGTCGAACAGGCGGGTTTCGACGCCGTCTGTCCAACTCCATCTGAGTTCCTCCGGTACGGTGCGGTTGGAAATCAACGCCCTCACGCCGGGCATCTTCTCCGCGGAACTGGTGTCGACGCTTCTCACCCGGGCGTGTGGATACGGGCAGCGCACCACCGCCCCGTGGATCATGCGCGGCAGAGACAGGTCGGACGGGTAGACCGCGGTGCCGCTGACCCTCTCATAGCCGTCGACCCGGGGCAGCCGTTTGCCGATGATGTTGGTCTTATTCCAAGGCGCGGGTTCGGCGTTCGGCGCCGGGGTTTCAGGTACGGGGATATCCTGCGTATAATAAAGATCTTGATGGTCATCACTCATAGCTGTCTCCCTTGACATGGTTCCGGGGTGCTGAACAAGGATCAGGCTTTTCTTTTCTGCGCGGCGGTCTCGACCGCATCGAAAATATGGACGTAGGCGCCGCAGCGACACAGGTTGCCGCTGAGAGCTTCAGCGATCTGCTCCCGCGTCGGGTTGGCAGTGGCGCGCAGAAGCCCCTCTGCGGACATGATCTGTCCCGGTGTGCAGTAGCCGCACTGATAGGCATCATGATCGAGAAAGGCCTGCTGGGTGGTGCCCAGTTCCTCGCCCTTCATCAGCCCTTCCAGCGTGGTGATGCGCTGATTTTCGGCTTCCAAGGCCAGCGTCATGCAGGCATAGCGGGGGCGGTCGTCGATCAGCACCGTGCAGGCGCCGCATTCGCCGCGTTCGCAGCCGACCTTGGTGGCTGTCATTCCCATTCGGTCGCGCAGGACATAGAGCAGCGTCCAGCGCGGCTCTACCAGCAGCCGGTGCTTGCGGCCATTGATGTTCAGGGTAATGCGGACCATGTCGTCGGAGGTGATCTCCTGCGCGCCCGCCGTGGCGGGGGCGTTCACCCTCCCGGAAACGGCCACTGCCGCCGCACCGATGCCTACTGTGGTAAGAAATCCGCGTCTGTTGATGCCGGCAGTGTGGGGGCATGAATCCTTTTTGTCCTTATCACACATGCTGCCCTCCTTTTTTGAATAATTCAGCTTTTAAGCTTCGCAGCGATTTCGGCAACCCGGAGGCCCTGGACCTGGGCAATGGCGAGTTCGTTTTCGCTCGGCTGACGCGAGCCGTCGCCATCCGCCAGGGTGCTGGCGCCGTAGGGAGTGCCGCCGGTGATTTCATCCATATTGAGCAGGCGCTGCTCCGTGTAGGGAACGCCGACGATGATCATGCCATGATGCATCAGAGTGGTGTGAAAACTGGTGATGGTGGTCTCCTGTCCGCCATGCTGAGAGGCGGTGGAGGCGAACACGCTGCCGACTTTGCCAACCAGTGCCCCCTTGAGCCACAGCCCACTGGTCTGATCCAGGAAGTTGCGCATCTGAGCACACATGTTGCCGAAACGGGTCGGCGTGCCGAAAATCAGGGCATCCGCTTTTTCCAGATGATCAAGGGTTGCGGTGGGGATATGAGCGAAAGTTTCCTTCGCTTTGAGGGCGCCGGAATTTTCGAGGACGTCCTTCGGGACCAGCTCTGAAACCTGATAGAGGTTGACTTCCGCGCCCTGATAACGGCGCGCCCCTTTGGCGACAGCTTCCGCCATCTGGTAGACATGTCCGTACATGCTGTAAAAGATAATGTTGATCTTTACGCTCATGATAATCTCCTTTGGTTCTGCCTTATTTCGGTTCTTTGGGAAAATATAGCGTAGATGTCGTCAATGTCTACCGCAGAACAGGATTCGGCGGATGGGGATCGGCAGGGAAATTTCCTTTTGGAGGGATGCATCTCTTGCGGTAAGCTGTTTTTTCCCTTTTTAACGGCGGCATCAGCCGTCTGATGACGAAACAGGTTTCTGCATGTCTCTTCTGACCGTAAAAAATATTTCCCTCGCTTTCGGCGGTCCGCTGCTGCTGGACGGCGCCGAGCTGACCATCCTCGACGGCGAGCGGCTCTGCCTGCTTGGGCGCAACGGCGCCGGCAAAACCACTTTGATGCGCGTTCTCAATGGCGACCTGCCGCCCGACAGCGGCGCCATCATGTGCCGCCAGGGTTTGCGCACCGCCCTGGTCACGCAGGATATCCCGGCGGATCTGGAGGGGACGGTGTTTTCCATCGTCGCTTCCGGTCTGGGGGAGCAGGCGGCGCTGCTGGACGAATTCCACCAGGTGAGTCGATCACTGCAGTCCTCCACCGATCCGGCGCTCATGGAGCGGCTGGCGCAGCTTCAGAAGCGGATCGAGGAAACGGGCGGCTGGCAGATGCAGCAGGTGGTGGAGCAGGTCATCCGCCACCTGAAGCTCGAGGGCGATGCTGCGTTCGCCCACCTGTCCGGCGGGGTGAAGCGCCGCGTCATGCTGGGGCGTGCGCTGGTCTCCGATCCGGATCTGCTACTGCTCGACGAGCCTACCAACCATCTCGACCTGGAGACCATCGCCTGGCTGGAGGATTTCCTGGTGCGGCGCGACAAGGCGCTGATGTTCGTCACCCATGACCGGTCATTTCTGCGCCGCGTGGCGACCCGCATCGTCGAACTCGATCGCGGGCAATTGTCCAGCTGGCAGTGCGATTACGACACCTATGTGCAGCGCCGGGAAGAGCAACTGGAGGCGGAAGAGAAGCAGGCGGCCGAATTCGACAAGAAGCTGGCCCAGGAAGAGAAATGGATCCGTCAGGGGATCAAGGCGCGGCGCACCCGCAATATGGGCCGCGTGCGGGCTCTGCGGCAGATGCGCGAGGAGCGTCGCGCCCGCCGCGAACGCTCCGGCACTGCAGAGTTGGCGGTGCAGCAGGGCGAGCGCAGCGGCCGGCGGGTGATCGAGGCTGAACACATCTCCTACGCCTGGACGGGGCAGCCGATCATCCGTGATTTTTCCACGACTATCCTGCGGGGCGATAAAGTCGGCATCATCGGCCCCAACGGTTCAGGCAAGACCACCCTGCTGCAGCTGCTGCTCGGGCGACTCGAGCCTGATGAGGGGAGCGTCAAACTCGGTACCAACCTGGAAATAGCCTATTTCGATCAGCACCGCGGCCAGCTCGATGAAGACAGGAGCGTGCAGGACAATATCGCCGAAGGCAACGACTGGGTGGAGATCCACGGCCAGCGCAAGCACGTCATCGGTTATCTGCGCGATTTCCTTTTCCCGCCGGAACGTGCCCGCTCGCCGGTGCGCACTCTCTCCGGCGGCGAGCGCAACCGTCTGCTGCTGGCGAAGCTGTTCACGCGGCCGGCCAACCTGCTGGTGCTGGACGAACCGACCAACGATCTCGACCTGGAAACACTGGAACTGCTGGAGGGGCTGCTGGTTGATTTCTCCGGTACCGTGCTGTTGGTCAGCCATGACCGCGCCTTTCTCGACAATGTGGTGACCAGCACTCTCGTGCTTGAAGGCGAAGGGCGGGTCGGCGAATATGTCGGAGGCTTCGAGGACTGGCAGCGGCAGCGGGCAGAGCAGGTTGAGGCCGAAGAACAGAAACCGCAGGCATCCGCCGAAAAGCGCCAGCCGCAGCGCCCCGGGCGCGATCGTCCCCGCAAGCTCGGTTTCAAGGAAAAACGCGAGCTTGAAGCCTTGCCGGAACGCATCGAAGAATTGGAGGCCGAACAGGCCGCCATCCACGAGCGGATGGCGGATCCGGATTTCTACCGCGACCACGGCGAGGAAGTGGCGCAGCTGCAGAAGCGACTGGAGCAGATTGCCCGGGAGCTGGAGCGGGGCTACGCGCGTTGGGAGGAGCTGGAGGCTCTGGAAGGGTAAGGAAGCAATTGGATTGCGTGGGGTAGCCTCCCCCCTCCCAGCCTCCCCCCGCTGGGGGGAGGAGCTATGACCAAGAAGAGTGGGATGAGGATCTAGGACGCGGCCTTGCGGATGAGGGCGAGGAAAAATCCGTCCATCATTTCATCGGGAAGAATCCGCACCGCTTTGCACAGATCGGGATGCAGTGTTTTGTCCCGCCAGCGGGTCAGGCCGGGCTGGGTATTTTCGATGGGCAGGGTGATCTCTTCCAGTTGTGCTTCATCCCCGACGCGGCGCAGCAGTCGATCGAGGATCAGTTCGTTCTCCTCCGGCGAAAACGAGCAGGTGCAGTACAGCAGCATGCCTCCCTGCTTGAGGGAGGTCCAGGCCGAAGCGATCAGGCCTTTCTGCTTGCGGGCCATCTCCTTGACTTTGCGGGGGCTCCAGTGTGCCCAGCTCTCCGGGTCGAGCCGTGAGAAGCGGGCCTCGGACGAGCAGGGCGCGTCAAGAAGGATGCGGTCGAACATCTGCGGGCACTTGCGTCCTACCGCTCGGCCGTCCATCAGAAACATGCGGGCAATCTCCACTCCCTGCTGGTCCAGGTTGGCCTTGAGCTTGAAAAAGCGCGGCTTGACTGCCTCCACCACCGACAGCCTTCCTTCATTTTTCATCAGCGCCGCGATCTGCGTCGACTTACCCCCCGGAGCCGCCGCCAGATCGAGAATCGTCTCCCCCGGCTGAGGATCAAGGACCCAGGGCGCCAGCATGCTCGAAAGATTCTGGATATAGAAAAACCCCTTCTGGCAAGCCTCCGTTTTCGTCAGTGCCCTTTTGTCAGCGACAGGCAGGCTGTAAGCTGCGGAGAGCCAGGGGACGGGACGGGGCCAGAGGTTGTCGGATTCCAATTGGCGCTGGAGCTGCTCAGCGGTGATCCTCAGGGTGTTGACGCGGAAAAAAACCGGTTTTTCGCGGGTGAAGGAAACAAGCGCTGCATCCTTGTGCGCCGGGGGAAGAACTTCGTTCAACAGGCTGAGAAATTCATCGGGAAGTTCCGGAAAGAGGATGGGCATAATCGAGTCGGTTCCAAAAGGGTGGCGCGGTCGCGGTGTCTTTTTTGTGTAAAAAGGCCGGAACGCTTGTTTCTGCGTTCCGGCCTTTGGATATAGCATGATTCTATTTTGCGCTCAATATCCCATCATGCGCGCCATGGGGACCAGTCGTATGTAGTCCTGATATCCCAGCGAAGTCTGCCAGTGGCCTGTAAGCATGCCGAAGCCGACGCCGCCGAAAAACAGCGCCAGTACCAGCGCCGCGAAACTCCATGAGGGAAGAAAGCGGCGGTAGAAGGGCGGCTTCATCGACAGCGCTTCGGTCGGGCAGCTTGAAACACAGCTCAGGCAGCCGGTGCATTCGACGTTGATGACGGTGCTTTTCTTCTCGACGTCAATGCGTGACGGACAGGCGCGCGTACACTTGCTGCAGCCGATGCAGGCTTCAGTGTCTCGCCTGACCGCCATGGGACTGCACAGGCTGGCCAGCCCCAGCAGCGCACCATAGGGGCAGAGATAGCGGCACCAGAAGTTACGGTACAGCAGAGAAATGCCTGCCAGCCCAACAAGTACCACCATGACGGTGAGCGACATGTTGGTGAAGAAGTGAAGCATCTTCACGTCGCTGATGGCCCAGTACGGAGCTCGCAGAAAGCCGCCGATGGCCTGGGCAGGCATGTCGATCAGGATGATTTTGACAAAAAAGGCCAGCAGGGCGTACTTGAGTCCTCGCAGGGCGATGTCGAGTGGGCGCCAGATCTGAAAGTTGCGCCCGAAAATGCGTTCGCCCAGCTTCCAGCATCCTTCCGACAGGGTTCCCACCGGGCACAGCCAGGAGCAGAACGACTTGCGCGCCAAAAACGCCATGGCGACAAAGGTCAGAAATAGAACCAGCGCTGCCGGGTGCACGTGATCGACGATGCCGTTTGTCACCCAGTGCTTGAGGCTGATCAGCGCGCCGATAGGGAGAAATCCCTCGATCCCTGGTGGGCGCGACATATAGGCGGTTGCTCCGCCCGATTCGAAGTGGCGGACAAAAAACCAGAAACGCACGCCCAGATAAATGATCCAGGCGAAAAAGGCCCATTGGACCAGGATGCGAAAGGCGCGGGCGTCACGCGGGAGCAGGGTTTGGAACATAGAAAAATCTCCAGGAATAACTGTGAATCAGGTCGAATCGAAAATGCAGAACGCGCCGAGTGTCGCGCCGGTGGCGTTGCATTTCCTTGATGTAAATCAAAAAAATCCCCGGCATGGTGATTTCGGGGTAAATCGAGAGTATCGATCAGGGTTCTTCGTCGGGGGAAACCAGTGTGAATGCGCTGCTGACCTCCGGAGGGATGCGCAGGGACGGCCGCTGCTGCCTGCAGCGACGTACTCCCACTCGGCCTGGGCGCAGGCGATCTCCTTGCCGTCGCCTGCGCGCTGGAGTGCTTGGCTGCTGCATCCTGCCTCCTGCACCCACTGCACGTAAGAGACGTTGTTGACATGGCCGTTGGCGTCGATGGCGCTCTGCGGGACTTCGATGTGATGCTGAAAGATTGAAGGCATGATGCGGATTGCCCGCTTTAATGTGATATTTGAATGGATCAGGGCTCAGTCACACGCTGCTTGTTCATCTCCCAGACGCCGTTTTTATTCCGGATATCAACCTGGAAGTCTGCAATGCGCGCACGGTAATGAGAGTCGTCCAGCCATTTTCCGCTGTCGGTGAACATGGCGACCATCTGGCGGTTGCCAAAACCGGCGACGGGGCCCAATTTGACAGGGGGTGCATCCGGTTGATGTACATAGGCGGTCAGGGTGAAGGAATTGCTGGCGCCGAACCCCACATCGCTGACCTTGAATTCGATAAAGTCTCCGCGCTCATTTTCTTTGCCGGGTACGGTATAATCCTGTGTAAAGTAGTACCAGGCGATTGGCAGGGCGATCAGGGAGAGGATCGCGGTCAATATAAATATCCGTCTGGAGCGAATGGCTGCGTTCATTGATTTCCGTCCTGCGCAAATGCTTTTCTATCGTGGAAGAAAAAGAAATTGACCGAAGTCTGTGTTTCGCGGGTTTTATGACATACCATATTTCAGCCGGCGCGCCTAGCCTATATCGCGCTTGGTGCCCTGCTGATTCAATGCGATCGCGATCGGGAAAATTTATTTTCCAACATTTATCCTTTATGGCAAAGTGATCTGAAGGGTATAATCCGCGGCATGAACAGCGTGCGCTTTTTAGTCATTTTTTTCTTAATGCTGGCGTCCGGGGGGGGGCTCTCCGGGACGCTTCATGCCGAAGACGGCCTGCGTTTCGGACCGTTGCGGGGCGACGAAGCGCCCGGCAGCAGCGAGACGGCTCGAACAGCCCCTCCTTCAGAGAGCCTGGATGAACCGCCCGCATCTGCGCCTGAGGTTCCGCTTGTTCCCCCCGATTTTCCGACACGCCGGCGAATGAGCGAGCCTCAAATTCAAACACCGGTCGGGGGCGGGCGCAGAACAATGCCCCCCGCGCGCGCCGTTACTCCTTCGCGGTCCGGCTCGTCGTCCGGTTCTGCTCCTGCACAGATCGCAAAACATGCCGGAGCTCTGGAAATAGTCCGGGGCAGCCCCGCGCGGGTTTCCCTGCGGGAGATCGCCGAGCGGTTATGCCGCCATGTCTCTTCTTCTTCACAGCGCCCGAACCTGGTAGTTGCCGACGGCAATCAGCGCGTCCAGTTTATTTCTGAAAAAATCCCAGGGGGGGAAAAGCCGGATATCGCGCTGTCCGATCTGCGTCTCGAGCGATTTGCCCGCAATGCGCAAGGGCAATGGGTGCTCTCAGCGGTGGTGCACGAGGGGGCGCTGGACGCGCGTATTTTCCTTTATACCGCCGGACAGATACAGAACTTCCCGGTGTGGTCGACGCCACAGCGCAATGTCGACTTCGACGGCGACGGGACGGTTGGTGAGGCGGATTGGGCAGCGCTGCACAGCAACGCGGCCTCTCCCTACGACCTTGACGGCGACGGCCGCATCACCGCGGAAGATGAAACCATCTTCGTCCTCAACTATCTTCTCGAAAATCCCTGCCACCTGAACGATTGATTATTTTCGATGACTCAGTAGATGATGGCGTCGCAAAAACTCACCAACTGCTGCGTTGCTGCAATTGCTCTCGCTGCTTCGACGTACGTAAGTACGCCTCATTGCTCGACAATCGCGCGCCTTGCATTTGGCGCTTTTTGCTTAGCCATCGACATTGATGCTTTTTTGCGAAAGCATCAGTAGATGCTGCATCCGCAGAAACGTTCGACAGAACCGAAGGGCACCATCACTGAATTCTTTGGGGGAGCATAAAAAAGAGGCGGGCCTGGATCGGCCCGCCAATAGCAGGAGGTTTATGTGAGCGTGCGTGCAGATTTCAGGAGTTGTTCTCCTTTTAGTTGCGTCGCAGGGCGACATAACGGATGGCTTCGCCTTGACGCAACAGCAGCAGCACGGTGTCTTTGCTACCTTTTTTCATGGCTTCGTGAAACTCGGCCGGCGTTGTGACCTTCTGCTGATTCACCTCCTGGATCAGGGTCCCTGGGCGAATCCTGGCGCTGGCGGCAATGGAGCCGGGGGCCACCTGCGTCACGATCACGCCTTCCACGTCGGTGTAACCGAAACGCTGGGCCAGTTCTTCGGTCAGCGGTTGAACGGTCAGCCCCAGTTCATCGACTTCAGCCGGGTGGCTCTGGGTGGTTGCCCGTTCATCCGGCAGAGTGCCGAGCGTGATCTTGATGGTTTTGCGCTTGCCGTCGCGCAGGATGGTCATTTTCTGTTCAGAGCCCGGAGGACTCAGCGCGACCCGGTTGCGGAAGGGGCCGACGCTGTCCACCGGCTCACCAGCAAATTCGATGACGATATCCCCCTGGCGCAGGCCGGCTTTTTCAGCCGGGCTGTCCTTGGTGACCTGGGAGATCAGGACGCCCTTGCTGGTTTCGAGTCCGAAGCTTTCAGCCAGTTCAGGTGTCAGGTCCTGAATCATGACCCCCATGTATCCTCGGCTGACGCTGCCGCTGTCGATGAGTTGGTCGCGAATATGCTTGACCATGTTGACCGGGATGGCGAAGCCGATCCCCATGTAGCCTCCGCTGCGGGTGAAGATTGCGGTATTCATGCCCACAACCTCACCCTGCAGGTTGACCAGCGGCCCGCCGGAATTGCCGGGATTGATGGCGGCGTCGGTCTGGATGAAATTCTCGTAATCGGTGATGCCGACGCTGCTGCGTCCCTTGGCGCTGACGATTCCGGCGGTGATCGTGTTGGACAGACCGAAGGGATTGCCCACTGCCAGCACCCAGTCGCCGACTTCCAGAGCATCGGAATCTCCCAGAGGGATGAAGGGAAGATCCTTCTTGCTCTCGATCTTGATGACAGCGACATCGGAAGCCGGGTCGGCTCCGATCACTTCAGCAGAGAAGCTACGTCCATCAGTCAGCGTGACATTGACTTTGTCCGCGTCTTCTACGACATGGTTGTTTGTCAGGATCAGGCCGTCAGGGGTGACAATAAAACCAGAGCCCTGGGAGCGCAGTCGCGGACTCGGCTTTCTCCCGTGAGGATCCTGTCCCGGTCCTTCCGGCATGGGGATGCCGAAAAAGCGGCGGAAAAAGTCATCGCCAAAGGGGCTCTGCCCCCCGAAAGGGAAAGGAATTTCTCGTTCAGACGCGACTTTTTCGACCTGAATGTTGACCACGGCTGGAGAAACCTTTTTAGCGACCGACCGAAAGGCTTCACCGGTGTTGCGCAGACTTTCAAGGCCGGATTCCTGTGCCGATGCCGGTCCGGGTGCCAGCAACAGGGCCAGCAGCATGAGGGGGAGAAGCATCGCAAGCCCCTGCAGTATGCGCTGAGAGTTGACCGGGATAAAGTGGGTTGCACAATTTTTCATGGCATCATCCTCCATTGTATTCTGTCGGTTTCTCTAAATTATAATCGTTTTTTTCCGGATGGGGCAAAATGACCCGTCGAACCCGGCACATCAGATCTTGAAGGTCGAAAGGCTTGTCGAGCAGGGCCACTGCACCCAGGCGTCGGGCCAGCTCGTGGGTCTGCTCATCACCAAAAGCGGTGATCAGCATCAATGGCGGCAGATTTCCGCGGGCCTTCAGATATTCCAGCACTTCCATGCCGGTGATGCCGGGCATGCGGATGTCGGAAATCACCAGATCCCAGTCGATCGCATCTGAAGAGGCGGCTTCGTCGAGGCGCTGCAGAAGGCTTGCCCCATCGGTGATTGACTCCACCGCATATCCTTCGCGCCAGAGAACAAACGAGAGCATCTCCCGCATTTCGCCGTCGTCCTCAGCCAATAAAATTCGGGGGCGACTCGTGTTCTTTGTATGAATGGGACGGTCCGGGGCGCTCACCATGCGCTCTCCTCCTTGTGTTTGATAACGACTTTATCCAGATGAAAGCATCGCTTGTGCCAAGATTGAATTTGTTTTAAATCGGTAGGTTAGGGTGTGTTTCGGTCGAGGCAATCCGCCCCGTCGAGGCAGAATGCCCCAGCATCAAGCTTTATGCTCTGATTATTTTTCTTTGGAGCGCAGTTTCCGGTACAGTGTCTTGCGGTCGAGCCCAAGGATTCGAGCCGCCAGTGTGCGGTTGCCTTCGACGGCCTCGAGAACACGGTCGATATGGCGGCGCTCCACCTCCGCCAGCGAGGGGAGTTCGCCGGGGCCTGCCAGGTCGGTTGCCATGGGGCCGGGCTGACTGTCGCGGATCCGGTCCGGCAGGTCTCCAACCGCCAGGGTATTGAATCGCGTCAGGGCGACCGCCCGTTCCATGGCGTTGCGCAGTTCCCGTACGTTTCCGGGCCAGGAGTAGGAGAGAAGCTTCTCCGCCACAGGCTGAGAAAGGCCCGTGACCTTTTTGTCGAAGCGCTTGGCGCATTGGGACGCGAAATGTTCGGCCAGCAGCAGAATGTCGGTGCCCCGGGCGCGCAGCGGGGGCATCTCGATTGGAACGACATTGAGCCGATAGTAGAGATCCTCACGGAAGCGGCCATCCGCGACGTCCTGTTCCAGATCACGGTTGGTGGCGGTGACGAAGCGTGCGTCCACCGTCACCTCCTGTGTTGCGCCCACCGGTCGCACCTTGCGCTGCTCCAGGGCGCGCAGCAGCTTGGGCTGCAGATTGAGGGGCACTTCACCGATTTCGTCGAGGAACAGGGTTCCGCCGCGGGCCTGCTGAAAAAGCCCTGCCCGCGCCTCTCCTGCGCCGGTAAAGGCACCCTTGACATGGCCGAACAGTTCGCTTTCCAAAAGATTTTCCGGCAGCGCCGCGCAGTTGACGGCCACAAAGGGTCCGCCCCTTCGGAGGCCGCGATTATGCAGGGCTCGGGCCGCCAGGTCCTTGCCGGTGCCGCTTTCGCCGGTGATCAGAACGGTGACGTCGAGCTCCGCCAGGCGTTTGAGCTGATCGTAGAGTTCCTGCATGATACGACTCTGCCCCAGCAGGTCATCAAAGGGCTGTTCGCGCCGCACCGATTCACGCAGCACGCGGACCTGCTGCTGCAGGCGGCGCTGCTTAATCGCCCGCTCGAGGGCAAAAACCAGCAGATCGAGATCCACCGGCTTGGTGACGAAATCATAGGCGCCGGCTCGCAGCGCTCCCACGGCGGTTTCCAGGCTGCCGAACGCGGTGATGACAACCACCGGAAGGTCGTCACGCGCCTCGATAACCCGGCGGCACAACTCAAGACCATCCATCCCGGGTAGATTGAGATCGGTCAGAAGCACATCGAAATCCTGCTGATGGATCTGCTCCAGGGCCGCTTCGGCGCGCAGATGCCACTCCACCTGAAACTCCCGCCGGACCAGGGACTCTTCCAGCATGCCGCACATCTCGCGGTCATCATCGACGATGAGGATGCGCCCCCTCATTGCGCGGCCTCAAAGGGCAGGTATAGTGTAAAGCGGGCTCCTTCTCCGGGCGGGCTGGCGACCTCGATCCGGCCGCCGTGTTCCTCCACGATGCCGTACACAATCGAGAGGCCCAGGCCGGTACCCTCTCCGACATCCTTGGTGGTGAAAAACGGCTCGAACAATTGATCAAGATTTTCCGGCGGGATGCCGGGACCGGTGTCCTGGACCACGATCTTTGCGGTGTCATTCTGCATGCCGTTGGTTTCGCCTGCTTTAAGGTAACTCAATTCCACATCAACCCTTCCTCCCCTGGGAGTGGCCTGGATGCCGTTGAGTATCAGGTTGGTGACAACCTGCTGCATTTTGGCCGGATCGACCGCCACCTGCGGCAATTCGGGGTCTGCGTGCATTCCCAGGGAGACATCTTTCTTGGCCGCGCTGGAAGCAAGCAGGTTCAGCACGCCGCGCACCAGATGCTCCAGCGAGGTCGGTTCCCGTCGGGTGGAGCCGCGCCGGGCAAAATCCAGCAGCTGCCGCATCAGCGTGGTCATGCGGCGGGCCTGCTCGGAGATGATGGTGGCATTGCGTGCTGCTTCGGCCGGTAAGAGGTCGCCGGAAGCAATCATCTGGGCACGGCCCGACACCACGTTGAGCGGTGTCCCCAGTTCATGGGCCATGCCGGCCGCCAGGCGCCCTACGGTGGCGAGGCGTTCAGCATGGCGCAGCTGTTCAAGGGCGGCCACCCGGGCCTCGCTCTCTTCCCGGATCTGGCGTTGGGAAAGGGCAAGCTGGTCGCACATTTGATTGAGGGCTTCGGCCAGTGTGGTCAACTCTCCCCGTCCTTTCAGCTTCAGAGGGGTCCCGAAGTCGCCGCTGCCGATGCGGCGGGTTTTGTCCATCAGTTTCTGCAGGGGACGCCCTACCAGATGGATTCCCGCGATCAGAATCAGCACGCCGCTGGCTGCAAGAGAGCTGGCCAGCAGCGCTGCCGCGCGCCACAAAGCTGAATTGGCGTACTCGCGCAACTCGGTCATTGGTTGGGCAATTTCGAGCAGTGCTTTGATCTCATCGTTGACGACAATGGGTCGGTAGGTCACCAGAAGGCCCTCATCACCGATCTGCGGCGCTTCCACTACAACTTCCGCGCCGGGGCGCAATGCGCGCGGTCCAAGATTGCCCACCATGGGGGCACGGGGGTCGCCGGGAGGAGCATTGGGCAGAACCAGCCGGATGCGCATGGGGTGGCTTTCCCGGGCAGCCTCGCGCAGAAAGTTGAAGGCCTCGCTGCCACCGCGCTCCTGCCACAGCGAGGCCGTGACCCCCTGTACGATGCTGCCGTATTGACGGGCGTCGCGGATCATGTCGCCGCGAAATGTTTCCAGGTTACGCCGCAAAGAGAGGTAGGCGTCGATGCTGATGACCAGGATGATGCCGATCCATATGAACAGGGCGATTTTTGCAGCCAGCTTCATGCCGTGATCCTTGAGATGATTTGCAGAAAAAGGTTCGGCGCTGATTGTAACCTCTTATTTCCAGGGCGCCAAGTTTCGATTGAGAGTGAACGTTCCCAATGGGTCCAAACGAGCGCTGAGGACTTTATGCCTGCTCAGCATGAACCGCAGGATACGGCGGCATCGTTTGCGTTCACAAACTCGCCTGCGGCTCAAACGGTGATCGCATTACTCAACCGCCGCACCCTGGGAATTTGGAGAGTCTGTGAGGGGAATGAATACGGAGATTTTTCAAAAAATCATACATAAAGACCTGTAACAATGTTTTATTTTTGATAGCATGTTTGTTGCGTCATCAGGGACCTGCGCTGTACAGTGTGTAAATTTCAAATTCCAAACACGGGAGGATGCCATAATGCCGGATCAGACCTTCAAAGCGATGATCATTGAAGAAACGGAACCAAAAAAATTCAGCCGCCGCATCGGCGAACGCACCCTCAGCGATCTGCCCGAGGGCGATCTGCTGGTGCGGGTGCGCTACTCCTCGCTAAATTACAAAGATGCCCTGTCCGCCATCGGCAACAAAGGGGTATCACGCAATTTCCCCCATACCCCAGGGATCGATGCCGCCGGCGAGGTGGTGGAGTGCAGCTGCGGACGCTTCAAGGCCGGAGACCAGGTGCTGGTGACGGGCTACGATCTGGGGATGAACACCTCCGGGGGCTTTGGACAATACATCCGCATCCCCTGTGACTGGGCTTTGCCTCTCCCGGAGGGGCTGAGCCTGCGTGAGAGCATGGTCCTGGGGACCGCCGGCCTCACTGCAGGGCTTTCGATATTGAAGATGCAACAGTCCGGGGTGCATACCGACTCCGGCGAGGTGCTGGTGACCGGCGCGACCGGAGGAGTCGGCAGTATTGCGGTCAGCATTCTTGCCCGTTTGGGATACCGGGTAGTCGCCGCTTCGGGCAAACCCGCCGCGATCGATGAATTGAAAAAAATCGGTGCAGCTGAGGTCGTTTCCCGTGAACAGGTGACTGAAGGCGCCGAGCGGCCCATGATGAAGGAGCGCTGGGCCGGGGGGGTCGATGTGGTCGGCGGCGAGATGCTGGCTGCTGCTCTTAAAGCGACGCGGTACGGCGGTACCATGACTTGCTGCGGACTGGTCGGGTCACCCGATCTGCCCATCAATGTCTTCCCCTTTATTCTGCGCGGCGTGAGCCTGCTCGGCATCGATTCGGTTCAGTGCCCGCCGGAGTTGCGGCTGAATGTCTGGAACAGACTTGCCGCCGAGTGGCGCCCCGCGCATCTCGATCAGTCGGTTGATGAGTGTTCTCTTGATGGCCTCGATGAGCGAATTGATGCGATGCTCAAAGGTGAACACCAGGGACGAACGATCGTCAATCTGGATCAATAAACAGGAGGAAAAGATGGAAGATCAACTGCTGCTGGACATCAGCGATTCGATCGCAACTCTGACCGTCAATCGACCCAGGGTGATGAATGCGCTCTCCGTCGATGTCCTCGAGGCGCTGAAGAAAAATATTATTGAGCTCGGTGCCGATGACCGGGTGCGCGTGATCATTATCACCGGCGCCGGCGAAAAAGCGTTTATCGCCGGTGGGGATGTCTCCGCCATGCGGGATTTCGGTCCCCTGGCGGGACGCGAGTCGGCGCTGCTGGCGCAAGATGTCCTCAACACGATCGAGCGCTGCAGCAAGCCGGTCATTGCGGCGGTCAACGGGTATGCGCTGGGCGGCGGCTGCGAGCTGTCCATGGCCTGCGACCTGCGCGTTGCCAGTGAAAATGCACGCTTCGGACAGCCCGAAGTCAATATCGGCATCATCCCCGGCTGGGGCGGCACCCAGCGTCTGCCGCGCCTGATCGGCAAGGGGCGGGCCCTTGAGATGATTCTCAGCGGCGAAATGATCGATGCCCGGGAAGCCTGGCGCATCGGGCTGGTCAATAAGGTTTTTCCCCAGAGTGAGTTGATGGAGCAGACCCGGGGGCTGGCCGCAAAGATTGCCAAACGCAGTCTGGTGGTCACCCGGCTGAGTAAGGAAGCGGTGCATCATGGAATGGAGCTGGACCTTGCACGCGCCCAGGAACTGGAGGCTGATTTATTCGGTTTGTGCTTCTCCACTCACGATCAGAAAGAGGGGATGGGTGCGTTTCTCGAAAAACGCTCCCCGCAGTTCAAGGACTCCTGAATCGTTGATGAAATTTTTCTGCCGGGCAGTGACTGCATGATCTCTACCCTCTGGTATAGTGTACGGCAGGATTTTGGAAATGACCTGATGACAACCTAAGGAGGATCGAAAAATGAAACGCATGATGTGTCTGCTTGTTGTTGTCCTTTTCACCGCGGGATTGGTTGGGTGCGCAACACCGTCGTCTCAGAAAGAAAATGTCAAGGTCAAGTGCCCGGCCTGCGGTTATGAATTCGACACCCCTGTTGCCCACGAATAACGGAGCCTTCACTTCGCCCCCTGACCGGCTCGCCCGCAGGGGGCGTTTTCGTTGGGAGCAGTATGGTCTGGGACTGGAGTCTTTTTCCTGATCCGCCGGTTTTAAGGGGTTCCGATAGGGGTGATCCCGGCCAGCATGCGTTCGAAGGAAGCGTCGAGATCTGAGGTCAGACCGAGATCGGAGAAGACCTGCCCCCAGCTGTAGAGCCCCTGGGTCACCGACTGTCGAATTTCGCCGGCGCTTCTGTCGCTGACTGAAGCCAGAAGAGTGGCGCAGATCACTTCTTTCTGTCCTGCTCCGGCGGCATACAGCGACTCAATAGTTTCATGATCGGCAAACCCCTGTCCGACCAGAACTTCGGTGGAAACCAGGCGTGCCAGTTCGCTTGAATCGTTGGACAATACAGAGTCAGATTGCGTCAAGGAAACATTGTATGCTTTCAGTATCGGCAGCCAGGCCCCCTGCGCTTTCTTCTCCCGCAGGAGGTCGTTGAGGCGGAGGTCTGTTTCGGCACTGACACGGTAGGCGACCCACAAATCATCTCCATCTGTCCCTTTCTGCTTCGCCATGACGATGTTGCGGCGGGGTTGATCGAATACCGCCGCCAGCAGACGGTTCTGAGTGGTAGCCAGGTAGTATTGATCCGCTGCCGAAGGTTTTGCCGGGTCAAACGCCCGATCCTGAAAGCAATGGCAGTTGATCGCCGGCATGGCCAATGCCGTGGAGGCTGTGGCCAGCGAAAAAATCAGTAACAAAAGAAATGCACGTATCATTTCCAACTCCTTGGGGGAAAATCATCGAAGAAAACTAAAGGGTGACAAATAAAAAACGCGGGCTCCGCTGACAGGGGCCCGCGTTTTTTCATGATAAGTCAGGATCAGTGGGCATGCCCGGCCGCCGACTCTTCTCCGCCGTGGTGAGCTTTTCCGTGCACCACCTGCGCGATCCCTTCAACGTAGTGCACATACTCGACGTAGGCCTCGACGTAGCGACGCCCGTCCGCCACGCTGTCATCGGCGTGTCTGCGGGTTTCCAGCGCATGGTTGAAGCGTTCGCGAATTCCTTCCTCGGTGTGGGCGAGAATCGCTTTCACCAGATTGTCGACGGAAGCCTGCTCCAAAGCCAGATCGGCCTTGGCGATGACCGGCTCGACGCTGCCCGCAGGCTTCAGGCCGGTGTAGGGAGCGCCTTCACTTGCACGGTGGATGCGCACCAGCGTTTCAAAGAGAAAGCGATCGGCCAGCGCCTGAGCTTCTTCTCCCAGATCGCGTACTGCGGTCGTGTGGTCGAATACCGCGCGAATCTGTTTTTCATCCTCTGCGTGCACCCATTTCAGAACCGGGGTGACATCGCCCGTGGCCAGAGCTTTGCGCGCATCCTCGACCACCGGCCCGTCCAGCGTGTCGCAGTGAGCTTGAACCTGCGCCGGTGCCAGTGAAATTGTCAGGGCCAGCAGCAGGGCAGGCAGAATCAGGGTCTGTCGCAATTTGGTCGTCATCTTGTCCTCCATTGGAACGTTGTCTCAGCTTTGCTGCAGCAATGCAGAAGCTTTTGGAAAAAGAATGTTGTTCTCCAGGTGAACGTGCTTGTGCAGATCATCCTCGAATTCCTTGAGCAGACGGTATGTCAGCGCATAGGTATTGCAGGTATCCTGCGGCACGGCGTAATCGCTGGTCAGGCGCCGGATTTCGTGGACGGCGTCGCCCACTTCCTGGTGCTCGCGCAAGAGCTGATCGAGATCTTTTTGGACGGTTCTCCGATCAGAGTCATCTGGTGACTCGCCGGCCTTGCCGGTTGCCTCCAGTCTCTTGACTGCCGGGAAAAAGTGATCTTCTTCCTCCTGCAGATGCCCCTTGAGGTCTTCGGCGATCCGGTCAAAGTGCGCAGCCACCTCTTTGAGTTCGGCATGGCGCGAGCCGTGAACCTCGACGATCTTGTGCGCGTAACCGACGATTTTTTCAGTGTTCTCGTGCAGCCACGCGTGATGAGTATTAACAATATAGTCGGCGAGAAACGACAGATCCCAGGCCGCGTAGTTCTCGCCACGGGGGGCTGGTTCGTTGTCGAGCTGCTCGATCTCTTCGACGACTTTATTCAGGGCAAGGTTGTTTTTGCGGCAGGCATCTGTAAGGGTGACGGCGCCGCCGCAGCAGAAATCCATGCCATGTTTTTTAAAAATGTCCGCACGACGGTAATCTTCGGTGACTAGTTCTCCGAGCGTTTTTTTGCCCCAGTCATTTTTTTTGCTCTGGATTTTGGTACTCATGATGTGGCCTCCTTGCGGAAGATGGTGGAGAGCTACAGCCAGATTACCAGATTAGATGACAGGCGCCTTGACCTGGGTCAAGTGTCTGGGAAATTGTGGGAAGAAAGATGATGCCGGAAAAACGTTCGCCAAGGTCAAACAAAAACGCTCTCAACCTCGGCGGCCGAGAGCGTTCCTGCCTATTCTTTAAAGTTGTAACTCTGCAATTACAGGCTCAGGCCTTTGGCCCCCTGTTCTTTCTGGGATTTGTTGTAGCTGGCCATTGCGTCTATGATCCAGGGGCCGTCGAACAGCACTAGGCTCAAGGTCGGGCCGATGAGTTGGCCGGAATTGTCGCTGTATTTGCCGACCAGCGCCGGGCCGCACTCGTTGAGGTTTTTGAAGCGATCCGGATCTCCCGGTTTCATCGACCAGAAAGTCCCTGCCGCTCGCTCCGGAAGCCAAGGCAGATGCCAAAGGTAGGGGCGTCCCTGATCATTTGAAAAAGTATTCGCTCCCGAATCCAACCTGGCGGCCTTCTCACATTTGTCAGGCTTCTGGGATTGTTCCGTGATGGGTTTGCCCTGCGAGGTGCTGAGCCAGTGACGATCAAACATCCCCTTGACATCGTAGGCATAGGTCGGCGCGCCGTATTTCTTTTCAAGTGAAGATGCAATGGCAATCTGGGTCGGCGGGTTTGCCGGATCAAAGTAAACATAGCGGACGTAGCCCGCGACCCGTTCTCCTGTCGGTGAGTTGAGGGTGATGACTGTGATGGCTTCATCCCCCGGTTCAAGGAGATACCCGCGTGCCTGGACAAAGGGGGGCTGAGGGGAGCCCTTGACCACGTCGCGCGGTTTTTTGTAACCGCGGATCACGCCGTCGGCTTGTTCAAGCGTCATGCCCAGTTGCAGACCGACCAAGTCGGGGCCATAGGGACTGCGTGTCTCAACCCTGTGATGCGCTCCAGTTTTTTCCTTGGTGGCAGCAGGTTCAGGCTTGGCCTGCGCTGGTTTTGCAGCGGCTGCCGCCACGGGCGCTTTTTTCGCCTTTGCTTCACTCTTGGGTTTGGGGGCGTCCAGCTTGGGAAAAGCCGACGCCGGCAGAGTCATGAACGGCTTGACCGTTTCGAGGTCGAATGCCTGCGTACCGGTGGACAGAAGAAGGACCCGCTCCACTGTCGCGAGGGCCGCTTCGCCGGCCGTGCCGTCAACACGGAATTCAACCACCGCGGTTCCGCTGGTGATCTGGTTTTTGTTGAGACCCTGGAACAATTTTTCCGCCTCGGCCGCCGACATGGCGATACGCCCCTGGCTGAGATCCCGGTCAAAAGCCAGTGCCGTGATGCCGCCGATATAAGGAACCGCGACTCTGAGTTTGTGATATTCGCCAGCGGTCCCGTCAAAGTTGGGTCGACGGGGGTTTCTGAGATCAAGATGCAGGGCTTGCTTTGGAAGTCGGTTCTGGACGCTCCTCTGTAATTGGTCATACCCGGTAATGGAAAGATTCAAGACCCCCTGATCGAAGTCATAGCTGCCCCGCCAGCGTACCGTATCGCCAAATTCAGGGGGCAGGTGCTGGGCCAGTTTAAGCAGCGCGGGCTTCATGCGGTCCTTATATTCCTGTGCCGCAAATTTCGGGTTGCGTCCATCAATCTCGGAATCGCTGAAGAGGGGCGCGAGTTTTATGAGATGTCCGGTGTGGGTGTCCCTGATAAACTCACCCATGCACCCGGTTCCTCGTATCTGATTGTGTTTACGAAAATATTGCTGGCAGGAGATGGAAGCTTGGGTACTCTTGAGCAGGTTGTCCTCTGTCAGCCAGCTCTGGTCATAGCGCAGTCCGGCCAGGGAAAGAGTCTGGTAGGTCGAGGGCCTGCGCGTGGTCGGGATGTCGGTGATGGAAACGTCCTGATCGCTGCTTTTAACCGTCGCCTTTGACGTGTTATTTGTCTCAGTGCCCTCCGGTTGCTTTTCGTTGCCGGTCACGGTTTCGACGGTTTTGTTGACGGTCTCCTCTGCCAGTTTTTTGGTCTGGTCGATGACATTGTCGAGAAACCCCGCATAGGCGAGGGACGGACAGAGCATCAGGAGTATCAAAGTTTTCTTCCAGATCATTTTCGGCACCTCCTTTCGAGTATCTCCACCGTTCGGATGTGCTTAGCGATCAAAGTCCTTATTTTATCGGTGTCCTTTATTTTTATGGGTATCACAGAATGCTGACGACGCAAGTCAGGTATTGATTGATTCGTGTCAACTTCCACCTTGAAGTGCTGCTGTTTTAACTATCTGCAAGATCAGGAATGGGGGGGCGTGATATTATGTGTGCTATGATCGCAACTATTTGACATCAGAAGTTTTTCGGTTAATTTTACGCTATATTTGCATGACAGGGAAAGTTTAACGCAGAGGCGCTGGAGAAGAAGAGAGGCGCAGTGTTAAAGCTCTTTTTTTATAACAGATTTCAAACTTCCAAAGCGGGATGTGACCTTTATGAATATGTTTCAGCGTGTGCTGATGGTGGATGCCTCCAACGGTTTTTACAGGATGAAAAGGTACGGCTTTGATCGCTACTTCGGGCCAGTGGACTTGGGGATCCATCTGACGCGCCAGTATCGCAGTCTCAACTTCGGTGTGGGCATCTTTGCCGGTTCCATCCTGCCCGGTTCCAATCGCCTGGTCGTCACTGGTTTCTCGCCATGTTGGCAGGGCAATTACATCAGCTCCATGGGGGGCGCGGGGCTGGTGTTCAACA
>JAXHUR010000069.1:0-17179 GCA_034189505.1 Thermodesulfobacteriota bacterium | reverse complement strand
ACATCCAACTGATGCCACTGCGGCACTGACGCTGCGCCCCCCTAAATTGCTCGATTTTACCTCCAAAACAGCAGATCGGCGCTACAGGTGCGCCTTGCAAGCCGTTTCGGGCGGTGAAATTGCCATGCGCACGATGAAAAGAACCCCCAGAAATCATTTATTTCCAACCGCCGAAACGAAAAAGAGGTCCAAAGAGCGTTCATACAACCCTAAATGGTCATGAACACGGTCGGTTCGAATGCGGGTCATGAATAAACCGGGCTAAAATAAAGCCTTATTCGAGGGTAAAAAGTTCAATCGCTTGAATTACCATGATTGTTGTTGGTGGAAAAATGCCGGGGAAAAGGCATTTACAATTGAGAGACCCATTGTTAACAAAAAGAATTAAAAGGAGCTATTGAATGGGCGTTAAAACAAACCAAAACCGAGAAAAAATTTGGCGAGTTAAGGACATCTGCATGTGTCTCGGAATCCGGAGAAGTACGCTATATAATTGGATAAAAAAGGCGAATTCCCGCGGGGCATTAGACTCGGGGCCAACACCAGAGCCTGGACGGATGAGCAATTTCAGGAGTGGCTCTCATCAAGAGAGGATGCCTGAGTCTTGCCGAACATTTGACAACAAATAGAAATTCGTAAGAGGCTCCTGATTTATTTGGAGCCTCATTTTTTTGAGGCTGAAACTACCAAAGTACGAACGACTACCCAACGACTACCAGGATAAAAAAATGAGACAAAAACGCAAAAAGGCCGATCCAGAGATCGGCCTAAGTGCTTGATTTAGTTGGTCGGGGCGAGAGGATTTGAACCTCCGACCCCCTGCACCCCATGCAGGTGCGCTACCAGGCTGCGCTACGCCCCGTCAACCAATGCGTCGGAATTATGTTGGATCGGGTGAGAAATGTCAAGCAAAAACATCTGTGTATTATTCACGCCTTGCGCCGGTCGATGACGCGATTGGCTTTGCCCTCGTGGCGAGGAATCGAGGAGGGTTCTACCAGCTTGACGCGGGCCCGCAGACCGAGCGTGGCAGCCAATCGTTTTTCCACCATGGCGACAAATTCACGCTGTTTTTTCATCTCGTCGAAGAAGATCTTCTCGTTGACCTCGACCTGGACCTCGAGGGTATCCGTGTGCCCTTCCCTGTCGAGAACCAACTGGTAATGGGGGGCGCACCCTTCCACCTGGAAGAGAACTTCTTCGATCTGGGTGGGGAAGACATTGACGCCCTTGACGATCAGCATGTCGTCGGAGCGTCCGCGGGTCTTCTCCATGCGAACCGTGGTGCGGCCGCATTTGCATGTTTCATAATGCAGGCGGGTAATGTCGCGCGTCCGATAGCGGATCATGGGGAATGCCTGCTTGGTCAGCGTGGTCAGCACCAGCTCGCCGACCGCGCCGGGCGGTAGAATTTCTCCTGTCTGAGGGTCGATAATTTCCGCCAGAAAGTGGTCTTCGGCGATATGCATACCACATTTATATTCGCACTCTCCGCCGATGCCCGGTCCCATAACCTCGGAGAGCCCGAAGTTATCGGTGGCCAGTATGCCGAGGCGCTGCTCGATCTCGCGACGCATCTCCTCACTCCAGGGCTCGGCTCCGAAAAGACCGACGCGCAGCTTGAGGCTGTCGGGAGCAATTCCCATTTTTCCAAGATGGTCGGCGATGGTGAGCGCATAGGAGGGGGTGCAGACGAGAGCGGAGGACTGGTAATCCTGCATGATCATGATCTGCTTTTCGGTGTTGCCGCTGGAGATGGGAATGACCGAGGCACCGATCCGCTCTGCGCCGTAATGCAGGCCGAAGGCGCCGGTAAAAAGCCCGTAGCCGAACGCAATGTGCACAATGTCGTCGGCGGTGACACCGGCAGCGGTCATCATGCGGGCCACCAACTCGGTCCAATTGTCGAGGTCGGCGCGGGTGTAGCCCACCACCGTCGGCTTGCCGGTGGTTCCGGATGATGAGTGAATGCGCACAACATCCCGCAGGGGAACCGCAAACATCCCATAGGGATAGTTAAGACGCAGATCTTCTTTGGTCGTGAATGGAAATTTGGCAAGGTCGGCCAGGCTGGTCAGGTCCCGCGGGCTGACACCGTATTCGAGAAACTTCTTCTGGTAGCACGGCACATGACGGTAGACCCGCTCAAGAGTCGTCTGCAGATGCTCAAGCTGCAGAGCTTCCAGGGGCGCACGCGCCATGCATTCCCGGTCGGGATCCCATATCATCATACAACAAGCCTTTTCCTGCACATTGCGGTTTTACATGGAGTAGACACGTTCTCCGGCCAACACGGCAACCCCTTTTTCCGTCAGCACGCGGATGGCGCCTTCGGTGTCATCGAAGCGGAAGATGATCACGGCATTCTGTCCGCAGCGTTCGACAAACGCATACATGTACTCGACATTGACCCCGGCCGAGTCGAGGATCTGCAGAATCCCGCACAGCCCGGAGGGGCGGTCTGGAACTTCCACGGCGACCACTTCCGTTTTATTGACGGTAAAGCCTTTTTCCTTCAAGGCTTTTTGCGCTTGATCGGTTTTGTCCACGATCAGGCGCAGGATGCCGAAGTCTGAGGTGTCCGCCAGTGACAGGGCACGGATGTTCACCCCCGCCTTGCCGAGGACATCGGTCACTTCGGCAAGCCGTCCCGATTTATTCTCGATGAAAATGGAAATCTGTTCGACTTTCATGTCTCCCCCTTCCCTGTTTGGAACCTGGACTCAGCGCTGCGGCCGGTTGTCGATAACGCGCTTGGCTTTGCCCTCGCTGCGGGCAAGGCTTTTGGGTTCGACGAGCCGCACTTTGCAGGTCACGCCGAGAAGATCCTTGATTTCCTTGCGGATGCGATTGGACAGATCCTGCAACACCTTGATCTCGTCTGAGAAGGTCTTTTCGTTAACCTCCACCTGAACTTCAAGGGTATCGAGATTATCTTCGAGATCGACAATCAGCTGATAGTGAGGTTCGACCCCTTCGATGGTGATCAGAACGCTTTCGATCTGCGAGGGGAACACGTTGACGCCGCGGATGACGAGCATGTCGTCGCTGCGCCCGCTGAGGCGTTCGATGCGTTTGTGGGTCCGCCCACAGACGCAGGGTTCGGAAATCAGGCGGGTGATGTCGCGGGTGCGGTAACGGATCAGCGGGATGCCCTCTTTGGTGATGGTGGTGAGGACCAACTCGCCTTTTTCACCGTCAGGCAGGACTTCTCCCGTTTCGGGATCGATAATTTCGGGGAGGAAGTGATCTTCCCAGATATGCAGACCGTGTTGGGCCTGGTGGCATTCGATGGCAACGCCTGGACCGAGGATTTCCGAAAGTCCGTAAATATCGACCGCGGTCAGGTTGCATTTTTCCTGGATCTCACCGCGCATTTTGTCGCTCCAGGGTTCAGCCCCGAAGATGCCGATACGGACCTTGAAATCACGCATATCAAGACCCATCTCAGCCGCGGCTTCCGCCAGGAACAGACTGTAGGACGGAGTGCAGGTCAACACGGTGGAACCGAAATCCTGCATGATCATGATCTGTTTCCTGGTGTTGCCGCCCGACATGGGGATGACCGACGCGCCGAGTTTTTCCGCACCGTAATGAGCCCCAAGACCGCCGGTAAACAACCCGTAGCCATAGGCGTTGTGAATGACATCGCCGCGGTGCGCGCCGGCCGCCACGAAAGAACGGGCCATCAACTCAGACCAGGTCTCGATATCCCGCCGGGTATAGCCGACGACCGTCGGCTTGCCTGTGGTGCCTGAGCTGGCGTGAATCCTGACGATCTGGTCAAGAGGCACGGCGAACAGGCCATAGGGGTAGTTGTCGCGCATGTCCTGCTTGTAGGTGAACGGAAAGCGCCGCAGGTCATCGAGGCTCTTGACCATATCGGGGTTGACGCCGTTTTTGCGGAAATGTTCCCGATAAAAGGGGACAGTGGCATTGACCCGCTCCAGCGTCTGGCGCAGCCGTTTGAGCTGCAGGGGCTCGATCGCTTCGCGCGGCAGGGTTTCAAATTCGTCGTTCCAGATCATGTCGGCCTCTCTCCTTCAGTCCGAACTGCTGAACTGGGTCTGACGTCCCAGTTCAAAGCCGCGGATATTTTCTTCGATGAAGCGCTGGGGCACCATGTTGGTCAGGGCTTGATGCCAGAGGTTCTGATCGATATCCATCATGGTCGAAAGGCTGCCGAGCAGAACCGTGTTCACGGTCCGCATGTTGCCGGCCTCCTGCGCAAGCTCGATGCCGTTGACAAGGCAGCTGCGGGGAAACGCTTGCTTGATATGAGCCGCGATATCGGAGGGGTATTCCTGCTCGCCGAGGGCGACTCCAGGCGGGGCGATTTCAAGATCGTTGACCACCACCTGGCCGTCTTTCTTGAGCAGCGGCAGGTAGCGGTAGGTTTCGAGAAGCTCGAAACCGAACAGGATATCCGCCTGCCCTTCAGGGATAATCGGAGAATAGACCTTGGCACCGAACCGAACATGAGATACGACGCTTCCGCCCCGTTGCGCCATGCCGTGAACCTCGGCCTTTTTAACGTCGTAGCCGCTGAGCATAAGCACTTCAGAGAGAATCTCGCTGGCAAGAAGAATCCCCTGCCCGCCGACGCCAACCAACAGAATGTTCTGCACCCCGTTACTCATCACAGACTCCAAATGCACCGAATTTACAGACCTGCTGGCAGACGCCGCAGCCTACGCACAGCATTTTATCAATCTCAGCCAGACCTTTGGTCCCACCTTTAGGGTTCCACTTGATCGCAGGGCATCCGAGATTGAGGCAAACCTTGCAGGCGCTACATTTGTCGGCATCGACAAAAAGCGGCGGCCGCTTCTCGAGAATGTCGCGTTTGTGCAGCATGCAGGGGCGCTGCGTAATTATGACCGATACCGCGGGACGCGCCATCTCACGCTTGATCAGATCACGTGTCGCATCCATCTCATAGGGATCGATCACATGCACATGCTCGACGCCGATGGAACGGCACAAACCGACCAGATCGACCTTGTGAGCGGTATCGCCTTTGAGTTTGTATCCGGTTCCGGGATGGTCCTGCCGCCCTGTCATGCCGGTGGTGCTGTTGTCCAGGATGATCACAGTTGCGGCGGAGTCGTTATACACCATCTCCATAAGGCCGTTGACGCCGGTGTGCAGAAAGGTGGAATCGCCGATCACACCGACGACCTGCTGGCGCTGTTTCTCTGGAAGCACGCGGGCCAGGCCGGAAGCGTTGCCGATGCTGGCGCCCATGCAGATGCAGGTGTCCATCGCGGAAAGCGGGGGCATAAAGCCGAGCGTGTAGCAGCCGATATCACCTGTGACATAGGCCTTGAGGCGGTTGAGCGCGTGAAAGACGCCGCGATGAGGACAGCCCGGGCACATATTGGGCGGGCGCTGCGGAAGTTCTTCCGTGTGCGCGAAATTATGGGGAATCGACTCCCCAAGAATCCCCTCGGCAACGCGTCCGGGGGTCAGCTCACCACATACGGAGAGCTTGTCTTTGCCGTGGACCTTGAATCCCATGGCCCGCACCTGCTCTTCGATGAAGGGATCGAGCTCTTCAATGACGTAGAGGGTTTCAAAACGCTCGGCGAACTGACGAATCAGATCCCTCGGCAAGGGATGGACCAACCCGAGCTTAAGTACCGAGGCATCGGGCAGGACTTCCCTGGCATGCTGGTAGGCGATGCCGGAGGTAATAACGCCGACCTTGGCGCTGCCCTCTTCAATCCGGTTGAAATCCTGGCCGCAGGACCACTGCGCCATATCCTTCAGGCGCTGTTCCACGAAATAGTGACGTTTGCGGGCATTTCCGGGCAACATGACAAATTTGGCCGGGTCGCGATGCAGATCAGCTTTTGCCGGCTGAAGAACGTTGTCATCGGGATGAACGATCGACTTGGAATGAGAGATGCGCGTCGTAGTACGCAGCATCACAGGGGTATCGAAGCGCTCACTCGCCTCAAAGGCAAGGCGGGTGAAAAGACGCGCTTCCTCGCTGTCCGAAGGCTCGAACATGGGCACTTTGGCGAACCGCGCGTAATGGCGGCTGTCCTGTTCGTTCTGGGACGAATGCAGCTCCGGGTCGTCAGCTACGACCAGGACAAGCCCGCCGCGTACCCCTGAATAGGACAGGGTGAAAAGCGGATCGGCAGCCACATTGACGCCGACATGCTTCATCGTCACCAGGGCGCGAACCCCGCCAAAGCTGGCGCCGATCCCCACTTCAAGGGCCACTTTTTCATTGGGCGCCCAGGAGGCGTCGATCGAGGGATAACGAATGATATTTTCGAGAATTTCCGTACTGGGGGTGCCGGGATAGGCTGATGCCACCCCGACGCCGGCTTCATAGGCCCCGCGAGCGATGGCCTCATTGCCCGAAAGAATGGTCTTTTCCATGCGATTCCTTTCCGGAGCGCGGACTCAAACGCTGAATTTTTCTGAGATAAATAGAAATGGGAATATAAATCAACCGGTGCGGCATGTCAATTGGTTCAGGTGGGAGAACTGACCCGGCGTCGCTCAAACAGAGGGTGCCGGGTCAATGAATGCGTGAATTACCGGTAACCAACCAGGGCTTTGGTGACATTGAAGGTATGGTCACCGATCTTTTCAAAACTGTGCAGCATATCGATGAAGATCAGACCGGGAATAACCGCACATTCACCTGTGTTCAAGCGGGCGATGTGATTGTTGCGATAGGTTTCTTCCAGTTGGTTGATGGATTTTTCGAAAAACTCGGCCTTTTCTATAACGGATTTGTCTTCACGCTCCAGCGCCCCGATAATAAAGGCAAGAAAATCCTGGGTTTGATCGGCAATTCGCTTGATATCTTCCTTTGCCGTATCGGAAAAGGGAATTTTCTGGAATTTCTTCCGTTGTGCCAGAAGCCAGATTTTCTCGCAGTAGTCTCCGATACGTTCAAGGTCGTTGACCATGTGCATCAGGGAGGCAATGTCACGGGAGGTCTGCGATGCGATCGACTGCTGTGAAAGTGCCACCAGAAAATCGGTAATTTCCTTCTGCAGAATATCGACGGCCTCTTCTTTTTTCTCCAGACCTTCCAGGCGTTTGTCCTCGGCGTCCTGGACGTAGAGGTTGGTCTCTTGCAGCATCTCCAGGGCATACTGGGCCATGCGGCGGGTTTCTGCGCGCGCCTGACCCAAGGCGATGGGTGGCGTATTGAGGACCCTCATATCGATAAATTTGGGGCGCAGGTCAACCTGGACTTCGGTTCCACGGATCAGCCAGGTCGTTATAGTCGCAAGAACTCCAACCAGGGGCAGAAAAATGAGGGTATTGATGACATTGAAAAGAGTATGCGTATTTGCGATGTGACGGGCGATGTAGGGCTTATCCCCGAGTTCCATCCCGAATTGCTGGGCCTGTTGCTGGGTCTGGATAACCAGGTCGGCCTCTCCCGGGGTGATGGCGGATATGATGCTGAGAAAAAATGGAAAGAGAATCAGCATGTATACGACACCAAGAGAATTGAACAGAAAGTGAGCCAGGGCGGTCCGGCGCGCCGCAAGGTTGGTGCCGAGAGCGGCAAGGTTGGCCGTGATGGTGGTCCCGATGTTTTCGCCGAGGATCAGGGCCACGCTTGCTTCGAAAGTCAGCAGACCGCTGCTGGCCAGGGCGAGAGTGATGCCGATCGTTGCGGAGCTGCTTTGAACGATCATCGTCAGGATGGCCCCGAGCAGCACGCCGAGGAGATGGTTGTCGCCGATCAGAAGGAACAGTTGGCGGAAATATTCGCTGTCCTTGATCGGGTCGAATGCGTCCTTCATGACGCTTAAGCCGAAGAAGATCAGGCCAAAACCCAGAAGAACTTCCCCGGTGTACATAAATTTTCGATTTTTTCTGGAAAATATTTTAAGGCCGGCCCCGATTCCAATGGCGGGTAGAGCCAAGTGGGTGATTTTGAACGCAATCAACTGCGCTGTGACGGTTGTGCCGATATTGGCACCCAGAACAACCCCGATGGATTGCACAAGGCTCATCAAACCGGCATTCACAAAACCGACCACCATGACAGTGGTCGCGCTTGAGGACTGAATTAAGGCTGTCACCCCGATCCCGACGAGGGTTCCGACAATGCGGTTATTGGTCAGGGCGGCGAGAATTCGACGAAGACGTTCGCCGGCGATTTTCTGCAGACCCTCCGACATGGTGCGCATGCCGAAGATGAAAAGACCAAGACCTCCCAGCACTCCGAAAACAAGAGCCTGGTTGAAAAGATCCGACATGGAAGTCTCCTACCTGCCTTGTATGTTTATTAAATATTTGGCAGGTGTTTGAATTATATGAGGCCCGCAGGCTGAAAACGGGCCGACTATACCGAATCGATTATTTTTTTTCAACGGAAAAGGAAAAAGAAAATTCGGAATCCGCCGCCCCCTGCGGATCAAATTGCAGTTCGAAAGATTTCATCCGCGTGAGGTCCGCGATGAAATAGATCTGCCCTTCAAGCCTGTTTCCGGGCAGCAGTCGTTTGTCCGACGGAAGAGCCGCAGTATGAAGCTCTTGCGGATAGCGTTGCGGAAAATACGGCAGGGAACTGTCATATCTTGAAAATTGGCCGACCTTGACGGAATCTTCAAGATAATAGAACCCAACGTAGGGATAAGGGATGAGGTAGAAAGAATCCCGGGAGAGGATCTCAAGCACTTCAGAGGGTGGAATGCTGCGATACTGGGTGCCGTTTTCGTCAATCAGGAGAAAGTTTTCCGCCGAAACATCTATCGGACTCTCCCCCTCGTTACGGATGGTCACAAAAAAGGAGCACAGGTTCTCCACCGCCTGATATGGGCGAACCTGCAAATCCTGCACTCGCGCAGTCACGGTCAGGCTGTTGCGTGATATGGCCAGATCCCCGGATGTCCCGTCAAACCGTACCCCGGGCTCAGGCTTCGGCACAACATTCACTCCGGCACAGGAACACAGGAAAAGAACAACAAAAGGGATAAACAGCCAGCTTTTCATCAAAGAAGCTCCTTCGAGGAAGAATTCCGGCGCATGGCCCACCGCAGCATGTCGTAATAATCCTGTTCGCTCTCACGAACACGCCGACTGAAAACTTCAGCAACATTGCGAATAAGTTTAATTCCGAGACGTGGGTGACGTTCGCAGAGGGTATCGAAATCACGGCGGGAAAGGCTGAGAAGGATGCCGCTTTCTGCAACCCGTGCCGTGGCGGTGCGCTGCCCGCCGGCTATGATCGACAACTCACCGAAGACTTCCTCGGGCCCAAGCACGAGAACGATCTTATCCTCCCCCTCAGCCATCATCTTGGTGATCCGCACAGCCCCTGATTTAATCAGATACAGGGTCTCGCCAGGCATGTTTTCGACGAATACGGTCGTCCCTTCCTGCAACTCCTTTTCATGAAAGGATTCGGCCAGCAAGGCCAGGTCACCATCTTCCAGCCCTTTAAAAAAAGCGCTGTCCCGCACATCATCCAACGCTTCAAGTTTCATAAGCAGTCACCGTGGGAGAGCCTGTTTCATATCGGCGTGCGGCAGATCGAACAGGTTGTCGTAAACAACAATATCTGCACGGTGCTGGCTGCTTCCCGGTACGCGGTCCTCCGGTGAGGGAGAGCTTCCGGTCAGAGTCAGATCGATCGGCACTGTCAGCCGATCATGCAGATATTCGAGAATGGTTTTTGCCCGCAGCATGGCCAGTTCAGACATCTTATCATGCCCCCTGCTGGGATGTACGCCCTCTATGCGCACGAGATGGACATCTGGATCAAGCTGTTCAAGTTCCGGAACCAGTTTGTCAAGAATCTGTTCCCCGGTCCGGTTCAGTTGGGCAGAGCCCACGGTAAAATAGACCGAAGCAAGAATTTCGCGACTGGCAAAAAAATCATCCACCGCCCTCGGGCGACTTTCCGTCTCAGCAAAAACCATGGAAGGCAGCAGTAAAAAACAAGCAAACAATACATTCAATCTGAATTTCAATGTCATAATTTTTTGGGGACCAACACCAGGATCTCAACCCGGCGATTCCGGCTTCTCCCCTCCTCTGTTTCATTGCCTGCAACTGGTCTGCTTTCACCGAATCCTTTGACAAAGATGCGTTCAGCGTCAAGCCCTTCACGTTCGACGAGATAACTGGCCATAGAAATGGCGCGTTTGAGCGAAAGGCTCATATTGTATTGCTCGGACCCGATGTCGTCGGTATGTCCGTCAATGCGCAGAAAAAACCAGCGCGTGTCTTTACGAAGGCTGGCGACGATCTCCGACAGGCTTTTTTTTCCTTCCTCAGAGAGAGTCCATTGGTCGAAATCAAAACTGAGTTCAGGAAGCCTGAACTTGCGGTAGACAAATGCCGGAATGGATGGATCACCGGAATCAGCGACCTCTCCCGTCGCGATTTCGCGCGGCTTGTCCTGAGCGGCTTTTTGCTCGGGGACACTCATAGGTGTCAGTGGGGTAAGAGAATGCGTCTTGACCGCCGAAGGAGCCTGCTCTGGGAAACTCTCCTGCCTGTTCAGTACAATCTCTTCCATTTCGGCATCAACAGGGACTTCCAACTTTTCCACCCGCCCTACTTTGCGGGGCTTGACCTGGCCGGCAAGCAGAGGCGAGAGGGGCCGGATTTTTTTGGTCGAAAGATCCTCGGAGGCAGGGGCTTCAGCGTCGTCTTTTTCATCGGCGGGTTGAATGATGCGCGGCACGGGCTTGAGATAGGTTCCGACTCCTTGAGAGGTAGAAAGTCCCAGAAGGGTGCGCCAATCCGGACTTGCGTCAAGGATGCCGAACCCCATTGCGGCATGCAGGGTCAAGTGAGGTGAAAGAAAATAGCGAACCCCCAGGGTCGCCTCTCCCTCTTCACCCTCTCCCTTAATTTTTTCTGTCGCAAATTCCATCTCGGCCAGGAGGCGAAGACGTGTCGACGGCGCGAACTCTAAACCGAAGCCTGCGATCAATTGATCATCAAACGCAGCCGTCGTGCCGGGGTCATCGTTAAAACGATAGCCCATATTGGCATGCAATCCGAAACGTTCCTTTTTGAAACTGGCAATGACGCGCGTCTGGTAGCTGTTGACACCATCCAGGTCCGGGTTGTCGGAGACGGAGCGACGTGCCTGCAGATCTATGGCGATGCGAAAAAGGTCTGCGCGTTTACCAAAGACTCGTGCTTTGAACCCAAGATGGATATTACCGCGACCACTTTTGAGATCGTCATCGTTGAAGAGAAGGTTGGGATATGCACCGTAGACTTCAAGAAAGGAGCCGAGGCCCAGAGTCATGGTGACGGGGACAGTTTGTGCCGAGCCCGATGGTCCGTTGGCTTGATGATACCAAAGCCCAAAACTGATATTGCCGGCGTCAAGCGTCTGGGCACTGGGTTGCGTCAACAGGCCCGTGTCTCCGAAAACGGTGGGTACAGCTTCTGCAGTCTTTGAACCAATGACTGAAAACAACAGCAGCAGGCATAAGAAAAGTGCCGGCATATGCGAGAAATTGTTCCCGTAGGTTGTTTTCACGGTTCCTCAAACCCAGTTTTCGCCAGTGCGGGCGCTCGTTGAATATGGGATATGATGGCGATGATATATTTCGGATAATTAACATTATCTTACTCTTTTGAAAAAATAAAATCAACAAATCTTTACGCTCCCTTCTTCCGTCATGGAAAGGTATTGCCGCATATAGTGGATGTAATTATCCGCAGAAACCTTAAGATGGGAAATTTCCGATGGTTTTAATGGTCTTTTGACGCGGGCCGGATTTCCCAGCGCCAGGTGCCCCGCGGGAACTTTTGTTCCGGGGGGCACCACGGAACCGGCACCGATAATACAATCATCGCCGATTTCGACCCCATCGAGAACGACCGATCCCATTCCCACCAGCACCCGATTGCCGATGGTACAGCCATGCAGCGTCACATTGTGCCCAACGGTAACATCATCCCCCAGAATCGTCGGGTGGGTGTCATGAGTCACATGAACGACAGAGCCATCCTGAATATTGGTTCGATCTCCGATACGAATATAATTGACGTCACCACGCACTACGACGTTGAACCAGATGCTGGCACCATCGCCCAGATGGACATCACCCACAACCCTGGCACTTTTTTCAATAAAAACTTCGCCCTTCAATTGAGGGAGTTTTTCAAAAAACGGTAAAATCATGGCATTTTCTCCCTACCGGGCAGAACGTTGACACAAAAAAAGGAGAAGCACATTGCTGGCCTCTCCGGGTCGCTTTAAATAAAAATTCACCACCCGCTCCCGTATGATGCCCTGAAGCGTGGTGCCGAACGGTGACTCAATGCTGCTTGTTGACCCGCTCGCGCAGCTCCTTGCCGACTTTGAAAAACGGCAGTTTTTTGGGTTTGACGTGAATGACTTCGCCTGTTTTAGGGTTGCGGCCCATATAATCGCGATAATCCTTGACGACAAAACTGCCGAATCCACGGATTTCGATGCGGTCGCAATTAATCAGAGCTTCGGTCATGGAATCAAAGATGAGGTTGACGATCTCCTCAGATTTTTTGTAGGTCAGATTTTTTTTGCCAGCCAACTTTTCCACCAGTTCTGACTTGTTCATGAAATCTCCTGGGGAAGGGGGTTGTTGTCGAGGTTTTGCACGAAACCGGCCCCCGCGCCTGAATTCGCTGCTAACCACCTAAAACCGCTATTAAAATAACTATACATCCCCACCCCAAGGTGTCAACAGACTCAATCATCGCTGAGATATTTTTTACCCTGAGCCGCCAATTGCGGATCAAGAGAGGACTGGAGAAGCGCCCTTTCCAGCAGAGCTCGCCCTTCCTTTTTCCACCCCTTGGCCAGATAGGCTTCCCCGACCCGGAAAATCCAGCGCGGATTTCCAGGCTCGACGCGTGCGGCCTGATTGAAGGCATCGATCGCCTTATCCATGTTGCGTCCATGCCGCAGCCAGAACTCAGCCAGGTAGGGAGAGGCCTGGCGCGCTCCCCCGCAGCCGCTCGTGCCGATAGAAGAAAGAACTTTTTCCGCCTCATCGATGTTTCCCGTTTTCTCAAGCGCCGCAGCGGTCACCAGGGTCGTTTCCAGGTCCACCGCTCCCTGCGACATGGCGCGACGACCAAATTCGAGCGCTTCCTCGAGGCGCTCCTGGCTCAGTCGCAGCGCAGCCATGCGGCCCAGGCAGAAGCCCGCTGCGATTCCTGATTCAATACCTTTTTGAGCGAGTGTTTCAACCTCTTCCCGGTGGTCGTTTCGCCAGTGGAGAGCAATGAGGCTGACCAGCGCCTGGCCATGATTTTCGTTAAGGGATAGCACCTTTTTTAAATCGCGATTCGCGCCGGGGAAATCCCCCAGGCGGTCTCTGACCAGACCACGCTCATAAAAATAGAGTTCGTCCCGCTCGGCCTCATCCACCTGGTCAAAACCATCGAGCGACTCCTGGTTCCTCCCGTCATGGGCGGCGAGAAACGCCTGGCGGAAAACGGCTGATTTTCCCAGATAGCGTTCAATCAGTTCGGCGGGATAGGACGACAGGATGAGTTCAAGGTGAGAGTCTTCATCGAGGGCTTGAGGTTCGCTCTGCTCCACTGTTTTTCCGACAGGGGTGCCGCAGCTTCCGCTTGCGCATCCCCCTTCTTCAGACACAGGTTTGGACTCTTCATCCCAATCGGCGCCGGCCAGAAGACCTTCAGCCTTGTGCCGCATCTCTTCGCTGCGTGCCTGTTTTTGCGCCAGCTCGAAATGTTCCCGCGCTTTTTGGAGATCACCGGCCCGCAGGCAGGCCGCACCTTCATCGATATTGATCAGACAAAGTGCATCGCCAGCACTGTCGAGCATGCCTGACGCTTCAGCGGCCTGTGTATTATCGAGACTTGATAAATCGACCTGTTCGCCCAGCCTGAGACAGTCGGCCCAGCGTTTCTCGCTATAGGCTTTCTGAAGTTTAGCAAAGGGATCTTTTTTACCGAAAAGACGTGATAAAACCATAGAAAATGAATTCCGCCGAAGAAGAGGATAGAGTCGATATCAGATGATGGTAAAGGGTGACAGCGTCCAGAGAACCTTCGCTTCACCGTCGCCGATGTTGTCCCATCGATGGGGCAGATGAGATTTGAACGAAAGACTGTCTCCGGGCTTGAGAACATGCTGCTCCCCGGCGATAGAGATACGCAGGGTGCCTTCCATAATGTAGATCAACTCATCTCCGGGATGAAACATGTTTTTGTGGCCGCTGGTGCCCCCTTCGGGAACAGTGCAGAGAAAGGACATGAATTGCGGATCGCGCAAACCCGAAGTCAGCGATTCGGTGTGCATGTTGTTTTCATCGTCATACACCGTCTTGTCGCGATGCCCGGGCGAAGTAAAGACCACCTCATGGGTGGTGCTGACTTCTTCGACAAAATAATTGATGCTCTTATCAAAAACACCGGCCAGTTTCATCAGGATCTCGACGGACGGGATTGTCAGCCCACGCTCAACACGCGAGATCATGTTCGATGAAACTCCCGATCTCTCTGCAAGCTCCTGAATCGTCATGTCATTTTTCAGGCGGATAGCCTTGAGCTTCTTCCCGACGATTTTCTTGATGCGCATGCGTTCGGCCTCTTGCTGATAGCTTTAAATGGTCGACAATCGGAGGGTCATCACTGCGAGACGTTGGGTGCCGGCGAGACAACCCATAAGATCTCGGTCTGCCCGGAATAAACATTCTCCCAGCGATGGGGCAGAGACGCCTTGAAGACGATTGAGTCACCCTCTTCGAGAACGTGAGGTTCATCTTCGATGACAAATTTGACGCGGCCCCTGAGCACATAGGCGAATTCTTCACCATTATGCACCATCCCCCCTTCCCCGCTGCTGCACCCTTCGTCGAGAGTGTCGCAGAAAACGGTGAAGCCCGGATCCCTGATGCCATGCGTCAGGCTGGTAATCTGGTGTTTGTCCTCGAAAAAGAAAATCGGTTCGCCGCGACGTTGTTCGGTGCGCACCACGACGGTGCCCTTTTCGGCTTCCTCGACGAAATAACTGATACTCATGCCGAAGGCATCGGCGAGCTTCATCAGGATTTCAACCGAAGGGATGGTTAATCCACGCTCTATGCGTGAAATCATGTTTGACGATACATGCGATTTCGCCGCAAGTTCCTGAATCGTCATATCATTGCGCAAGCGGGTGGTTTTAAGCTTTTTGCCGATCAGGTGCTTTACCATGGTACATTATCCCCCGAGTAGTAATAAAATGTCGTTCTATCATTTATACGGAATACTGTCAATACGATATGAGAAAAAGAAGTCCACAAATGGTAAGCCCGACCGTCAACCGCAGAAAAGGCATTGGTTGACAACCGAGGCAACTTCTTTATAATCCGGCGGGCAGGCATTTTACAAAGGAGGTTCCCATTTTGGACAATCCTGTTCTTGATAAAATCCTTTCCGGCCAACCCCTGCAGCCCGAAGATGGTCTGGCCATTCTGCAGTCCCGGGGTGCCGAGCTGAGCAAATTTCTGGCAGGAGCCCATTTTCTGAAGGAAAAAACCTTTGGCGACCGGGTGCACCTGTGTTCCATAATCAATGCCAAGTCAGGGCAATGCCGTGAGAATTGTCGCTTTTGCGCCCAATCCTCACATCATGCGACGCAAGCCGCCGTCTACCCGCTGAAAAGCGAAGAAGAGCTTGTGGCCGGGGCTCATGAAGCCGCCAAACGCGGAGCCCATTGCTATGGAATCGTCACCAGCGGCACCCAGATTGAAAAAGGTGCTGAAATGGACAGGATTCTGGAATCGCTGCGGCGCATTCGCCGGGAAACCGACATCGCGCCTTCGGCCTCTCTCGGCCTGTTGGACGAAGAATGGGCCAGGGCTCTGGCTGAAGCAGGCTGTGCCACCTATCACCACAACCTTGAAACGGCGCGCTCTTTTTTTTCGCAGATCTGTACGACTCATGATTATGAACAGGATGTCGAGACGGTCCGTTTGGCTAAAAAGGCGGGCATGAAAGTTTGTTGTGGCGGATTGTTCGGTTTGGGGGAAAGTCTTGAACAGCGGGTTGAACTGGCCATGACGCTGCGCGAACTCGATGTGGATTCAGTACCGCTCAATTTTCTCGACCCGGTTGCGGGGACTCCGCTGGAAAAGGCCTCCGAGCTGACCCCGATGGACTGTATTCGCATCATCGCCCTGTTCCGATACATGCTGCCGACGAAAGAAATCGCCGTGTGCGGGGGGCGTGAGCACAACCTGCGCGAACTGCAGTCCTGGATTTTCATGGCCGGTGCCAGCGGCACCATGGTGGGCAACTACCTGACCACCTCCGGCCGCGATCTGCAGACCGATATGCTTCTGCTTCAGGATACGGAGGTTCAAGCCGATGCCTGCCAACCTTGATCTTTGCCCGGGCGTTTTTGTCACCGGCACCGACACCGGAGTCGGTAAAACTCTGGTTGCCGCCGCTTTGGCACAGCACCTGCGTAAGAGAGGACTGCGTGTCGGCGTTATGAAGCCCCTTGAAACCGGGGTGGAGAACCCCACCGAAGAAGGCCCCGATGCGGCGCTGCTTCGGTGGGCGAGCGAAACTTGCGCCCCGCCCGACCAGGTGGCCCCCGTTCGTCTGCGCGCGCCCCTCGCCCCTTCCATGGCGGCTGAAATGGAAAAAACCTTCATCGATTTCGGCAGCCTGATCGAAACAAGCCGCCAGCTGCGCCGCAGTCATGATTTCGTGATTGTCGAGGGCGCCGGCGGGCTGATGGTGCCCATTGCCGGAGGGTTGCTTATCGCCGACCTGGTGCGCGCCATGGAGTTGCCGTTGATGGTGGTGTGCCGCCCTTCGCTTGGCACCATCAATCATACCCTGCTGACCCTTTTTGCCGCTCGGCAGATGGATCTGCTCACAGCCGGCTTTCTGGTCAACAACATGCCGCTGCATCCCGATAAAGCCCTGGCAGACACCCCACACACCCTTGCGGCGCTGGCTTCTGCGGACCTGCTGGGAGTTTTCGACAACGCACCGCAGGATGATGACCGACAGAAAGTGGACAATCTCAGCGAGCAGCTTGCGTCACTGCCCACCTACAAGGTGCTGCGCCGCAACCTGGCCTGGCCCGAGATCGGTTCGACCTGATCGGCCCGCATAATGCTGATAACTATCTACCTCGCGGGGTCGTAACTTCCATGCCAAGGGTGTTTGGCGCCAGGGATGGCGCTAATCAAACGGCCAGGGATGG
>JAXHUR010000068.1:0-17347 GCA_034189505.1 Thermodesulfobacteriota bacterium | reverse complement strand
TACCGCTACGGCAGCGACCTGACCCGCCACGCCCTTCACCAGGCGCTGATCGAGGTGATGGTGGAGATGCCCGTCTACCGCACTTACCTCACCGGGCGGCGCAAGGCCGATGAAGGGCGCAGCCATCTGCGCAAAGCCCTGCGCCGGGCTCAGCGCAATAACCCCGGCATGGCCAATGAACTTGGATTTCTCGCCCGCATCCTGCCCCTGGAGATCAATCGCGACCTGCCGGAAGAAGAGCGGCAGGGCTGGCGCCATTTCGTCATGCGCTTTCAGCAGTTCACCGGACCGCTGATGGCCAAGGGGGTCGAAGATACGCTGCTGTATGTCTACAACCGCCTTATCTGTCTCAATGAAGTGGGGGGCGCGCCGGAGCATTTCGGCATGACACCAGACGATTTTCATACCTTCAACCAGAAGCGCGCCCGTCAGTGGCCCCATACAATGAACGCCACCGCCACCCACGACACCAAGCGCGGCGAGGACACACGCGCGCGCATCGCCGTGCTGTCAGAGCTGCCGCAGGAGTGGGAGCGCCACCTGCGCGGTTGGTACCGTCTCAATGCGCCGCTCAAAAAGCGGGTGCGACGCCGCATGGTGCCTGACAAAAACGACGAGTACTTTCTCTACCAGACGCTGCTCGGCTCCTGGCCTCTACACCCGCAAGAGATGGACGACTATCCGCAGCGCATCCGCGACTATGCCATCAAGGCAGTGCGGGAGGCCAAGGTGCATACCGGCTGGCTCAAGCCGGACAGCGCCTACGAAGATGCCTATCTCGAGTTTATCGACGCGCTGTTTCAAACGCAGCATTCCTTTATCGAGGAGTTTGCGCCCTTTCAGGAAAAGATCGCCTTCTTCGGCATGCTCAACGGGCTCTCTCAGCTGCTTCTCAAGGCAACCTCGCCCGGCATTCCCGATTTCTACCAGGGTTGCGAGTTCTGGGATTTGAGTCTGGTCGATCCAGACAATCGGCGCCCGGTCGACTACCCGGCACGCCGCAAAGCCTTGGCGGCTCTACAGAAATCTGCGAACAGAGATATCACCGGATTGCTCGCCGAACTGCGGAACGACTGGCAGAGCGGACGGATTAAAATGTATCTGACCTGGCGCTGTCTGCAGGCGCGGGGTAAACGGTCCGATCTGTTCAGCGACGGCGACTATCTGCCGCTGGAGGTCGAGGGAAAATACGCAAAACACCTGCTGGCCTATGCCCGCCGCCTGGAATCAAAGGCAGTGATAGTCCTGGTGCCGCGCCTGATGACGGAGCTGGTGGAAACAGGAACCTGGCCGGTGGGGGAAAACGTCTGGAGCGATACCCGGGTTGTGCTGCCGCAAGAGATGCAGATGGAAGGCATCTGGCATGACCTCCTGTCCCGCCGATCAATCGAAACGACAAAGGATCTCAATGTCGGCCCCCTTTTACAGGACTTGCCGCTGACGCTGCTGGTCAACTCTTCGGCAGAAAATTGACGCCGGTGAATTCTGGCGTACAAGGGGCACCGCCGTGCGCCCTGGTCCAACACGGTACCCCAATGACTGGATGGCAGACGGGCAGGAAACAATCGCATCCATTGCTCTGATACGGGTTGAATAACGCAGACAGGGCGCACGTCGGTGCGCCCCTTGCCGGCAGATACGAAAAATGCGGCCATCCCAGGACCAGAGCAAATTGGGGGGGGGCGGCGAATTGCCTACACGTGATTGCGCAGCTGCAGCTCCAGCGGATGAGGATTGAGATAATACTGGGTCTTCAGGTAGGGCTGGTCGTACTTGCGCACATAGTGATTGATCAGGGTGATCGGTACGATCAGCGGCACATGCCCGGCGCGGTAGCTGGCGAAAGATTCCAGCATTTCCTGCTTCTCATCGGCGGAGAGTTCGCGCTTGAAGTAGCCGAGCAGATGTTCGAGGACGTTGATATGCTTACTCACGGTGGCCTTCAGGCGCAGCGCTTTCATGAGCAGCTCGGCGTAGTCTTTCTGCAGGGTTTCCATCTTCCGCCTGCCGGTTTCGGCCACCAGCTTGCCCATCTCCCGGTAGATCTGCGGGCTGTGAGCGAGCAACAGCAGCTTATAGCGTGAATGAAAATCAACCAGGTCGCCGGAGCTCATCCCCCGTTCGACCAGATCACGCCAGCGTTTGACGGTAAAGAGGCTTTCGATGAAATTCTCCCGCAGCTTGTCGTCATGCAGGCGTCCATCCTCCTCCACCGGGATCAGCGGGAAGCGCTCCATGAAGACACGGGCAAAGACGCCCACGCCCTGTTTGGACGGCACGCCGTTTTTATCGTAGAGCTTGACGCGCTCCATGCCGCTGGAAGGAGACTTGCTCTTGAAAATGAACCCGCACAGATTCTCCTTCTCCAGCTCATCGCATCGGCGGTGCGCCCAGTTCTGCATGCGTTCAGTGATATCCTCTCCGCTCTTGCTGAACACCAGCCGCGGCCGATCGGGCTCGCCCACCAGGCGCAGGGTCTCGCGCGGGGTCGGCAGGCCGACTTCCACTTCCGGGCAGACCGGCACGAAGTCGAGATAAGCGCCGAGCACGTCTCGAATCAACCGATCGAGCTTGTGCCCGCCGTCAAAACGCACATTGTGCCCCAGCAGGCAACTGCTGATACCGATGCGGATTTTATCTGACATAAAGATCGCCTTTTCGGAGGGAATAAGGGGCTATTTTGCCACTGTACAGCCAAACCGCATGGTTTGTGACTTGATAAGCCATTCTGAGTCAGAGGCCATTCTAGCAAAAAGCAGGAGAATGCATGACACGAAAACTGCTGAAGAAACGCGGCAAAAAAATCGGCGCGGCGCCCGGCACCCTGGTTCATGTGGGGGAAAAAAGCGAGGCCGCGGCGCTCATCCATGTCATCGACTACAACCAGGAGCAGCTTGAGCAGCGAGACTATCCCGATGCCGCATCCTGCCTGCCTTTGCGCGACAAGGACTCTATCTCCTGGATCAATGTCGAAGGTTTGCATCAGGTCGAAGTGATTGAATCGCTCGGTAAGGGGTTCGGCCTGCATCCCCTGGTGCTTGAGGACATCCTCAACACCGACCAGCGCCCCAAGGTCGAAATCTACGACGATTACATCTTCATCGTCGTCAAGATGCTCCTCTATGACACGGAACATGAGGGGGTGCGCACCGAACAGGTCAGCTTTGTGCTGGGTAAAAACTTCGTCATTTCTTTTCAGGAATGTCACGGCGATGTCTTTGACGGCGTGCGCGAGCGTCTGCGCAGCGGACGCCGTATACGCTTTCTGGGCTCCGACTACCTCGCCTATGCCCTGGTCGACGCCATTGTCGACAGCCATTTCTTTATCCTGGAAAAGATCGGCGACGAAATCGAACAACTTGAAGATGAACTGCTTCTCGACCCGTCGCCGGAATCACTCAACCAGATTCACCGTCTGCGCCGCGAAATGATCCTGCTGCGCAAATCGGTGTGGCCCCTGCGAGAGCTGATCAGCGAAATGGGACGGGAGGACACGCCCATGGTCAGCCGCGAAACAGGCGTATTCCTGCGCGACGTGTACGATCACTGCATCCAGGTGATCGATACAGTAGAGACCTTTCGCGACCTGCTCGGCGGCATGCTCGACCTGTACATGTCCAATGTCAGCAACCGCATGAATGAAATCATGAAAATGCTGACCCTCATCGCCACCATCTTTATCCCATTGACTTTTATCGCCGGGGTGTACGGCATGAACTTCGAGTACATGCCGGAACTCTCCTGGAGGTGGGCCTACCCAGCGGTCTGGGGCGTCATGATCGGCCTCGGCACCGGGCTGGTTTTTTTCTTCAAAAAGAAAAACTGGCTTTAAACGGGGAGACCGCGATCATGACCGCTTCCATCCTGCCCGCACCTGCAATCCGCTGCCGCGACCTGTGCGATCCGCCCCCAGCGGAAAGCGGACGATTTCATCCTTTACATCGTGAGTGCCTTCCGCTGGACCCGGTTAGGTCCCGGGATGCAAAAAAATAGAAATATGTTACAATTTATCAGTGTGTAATCTTGAATCTCTTTCCCCCATGGAGGTTGCAGAATGCAGCTTACAGGCAAAAAGATTGCGATCCTCGCCGAAAATCTCTACGAGGACCTTGAACTGTGGTACCCGCTGCTTCGCTTCAAGGAGGCCGGCGCCAAGGTCAGGGTTGTCGGCCCCAAGACAGAAATCTATGAATCCAAGCACGGCTATCCGGTCAAGGCCGACAAGGCGGCGGACAATATCAAAATTTCCGAATACGATGCGGTGATCATTCCCGGAGGCTATGCGCCCGACCACATGCGGCGCTCCCAACCGATGGTTCAACTGGTGCGTCAGGCCAACCTGCAGGGCAAAATTCTCGCAGCCATCTGCCACGGCGGCTGGATGCTGGCTTCCGCGGATGCCGTACGCGACCGAAAATTCACCTGTTTTTTCGCCATTCGCGACGACCTGATCAACGCAGGCGGCGAATACCTCGACCGCGAAGTCGTGCGCGATGCAAACATCATCACTTCGCGCACTCCGGCGGACCTGCCCGCTTTCTGCCGCGAAATCATCACAGCACTCACTGAGTAGAGCTATTTTTCACATCAAAGTTCACATCAAAGATGACCGGTCCGATCGTTCGAGAAGTCGGCCCGGTCATCTTTTTTACATCCCCACCTTGACAACCGGAAGACATGCGCTACAAAAAAGACAAATTCTCAAGGAGGACAAAAACGTGGCACGACTGAAAGGAACCAAGACCGAGAAGAACATCCTGACCGCTTTCGCAGGCGAGAGCCAGGCCCGCAACCGCTACACCTATTTCGCCGCCCAGGCCAAGAAGGAAGGATACGTCCAGATCTCTTCCATCTTCGAAGAGACCGCCGATCAGGAGAGGGAACACGCCAAGCGCCTTTTTAAAATGCTTGAAGGCGGCGAAGTGATGATCGAGGGGGCTTTTCCGGCCGGTGTCATCGGCACCACGGTGGAAAACCTCAAGGCAGCCGCCGCCGGTGAAAATTACGAGCACACCGACATGTATCCCTCGTTCGCCAAGGTTGCGCGGGAAGAGGGTTTCAACGACATCGCCGATGTTTTCGAAGCGATCGCGGTCGCGGAAAAGCAGCATGAAAAGCGCTATCTCGACCTGATGCGCAACATCGAGAGCGGCCGGGTCTTCAAGCGCGGCGATACCGTCGTATGGCGCTGCCGCAACTGCGGCTATTTGCATGAAGGCACCGCGGCGCCCGACACCTGCCCGGCCTGCGCCCACCCCCAGGCGCACTTCGAACTGCTGGGAGAAAATTACTGAGTCAACCGAACTTGACATCCCCGATCGTGCTTTTTAGTGGAACCGGAAAATTGCTCATGAAAGAAACGGGGCGCCCGATCAGGCGCCCCGTTTCTTTTACAGCTTGTTGAGAATCTGTCGCGCCGCGGTCTGCACCGGATCCCAGACCGGTGAAAAAGGCGGTGCATAGGACAGATCGAGGTCCACCAGCTGCTGCGCAGTCAGCCCCGCCGTAATAGCCGTGGCCAGCACATCGATGCGCTTGGCTGCCCCTTCCAGCCCTACAATCTGGCCGCCCAGCAGGCGCCCGTCGTCTTTGTGCGCCATCAGCTTGACGGTAATCTGTCCCGAACCGGGGTAGTAACCGGCACGGGTGCGGCTTTTGATCACAGCCTCGACGTAGGGCAGATTCATTTCTTTCAGATCCGCCTCACGCAATCCGGTACGCGCCACTTCATATTTACAGATTTTGCTCACGGCGGTGCCGACGACACCGGGGAAAGTTGCATCGCCGCCTGCGAGGTTGACACCAGCCACCGTACCCTGCTTGTTGGCCACCGTGCCCAGCGCAATATGAACCGGGCGCTGCATAAGCAGGTGATAGCTCTCGACACAGTCACCGGCGGCCCAGATGCCTTCCCTCGAAGTCCGCATGCGCGAATCGACCTGAATCGCCTTCTTACCTCCCAACTCCAGCCCGGCTTTTTCGGCCAGGGTGCTGTTGGGCTGCACGCCAAGGCCGAGGATCACCATATCGGCAGGCAGGGTACGTTTGTCGGTCACCACGGCCTTGACACGTTCGTCTTCGACCTCGAATCCGGTCAGGGATTCTTCCAGGTAAAGCGTCACACCCACTTCACGCAGCGCATCGGAAACCAGGGCGCCCATGTCAGGATCGAGAGTCGCCATAACCTGTTCGGCCCGTTCAACCAGACTGACCTCCAGGCCGCGCCGCACCAGCGCTTCAGCCATCTCGAGGCCGATGTACCCGCCCCCGACGACCACTGCCCGGCGGGGAGATTCCTGATCCACGAACTGCCGCACCCGGATGCCGCTCTGCAGAGTCGACAGTCCGAAGATCGCCTGCGCCCCGGAGCCTGGCAGATCCGGGCAAATGGGCACCCCGCCGGTAGCGATCAACAGCTGATCGTATGCCTCGTCAAACTCACGGCCGCTTTCGCGCTCCAACACCCGCACCCTGCGGGCATCCTGATCGATGCGCAGCACTTCGTGCCCCACTCGTGCGTCGATGTTGTACTTCTCCTTGAATTTTTCAGGAGTTCGTGCGACAAGGTCTTCAGAGTTCTTGATCATTCCGGCGATATAATACGGCAGGCCGCAGGCTGAATAGGAGGTGTGCGGCCCCCGCTCGAAGACGATGATCTCTCTTTCCGGATCTTCGCGGCGTACCTTGCTTGCGGCACTCATGCCGGCGGCATCGCCGCCGATAACGACCAGTCTCTCTTTCCCCATAAAAACTTCCCTTTCCATTTAACCGACAGAATCGACTGTCGGACTCGCTCTGTGTTAAACTTGATGGGGTCGCAAAAATTCCGCCCTACGGCGTTACGGCGTTTTTTCAGGACCTCGGCATACTGATGTATGCCTTCGCCCCTGAAAAAACACCAGGCCTTGTAGGACGAAATTTTTGCTTAGCCATCCTCTGAATTTTCTGCGAGTGCATCAAACTTCAACCGTGAGTGCAAATCTACCATTTTTTTGGAGAATGTCAGCGCATGAACGCAAACTCCGAGCAGGGTGAAATCGCCTGTCAGCAGGTTCTGCTGGATGATTCCTCCGTTTTCTCGGTGCAATGGCTGGAACTGCCCCGCCATCTGGCCGAAGGGGTCACTCCACGCTTCCTGTTAGACCGCTACCTGGAACACCTGCGCCGCTTTACTTTCGGGCTGGTGCGACCGGGTTGCGATTTCCGGGGTGTACGCTTTCGGCTGGCGGGCACGCCCTGGAATCTGATCGAGTTCAACGCCCCTGTTGAACAGCATCAGGATCCCCGGCGGACCTGCACGATGGAAATCTGCGGTGGTTTTCTGGTTCAGCGGGACATGTGCCATCGCGGCCGTCTGCAATTTATTACCGAAGAGCTGCCCGACGGGGTGCGGATCGGGCTGCAGCTGTCCGAATTCTGCCCACTGCTGCTGGGCAGCGCCCAGCCCTGCTTTTTCCGCCGCCTGCTCTACAGGGGCACCCAGGCGGCCATCCACAAGGTGGTCACGGTACGTTTCCTGCTGCGTGTCTATCGCGAGGTGGGTGGACCCGGGGCCCGCGCACGGGTTGTTTCGGTCAAAGTCCGTGAGGGGCGTCCGACCTGAACCGGAAAATCTTCTGCATCAATGGGAAAATAATCGAAGCATGACGACGCACGACAACAGCACCGGCCGACTGCTGGCGGTGGGAGACATACACGGCTGCCTGGAGAAGCTTTGCACCCTGATGGAGCGGGTCGCGCCGCAAAGCGACGATCAGGTCGTTTTCCTCGGTGATTATATCGACCGCGGGCCCGATTCCTGCGGAGTAGTGGATTATCTGCTCGACTTTGCCGAACGTTTTCCGCGCACGGTCTTTCTCAAGGGCAATCATGAGGCCATGCTGCTCGATTTCATCTCGGGACGCGACCATCTCGCCTTTTTGGCCAACGGCGGCCGCTCAACGCTGGAGAGCTATGCCCTGCGCTCCGGCGACACTCTTCCCCCCACGCACCTGGCCTTTTTCCGCGCCCTGAAACTCTACCACGAGACCCGGGAATTCATCTTCGTTCATGCCGGGTTGCGGCCGGGACGCCCGCTGTCACAGCAGCGCGAGGAGGATCTTCTGTGGATAAGGGAGGAATTTCTGGACAATGATTACGACTGGGGCAAGACCGTGGTTTTCGGCCACACGCCGCAATCAAAAGGCCCGTTGAAAAAACCGGGGCGGCTGGGGCTGGATACCGGGGCGGTCTACGGCCGCGCCCTGACCTGCTGCGAAGTCCGCAGCGGGCGGTGCTGGTCGGTGCCGGAGCGTGAACCCAAAAAGAGGCAGTTCTTTTTCTTCTGAACTTTTTTCCCAAAATCAGTCCGCCACCGGGCGCCGTAGGATGTCACCCTCCTGCGCCCCTTCCGGCAACTCGATGCGCATCCGCATATTGGGCTGACCGGCGGGGGCCACCGTGCCTTCCAACGTTTCAATGCTGTCGACCTTAAAAGACTCGGTCCGCATGCCGGGGCCGATCAGCTCAAGATTCTCGCCGGGGAAGAAGCGATTGCGCCCTTCCACAATCAGTTCGCCATCCTGCCGGTGCACAAGACCGACAAAATCACAGCTGCGCACATAGGCGGAATCGGCCGTATGCACCTGGGGGGAACCTTCCCCCAGCAGAAAGCCGGTGCCGTAGGGGCGATGACTGACCTTGTCCAGCTCTTCGCGCCACAGGGGATCGACCACGTAGTTGTGCGGATCGGCATAAAACAGGTCCAGGGCGGCGCGATAAACGCGGGTAACGGCCGCCACGTAGTAAAGACTCTTCATGCGCCCTTCGATCTTGAGGCTGTCCACCCCGGCATCGATCAAGCGGGGCAGGTGGTCGATCAGGCACAGATCGCGACTGTTGAAGAGAAAGGTTCCGTCCTGATGCTCCTCCACCGGCATGTATTCCCCCGGTCGCGTCTTTTCCTCCAGTGCATAACTCCAGCGGCAGGGGTGTGCGCACTCGCCCCGGTTGGCTTCGCGCCCGGTCAGGACGGCCGACAGCAGGCAGCGGCCGGAATAGGCAACACACATGGCGCCGTGGACAAACACCTCCAGCTCAACAGATGTGCCCTGCCGGACGGCGGCAATGCGTTCCAGGGTCAGCTCCCGGGCGAGGTTCACCCGGGAAACCCCGAGAGAACCCCATAGCTGGGCCGCGGCGGCATTGGTGGTATTGACCTGGGTGGAAAGATGCAGTTTCCGATCGGGATCGATCCTTTTCACCGTGGCGACAACTCCGGGATCGGAGACAATGTAGGCGTCAATGTCCAGGGGGCGCAGCTCTTGGAGAAAAGACTCCAGCTCGGGAAACTCCTCCGGGCGCAGATAGGCATTGAGCGTCAGATAAAGTCGTCCGCCGAGTGAATGACACAGGTCCACGGCCCGGCCCAGCTTCTGGAGGTCAAAAGAGCCCGCCGGCGCTCTCAGGCCAAAGCGCGGGCTGCCGAGATAGACCGCATCGGCGCCGTATCGCAGCGCAGTTTCCATTTTAGGAAGGTCACCGGCCGGAGCCAGAAGTTCCACTTTTTTCATTGCAAATCTTTCCTCTCCATCGAATTTGACGCATCATAACAGATTGGAGCCTGCCGGACGAGTGCCCTTCAATGCTGCCTTGACAAGAGAGATAAAACCCTCTACTTTTTAGAGAAAATCCAGTTTTAAAATTCCTTCATCGCCTTACTTTTGCCGACGGAGAGCGTCTTGATTCGAATCGCAGCCTTTGTGCTTTTTTCTGTTCTTGCCCTGATGGCCGGCGGCTGCGCGCTACCACCTGCCCATTCGCCCCAGTCCGACCTGCAGACCGATCTCTCCCGTCTCGAGCGGAGAGACTCCGCGATCACCGATGAGCTGATTTCGCTTCAGACTACGGTGGAGGATCTGAATCGACAGCTGCGGATTTACGATGCCCGCCTGAAGGCGATTGAGCAAAGACAGCAGGTCGATCAACCGCAAAAGGGCACCCCATCCCGTCAAATCACTGAAAAAACGCCCCGAATTGACTCGGAACAACGCACGGCATCCACAGGCCGGGCACCTTCATCCGCCACAGAAATTTACCTGCGCGCCTTCTCCGATTACACCACAGGCCGCTACGACAAGGCGATTGCTGAATTTGAGAGATTTCTCGAATACTACCCTGACAATGAATATGCAGCCAACGCTGAATTTTGGATCGGTGAATGCTATTACTCCCAACAGAAATTCACCGAAGCCGCGACACGATTTGTCGGCATGGCCCAGAATTATCCGCAATCCGCCCGCACACCGAACGCTTTGCTGAAGGCGGCACAGGCTTATCATGAGCTGGGGCATACCGATAAGGCGCTTGAAATCATTGATTTTCTGCGCGAGCAGTATCCCGACAGTGCTGCCGCCAAAACACAAATGGAGTTCTAGGAGGCTGTCGGACTTTGGGAATCGCAAACTCCGACAGCCTTCCAATCTCCCTTATCTCCCTTACGAATTTCGAGGATCTACCATGTTCTTCAAAAAAACCGCCGTTTGCGCTTTCGCCTGGTCTTTCATTCTCCTGATGGCGTGGTCGGTCATTGCCGCTGAGCCATCCAGAATCTACACCATCAAAAAGGGCGACACGCTGTGGGGCATCTCCGAGCGTTTCATCAAGGATCCTCATTACTGGCCCAGCCTGTGGGCCAACAACCCGGACATCCGCAACCCGCACTTCATCTATCCGGGACAGAGACTGCGCATCTTCCCGGACCGCATCGAAATCGTACGGGATGAAGACGAACTGGAGAACATTCTGGAGCAGGCCGCCCCCACCGAAGCCGCCAGCCCCGTTGAGCCCACCGAGGAGATCACCATCAAATCGATCGGCGGCTACCCCGGCTTCATCGACAAATCTGCGGTCGGGTCCATCGGCACCCTGGTCGATGCCACCGACAACCGCATGATGCTGGCTGAAGGAGAACAGGTCTTCATCGACCTGACCGACGCGGAAAGAGTCACGCCCGGAGACCTTTTCACCATCTTTGCTCTGGGGGAGGAGGTCTTTCATCCGGACACCGGCGAATCCCTCGGCTATTTCGTACAGGAAAAAGGCATTCTCCAGATCAGCCGTCTGCACAAGGATGTCGCCTCGGCCGTTATCACCGAAACGGATCGCGAAATTCACCGCGGCGACCTGATCAAGCCGCTTAAGTCTCTTGAGGCGGAAATCGTTCTGCAGCAGAATGATCGGCAGCTGACCGGGCAGATCATCGGCAACCGGCTTGAAAACATCGCCATGGGACAGCAGATGGTCGCCTACATCGACATCGGCCACGAAGAGGGTCTTTCAGCGGGCAACCTGCTGATGATCTCCCGGCCACGCGAAATCACCGAAACAGCCCGGAAGATGTACAATCACAGCGACAGGTCCCTGCAATTTCCCGAAACGGCTCTCGGGACAGCGGTGGTCATTGAAACCCAACCCCACACCGCGTCCATCCTGATCCTCAAAAGCGTCGAAGCCATCTATGCCGGAGACCGGGTGCACACTGACGCCCTGTAACGGGTCGGGCTAAATCAGCAGCTCGGCAGGAACACAAAAATCACCCCACAAACTCAACGGCTCATTAAAAAAGGGTGGACAACGGTCCGCCCTTTTTTTATTGTTTGCGCCATGCAATGTCAGGAACTTCCACGGCAACAATTCAACTGGCTGCGCCTGCACCTGACGCCGGGGCTTGGCCAGCGCCGCCTGTCCAATCTGTATCAGGCTTTCGGCTCGGTTGACGAAATCCTCGCCGCAGACCCCGTCACCCTCTACCGTCGCGCACGCCTTCCCAAAAATATCGCCCTCGCCATCCCGCCGGCCGACTGTCCGAACCTGCTGCGTACCGCCGGGGAGTTGGCCGCCGATGGAGTACAACTGGTCTGCCGCGGGGACGACGAATACCCGGGGCTTCTCAATGCCATCCACGATCCCCCCGTCCTGCTCTATGTGCGCGGACGCTTTCCTCTGCCCGAAGGCCTTGCAGTCGTCGGATCCCGGCGCGCCTCTCCCGACACCATGCGGCTTGTCAGGGACATCTGTCGCGAGCTGGCGGCATGCGACATCCCCATCATTTCGGGCCTGGCACGGGGCATCGACACTGCCGCCCATCTCGGGGCACTGGATGCCGAGGGATGGACAGCGGCAGTTCTAGGCTGCGGCATCGACCGAATCTATCCCCTTGAAAATTCACGCCTGTTTCACAAGATCGCCGCAGAAGGCACGCTCATCAGCGAACAACCTCCGGGAACGCCGCCAAAGGCAGGCAACTTTCCCAGCCGCAACCGGATTGTCAGCGGAATGTCGCGCGGAGTGCTTGTGGCTGAGGCTGCAGTGCGCAGCGGCTCATTGATCACTGCGGATTTCGCCCTGGAACAGGGGCGTGAAGTCTTTGCCCTGCCCGGGCCGGTACAGCGCCCCACCTGCGCCGGCACCAACGCGCTGCTCAAGGAGGGGGCACACCTGGTCACCGAGGCGCGCGACATCATTGAACTGCTGTGGCGGAAAAACTACCGCCCCCCGGCGCCCGAACCGCGCCCGGATATCGATGAGAACCTTTCGGAAACCGACCGGAAAGTCGCCCGACTGCTAAGCTCAAGCCCCCTCCATATCGATGAAATCGTGCGCAAAAGTAGGTTGACTCCCATGGAGGTTTCGGCTATTTTACTGCACTTGGAACTCCAGGGAAGCGTTGTTCAGCTTCCGGGCATGCGGTACCAGCGAGCCTGAACCCCAGGCAGGCGTTCAAGGACGCCTCATCCGAAGGAGGTCTTTTGAGAGACAGGGTTTTAGCTATCGTCAATCTCATCACCCAGTATATTCTGGAAGACCAGGGGCTGGTCGCCAACGAGCAGGAAATGGTCCAGGAGCTGCTCGAATTCGGCTTTGAAGCGGATGAAATCGATGCCGCCTTCATCTGGATGGAAACTCAGACACTCCACGAGGAGCATGCTCCTTCAGACCGGCTCGATATCCCGGCACAGCGCATTTTCACCACCCAGGAAAATCTCGCTCTGACCCGCGAGGCCCGGGGTTTTCTGATAAAACTGCGCTCTCTGGGCATACTGGACCAGGACACTCAGGAAGAGATTATCGAACGCGCGGTGGATTCCGCCGACGAACCGATGGGGCTGCAGGATATCAAGCAACTTGCCGTTCTATCTCTTTTTTCGCGCGCCCAGCACCAATGGCGCAAAGAGGTCGACTGCATTCTCGACGACGACTGGTCGGCTCTTTTTCATTGACATCGCAGCGGGCCGCGGGGAAATCCGCGGCTTTTTTCATTTCTGCCCCGCATACTTAAAACGGTTCCGGAGGCAGCGAGGTTCCCATGGCACAACATCTGGTTATTGTCGAATCTCCCGCCAAATCGAAAACCATCGAAAAATTTCTAGGGCCCGGGTACAAGGTGCTCGCCTCTTACGGTCACGTGCGCGCTTTGCCGAGCAAGCAGGGAATGGTCGATGTCGAACATGACTTCGAACCGCAGTACCGGGTTCTGCCTGAGAGCCGCAAACATATTCAGGCGCTGAAAAAAGAAGTCGAAAAATGCGACGAACTGATTCTCGCCACCGACCCCGACCGCGAGGGGGAAGCCATCGCCTGGCATCTGCTCAATGCCCTGGGGATCGACGAGAATGCGGATCACCCCAAAGTCAAACGCGTGGTGTTCCATGAGATTACCCGCGACGCGGTCAAAAAGGCGCTCGAATCGCCGCGCAGGGTTGCCGGCGAGCTGGTGGACGCGCAGCAGGCCCGCGCCGTGCTCGATTACCTGGTTGGCTTCAACCTGAGCCCTTTCCTGTGGAAAAAAATACGCTACGGGCTCTCAGCCGGGCGGGTACAGTCCGTCGCACTGCGGCTGATCTGTGAGCGGGAGAAGGAAATCAATGCCTTCGAATCCCGTGAATACTGGACGATCGACGCCCTGCTGGCTCAACTGAAAACAGCGGGCAAATCACCCTCGTTCAAAGCCCGTCTGCACGCCCTCGACGGCAAACGTCTTGACAAGTTCGCCATCACTTCCCAGCAACAGGCCGCCGATCTTGAAAAACAGATCGCTGAATGCGCCTTCGAAGTGGGCAAGGTGACCCAAAGCGAGAAAAAACGCAATCCCGCCCCGCCCTTCACCACCAGCACCCTGCAGCAGGAGGCAAGCCGCAAACTCGGCTACTCGGCCCGCAAGACCATGAGCAACGCCCAGAAACTCTATGAGGGGGTGGATATCGGCTCCGGAGCGGTCGGTCTGATTACCTACATGAGAACCGACTCGGTGGCCCTGTCGCAGGAAGCCACAAACCAGGCGCGCGAAGTCATCACCGGGCAATATGGAAAGGAATACGCGCTGGATAAGCCGCGGGCGTTCCGCAACAAGGCTAAAAACGCCCAGGAAGCCCATGAGGCGATCCGCCCGACCGATCTCTCCAATACGCCGGAGAAGGTCAAGCCGTTCCTGTCCTCCGACCAATACCGTCTCTACCGCCTTGTCTGGATGCGCACCATCGCTTCACAGATGGCCGCGGCGATTCTCGACGCCACCACCGTCGACATCAATGCCGGTGAACGCTTCATGTTCCGGGCGTCAGGACAGGTGGTCCGCTTCCCCGGTTTCATGAAGGTTTATATTGAAGGTACCGACGAAGCCGAAGAAGAAGCGCAGGGAACTCTGCCCGCGCTGACCGAGGGAGACAAGCTCGACCGCAGAGAACTGCTGCCGGAGCAGCATTTTACGCAGCCGCCGCCCCGCTATACCGAGGCAAGCCTGGTCAAGACGCTTGAGGAATACGGCATCGGTCGGCCCTCCACCTACGCCGGGATCATGAATACACTGGTCGCACGCAAGTATGTGCGCCTGGAAAAACGCACCTTCTACCCGGAAGATGTGGGGATGGTGGTCAACGACCTGTTGACCCGCCATTTCACCCGGTATGTCGATTACGACTTTACCGCCCAGCTGGAGGAAGAGCTTGACGCCATCTCGCGCGGCGAGCAGAAATGGCGCCCGGCCATCCGCGCGTTCTGGGAGCCCTTTATCGAGCAACTCAAGACCAAGGAAAAAGAGGTTTCAAAGGCGGACGTCACCACCGAGAAAACCGACCGCAGCTGCCCCGAATGCGGCAAACCTCTGGTTGTCAAGCTGGGCCGCGCCGGAAAATTTCTGGCCTGTTCCGGCTTCCCTGAATGCCGCTACACCGAACCTCTTTCCGGCGAGGAAAAAGAAGAGCCGGTCCTGTCCGAGGAAAAGTGCGACAAGTGCGGTGCACCCATGCTGATCAAAGACGGGCGCTACGGCAAATTCCTCGCCTGCTCGGCCTACCCCGACTGCAAGAATATTCAGCCCCTTGTCAAACCGAAAGCTCTCGACATTACCTGCCCTGAATGCGGCGAAGGGGAACTGATGGAGAAAAAAAGCCGCTACGGCAAAATCTTCTACTCCTGCAACCGCTACCCCAAATGCAAATACGCCCTGTGGGACCAGCCTCTGAAACAGCCCTGCCCCCAATGTGGATTTCCCGTCACCGTGGAGAAAACCACCAAGCGAGAGGGCACCGTCCACAAATGCCCTCAGGAGGGTTGCGACTGGAAAAAAGTCATCACGCCGCCGGAGCCCAAACCTGCGGCTAAGTCGAAAACCGCCGCCCCATCGAAAACCGCGGGCAAAACAAAAACCACGACGAAGTCAAAAACTGCCGCCGGCGCCCCTAAAAGCACAACAGCCCGAAAAAGTAGGGCATCCAAGCAGTCGAAGAAATAGTCGATGCAAATCAGTCGCTCCCCCGCAGAGGGTCCAGAACGTCCGCTTGTGTCCATTATCGGCGCCGGCCTGGCCGGCTGTGAAGCCGCCTGGCAGCTGGCCCAATCCGGCCATGCGATTCGCCTGTACGAAATGAAGCCGCAGCAGTTCTCACCGGCTCACCACAGCCCCTTGCTGGGAGAACTGGTCTGCTCAAACTCCCTGCGCGGAGCGGCATTGACAAACGCCGTCGGCCTCCTCAAGGAGGAACTGCGCGCCTGCCGAAGCCTGTTTATGGCCGCTGCCGACAACGCCGCCGTCCCGGCGGGGGGCGCTCTGGCCGTTGATCGGGACGCCTTTGCCCAATATCTGACCGACAAGATCAGCAGTCACCCGGCTATCGAACTGGTGCGCCAAAAGGTTGACCGCATCCCCGAAGAAGGTTGGGTGATTATCGCCCCCGGGCCATTGGCTTCCGCCGAAATCTCCGAAGAAATCCGCCGCCTCACCGGCGATGAACATCTCTATTTCTACGACGCTATCGCACCCATTATCGAAGCCGAATCCATCGATTTCTCCAAGGCGTGGCGCGCCTCGCGCTACGGCAAAGGGGGAGATGACTATATCAACTGCCCCATGAATCGCGAGCAGTACCTTCAGTTCATCAGCGATCTGCGCACTGCCGAGAAAGTTCAGCCGCGTGAATTCGAGCAGCTGCGTCACTTCGAAGGCTGCATGCCCATTGAAGAAATGGCCGCGCGTGGCGAGATGACGCTGGCTTTCGGCCCGATGAAGCCGGTCGGACTGCCGGATCCGCGCACCGGCAGGGAACCCTTTGCCGTCCTGCAACTGCGTCAGGACAACCGCCACGCCTCCCTATACAACATGGTCGGCTTCCAGACCAAACTTAAACATCCCGAACAGAAGCGCATCTTCCGCACCATTCCGGGCCTGGAACAGGCCCGTTTCGCCCGGTTGGGCTCCATGCATCGCAACACCTTCGTCAACGCCCCGCGCTGCCTTGAGCGCACCCTGCAGATCAAAGGGCATCCGCGCCTTTTTCTTGCCGGCCAGATCACCGGCGTCGAAGGCTATGTGGAATCGGCCGCCTGCGGCTTTCTGGCCGGACTGTTCGCCGCGCGGGTCGCTGAAGCCGAAACATTGCTTCCTCCGCCCACCACCGCCCTCGGTGCGCTGCTGGCGCATCTGCACGGGTCCGACCCCGAGGGGTTTCAACCCATGAACGTCAACTACGGACTCTTCCCTGCCATGAAACCACGCCCGCGCAAGCGCAGCGAAAGACGCCTGGCCCTGGCACAGCGCGCGCTTGATGACCTCCACACCTGGCGGCGGCGTCTGAATATTGCGACAGGATCCTGATGCTTCACATACCTCCCCCCGGCAAAACACCGCCTTCGCCTGCCTATTGTGCGCCATAACACCAGCTCCGACAGGAAATCTCTTCTGACATCCTTAAAATTTGATGGCGTCGCAAAAACTCACCAACTGCTGCGTTGCTGCAATTGCTCTCGCTGCTTCGACGTACGTAAGTACGCCTCATTGCTCGACAATCGCGCGCCTTGCATTTGGCGCTTTTTG
>JAXHUR010000067.1:0-19121 GCA_034189505.1 Thermodesulfobacteriota bacterium | reverse complement strand
GGGCTGGGGTGAGGGAGGCGAGGGCGCGCTAAAATATCTTCCGCGCCTTCACCTCCCAGCGATGCTCAACCCGCTCGGGATCGGTCTCCCCCTCATCACGTGTCCCATACGCATAATCCACAGAAATCTGTAGCTTTTCCCAGTTGATCCCGGCGGTCAGATAGCCGGTATAGGTGGTGGTGTCTTCGGGTTCGAGGTAGCGGTAGCGCAGGCGCACGCCGAGCAGGGTGCGGATCGTGGGATACAACTCACCACTGAGTGTTAAGGTTCGGGCAGACCGTACGACATCCTCGGGGGACGAGAAGCGCTCCCACTCAAACTCCTCTGCCAGAGCGAAAATTTTTCGACCGAATCCGCCATTCTCAAAAAAGCTGTAAACAGCCAACTGTTCAACGAAGTATTGATTGGCATTCCCGTTCTCCAATTTCCGCCAATTGTGATCGGCACGCAATGAGGTTTCGACCGATCGCCACGGGTAGCACGCCAGATAAAGTCTATTTTCTATACTCGCATCGACCTCTCCCGAAATGCCTTCCGTAAGCGAACTTGAACTGATGGAATTCGTGCCCAGCTCCTGCTCACCCCAGATCAGGCGATTTTCCATCGTTGCATAAAATTTTTGCGAATCATACCGAAGCCGGTGAGTCGCCATAAATGTATCATCGGCTGAGCCGCCTTCAGAAAAGTAATCGTAAGTCAACTCAATCCGGCTGGTGAAACGTCCATGACCACGAAATTCAGAAAACCAGGTCGAAGTGGAACGAAAAACATCTCCTTCGCGCCTGCCGCCCTCCTCATCTCGGCTGAACAGCATGCCCCTGCTGCTTTCCGGATCGATATAGTCGGTAATACTGCGTTCCAGCTCACCGGAACCATACACGAACTCCTGTCTGGCCCCAATCCTCACTCCTGGCGTCAGGTCAGTCTGGATGTCAGCAATCAGACTCTGCTCCAGGAAATCTGTATCAAACCCGGCCTTCCCCTCGCCACGGAAATAGGCGAGAGCATAAGATGAAAAGAAATCGTACTTCGGGCGGAACAATCGGTTGCTGGACAACTCAACCAATGCACGCACAGCTCCGCCTTCCCCTTCCGTACCCCCCTTTTTTTCCACATCGAGCTGATGGCTCAGCCTCCAGGGCTGCTTTTGAAAGGCATCCAAACGCGTAGAAAGATAGAGATTCTCCCTGATTTGGCCCTCTCGGTCCACGTCAAACCACTGGTCATCATCGCGTGCGGCCACAAACCGCATGCGCAAATCCGTCTCCGGATTCAAGGCCTTACTGGCATAAACAGGGATCTCTACCTCTTTTTCAATCCCCTTCGGGCCTCTCTCCCGCATGTACGTGGAAAAATTGGCCGCCTCCCACCCCTGCCGGCGAGCAACGGTAAAGAAATTAAAATCATAGCGGCGTTCAGGCTCCCCTCCACCAACGTTGATATTGGTGGTTGTATATGACGCATCCATGGAGACTTCGATCCAGTTGGTCAGCCTGACCCATTTGCGCTGCAATGACTGATCAATAGTGCCGAGAATATATTCTTTCTCAACGAAATCCTCCCCAGGGGCGAGAAAATTCTTATGATCATAGACCCGATAATGAAACCAGTTATCCTTCTTGTTCAGAGATACAAAGGCCAGGTTTCGATCGCGATAATGCTGTGGCGTCAGGCCTTTGAGGTCCTTGACGTAATTCTGGCGGTAATCGAAAAGAAGCCGCGGCGCATTGGCCATGATGTCCCGGTAAGGTCCGCTGTAGTCACCACTGGACGAGCCGAGCAAAAGAGTCAGGCCGGACTGGATATTCTGACCATTGTAGAGGCCGGTCACCACTTCGGGAGCCACATAGCCGTCGGATGGCAACCCCTCAAAAAGACCGCGGGCAGCCGTCGTTGAAAAGTGGCTCTGCGACAGATCACGGGAATAGGCGTTAAGGTGAAGGGGCAAGCCGGCGGGAGCAAAAACGACATCTCCTTCGTAAAGAATCTTCGCACTGGTGACGTCGGTACTTTCCCCATTCAGGTCACCGTCGAGCGCATTCCATTCATAGCCGAGAGACAGGTCATATTTCCCGGCGCGCCCTTTGGCCAACAGCCCCTGATACTGATAAACAAGAGTATACTGCTGTGTCAGCCAGTCGGCGTCAAAAACCTGCTCACCCTCTTCCTCCGCCTCATGTGCACCGTAACGCCACTCCATAGACCCTTCGATTGCACTCTGCGACGCCGAGACCATCTGCGGCGCAATGGCAACAAAAGAAAAAAGCAGAAATTTCAGAAGGCAGCGCCGCATATAAAATGCCCCAGGCAACTCAAACCGCTTTATTGAATACAATTCACCAAACTTATATTTCTGCAATTTGTATTCCATAAATAATTTTCTTTAACGAATAGATACTGAAGCTTTGAGAACTTTATAGGCGGAGCAAGTCGCCAAAAAACTTAACCACTCCGTGAAATGACTTGTCTTTTTTAACGATCTCTTTTCGCAACCACTCTTTACTCATTAACAACGAGATGCAAAAAAAGGGCGACAGCATGATTTGCCGCCGCCCTCCTCTGTCAGATTGAGATGATGGGATTATTTAATGTGGCAGGTTGTACAGAGAGCCGATGCGGCATTGCTGATCCGCAAAAACGGTGCATTGGTATTATCATGCACGTCGTGGCAGGAGGAGCACCACATTTGATCGCTGGTCGCTCCATAGCTGACCGCTCCAGCCCCTAAAGCACCTACGGCCTCGACGACCGTTGAATCATTAATTTCATCATCTGTAGCGGCTGCAGAATCATAAGTGAACCCGATGGGATGGTCGTTGCTCATATCCGTCGTTAGATTGGCCGCTGCCGAGCCAAAAACATAGCCTGTCACATCGGTATTACCGCTGTTGGGTTCATTCTGCAGGACTTCCCCAACACTGCCGTCATGGCATGAAAGGCAGAGCGGAGTGTCGGTCGCGTTGATATTGGCGAGAGTCATGTCCGTAACGGTACTCGCTTCAAGGCTCAGACCCGTGTAGACAGAACCCGCCGCGTCTTGAGTACTGCGGTTCCACAAGGGTGCCTTTACCACTGTCGTATCAGCGCCGTGCGGCGTGTGGCAGTACACACAGACCTTGTCGTTGCCAGCATCCGAAGTGCTCATGTCATGCTTAGTACCCACGATAGATGCCGCCGCGGGCCCCACGCCCAAAAACAGCACCGCCAGAAACAGAAAAAACTTCCTCATGTCAAACCTCCTCTTTCTCGGTCCCCTTTCTGCGGGGAACTGTTGCCTCCCAAAATACTGTCCAAAATATAGTTCAACTACGCTTCATACCTGAAAAACATTCTGCATCGCTAATTAGCAAAGCAAAATTCATACCCTTTAATCATACTTATTGCCTGTTCGACCCCAGACGGTCATTTTTTTTGGGAACAAAGATCATTGAGCTTTTTTTTCACTCTGGATCTGTTCGACATGCGCCTCTTTGAGGCGCTGCAGATCCTGCTCGGTAATCGGATGCGCGGCAAGATAGGATTCACTCAGGTACTGCCAGACGCTGAACCGTTTAAGAATCATGTCGGCAATATAGATTCTGTCGTTCTCGTCGATGTGAATCGATACCGGCGAAGCAAAGCTGAGCGGGCTTCCACTCGTCGGATCTCCTCCAGTTACCAGCAATACATCCCCTTCCGGCGAATAGGTGTAGAAGAAGGAGCGCCTCTGGTCCACGATGTAGAGATTTTCGTCGCTGTCAAAAGCGAGATCCTTGGGTGCTTCAAACTGGTACCAACGATCTCCCCGGGAGCCGAAGGTGCGAACAAATTCACCGTCTTTAGTAAAAACCTGGATGCGCGCATTCATGCGATCAGCGACAAACAGAGTATCGTCGCTCTGCCTGATGGCCAATCCCTGGGGAGAAAAGAATTTTCCAGGCACACCTCCTTTTTCACCAAAACTGAACAAATGGTTGCCTTCCATATCGAAAACGACAATTTTGTGACCTTTGCTGTCCGAAACATAGAGACGACCAAGATTTTCATTGAAGGCCAGATACGCCGGGTTTAAAAAGAGATCTTCGGAACCGATCCTTTTTTCCAAAACTCCCTGTGGCGAAAACACGTTCACGACCGATTGCGGACCGTCGGCGACATAGATGAGCCCTTCGGAATCAACGGCCAGATCAAGAGGAGTCTGAAACTGGCGAGGATGGGCAAGAAATCCGACCGATTTTTCCTTGAAATCGAAAACCCGCACATTACGGTGATGCAGGTCTGAGACATAAACCAGATCCTCTCCCTTGGTGGCAATGCCGAATGGCGTCTTGAAAGAGGAGGGTTCATTCTCGCCAACCAACAGTTTCCCCAGGGTGCTGCGCGTCCGCCTCTCAAAATCAAGCTCCGAGGAAAAAGCGCCGATGAATTCAAGCCTGGGCTGATCCGGCGGGACCGGCCAAAGCACACGCAGGGGCTGAGTTTGAGTCGTGCATCCCGCAGCAACAATCAGAAGCACAATTCCGAGAAAGTTTTTTACCAAAAGCCTCATCATTACCGTTGACCTCATCATGGAATGGTGAACAATCTATTTCTGGTGACAGAGCCAGCAAAGAGCGGAGCGGCTTTCAACCTCCCTGACAAAGAAAAACCGGTGCTCCCCCCCATGAGGATCATGACAACTCACGCAGGAAAATGTCTTACGCTCATCCAGCGGATTGCGCGGCCCCTCCAGGGGATGCGCCTTGCCGCCGACGCCACGCACCACATGGGTGCCCTTGTCCAGCCCTTCATGGCAGGCCAGACACACCGCATTGGGCTTGCCGTGCAGGAAGCTGGGGTGATCGGAGGCATGGGGGTCATGGCATACGGTGCACAGCCCCGCCCCTACCGGCCCGTGGGCAAAGTAGCGCGATTTGAAATCTTTCATCTTGTCGACATGGCAGGCGTTGCACAGCTCGGCCTCCTCGGCCTTGAGGCGGTACTTGTTGGGCACGCTGTTCGCTTCGTGGCAGGAGCCGCAGGCCCAGACAGCGGCCGGGCCATGCACTGAGTCCTTGTTCAGCATGCGCTTGTGGCAAGTTCCGCAGGCGTTTTCCTCCTGCGTATCCGCAGAAAGCTGTGCCGCACCGGGATTCATATCGTGGCAGGGTGCGCACAGGGCCTCACGCTCACTGTTGTGCATGACATAGGGTTCGTAGCCCTGCGGCGGGTAGGAGGAGAGATCGGCCAGGTAGTAGATGCTGGCGGTCTCACGGGCGGCGCGGCGGGAACCACCCTCCCCTTTGTATCCGGCCACCACCACCTGGTTGCGCCCCGCATCCCATTGGGGCAGCAGGATGACGATGTCGTTAAAGGTTTCACGGTAAACTTCCGCGCTGATGTCGATAAAGTCGCTCTCCACGTTGTTGACCGAAACGGTAATGCCGGTGATCTCCGGATCGCCGGTTTTGATGATGAGATAGTTGGAACGCGTCACATAGGTCTTGTCCGCCGGGTAGACGATCTCCAGCGCAGCCGCCGAAGTTGCGGCGAGCAGCTGGGTCAAAATGACCAGACTGAAGACAATATGAGCACTCAATAATCTTTTCACGCGTTTTCCGTGCCATTTTTTTGAGTTAGCGGGGTTGTGGCTCCCCCACCCCAGCCCTCCCCCGCTGGGGGAGGGAGTTTCTAGCTGCTGCGGTTCTACGCTTTTCCCCTCCCCCCAGCGGGGGGAGGTTGGGAGGGGGGAGGGAGTTATCTTCTCAATCCCCAGGCACCACCGCCTGCCCCTGCTCAATCGGATTATTCTTCAAATACTCATCATTGAGATACTGAAACTGATGCACCATGCGATTGAGCCCGTCGACGATAAAAATTCGATCCTTCCCATCAGCATCAATGCCGCCCGGCAGCAGAAACCCACCCGGGCGCACCCCGCCTGCCGCAGACTGCTTGCCGCCGATAGTGAGCAGATAGCGCCCCTGCAGATCGAAAATGACAAAACGGTGTGCGCGGGCGTCGGTGACGTAAACATGCCCCGAGGCATCGATCCCTACCGCCTTGGGCACCTGGAATGACCCGATCGCAGTGCCGCGTTCGCCGAAAGCACGCACAAAAGTGCCATCGGGCTCCAGCACCTGAATGCGGGCGTTGAGAGAATCCACCACGTAAAGACGGCCATCCGGACCCAGGTCCACATCCAGCGGATAATTGAACTGCCCCGGGCCATTGCCCCGGCGCCCCCACCGCTCGATCAGCCGCCCGCGGCTGTCGAAAACCGCGAGATCATGGCGCTGGGTCTCCACCACGTAGATCCGATCTCCGTCCGGGGTCACGGCGATTCCGGTCGGGGTTTCCAGCTCTTCCGCTCCGATCACGGTCATCAGCTGGTGGTTGGCATCGAATACAAAAATCTGTCGTTCCATCAAATCCCCGACATAAACGCGTCCCCAGTCGTCAACCGCCAGGCCGTGCGGCATCTTGAATTCAAAGGGGTTGCCTTTTTCATCGCGCAGCAGGTCGGTCTCGCCGGCACTCAGGTCAATAACATGCACGCCGGGCAACCCTGCATCCGTTACGTAGAAACGTCCGTCGGGGGCACTTGCCACATCCACCGGTTTATTGAACAGCGGGCGCGGCTTGTCTTTGCCGAGGATGGCGTCGCGCACCCGAGTGTCCTTGCCGCGCCGGGCGTCGGCCGATTTTTCGTAGAAAGCGATATACTCGATCTTGGCCTGCCGCACTCCGGGTGGCCAGAAGAAGCGCCCCGTCTCCTGCACGGGGTTGGCACAGCCGCTCAACAGACCGGCTGTCAAAATAATGGCCGTCAAATTACCGGGAGAAACAAAAATTCGACACTTCTCTAATAGGGTCATCTCTATTACTCATATCTGACTGGTTTAAGCCGGTCATAGGTTTTAGGCTTGTGGCAGCCGACTACACAGGTGGCGCCCGTGTCGTGCTGCGTGAAGCGGATCGGAATCTTCCAGGCGCCGAAGCCTGGGATGCGGCTCTGGATCAGCTTCGGCTGATCGGCCCCATGCACCCCGTGACAGCTTTTGCAGACGCGGCTTTTATCCGGGCGGTTGACGTGAAGGTAATGCAGATTGGCGTCGCCGTTGCGAAAGCCGGTCAATTCGGCGGTCCGGTCGTAGATAAAGGCCTCTGTGGTGTGACAGGCAAAACACAGGTCGTAGTTGCCTAACTCGAAACCGGTGTAGAACTCTTCCGGATAATAGCTGTTGAGCAGCGGGCGGTAGGGCGAGGCGTGGGGATCATGGCAGACCCAGCACTCACCTGCCTCCACCGGCCCATGGCCATAGGCGACGTTGCGGCCGATCTGGTCGTGGCAACTGACGCAGAAACGCTTCTCCGAGAGATGCAGCATCTTGTAGTTGCCCGTACCATGGGGATCGTGACAGGCCGCGCAGCCGCCGTCGGTGATGGCGGCATGGGTGGTTGAAGGGTCTGTCACCTGGGCGCCTACTGCAGTGTGACAATCTACGCAGAGGGCACTTCCCTCATCGGGCAGCATAGCGACACTGGGGCCGCCGTGGGGGTCATGGCATTCGGTGCAGCCCTGGGTGACGACAGGATGAACATATTTCATCTCTTGCAGGTTTTTTTTGTCCGCGTGGCAGTAATAGCACAACTGATTTCCGGCGGCAGGCAACTGGAATTCGGCCGGGCCGCCGTGTACATCGTGGCAGGCGCCGCAATCTTTCGCAACCGGCGTATGAACATGCGCAGCACCTCGCTTGCTGGCGTGACAGAGTTCGCAGAGCCGCGCGCCCTCTTCCGGCAGAAGATTATCCCGAGGCGCTGCGTGAGGCGCGTGACAGGCGGTGCAGTCATTGTCCGCCACTGGCGTATGCAGAAAAGCATGTCCCTCGGTTTTGCCGCGATGACAGCGGTTGCACAACTCGCCCCCCGGCGCGATCAGCAATGCAACACCGTAGCCGCTATGCGACCGATGACAAAGAGCGCAGTTGCCGGACTCCACCGGCGGATGCACCACCTCGCCTGCCTCAAGCGGGTCCGCATGACAGAGACGGCACAGGCTGCGCGCATCGGTGGGCAGCAGATCGGGGTAATCGCTGGCATGGGGGTCGTGGCACGACGTGCAGCCGGCTGCGACCACCGGATGCACCGTATCCCCACCCTGCAGCCTGGAGCGATGACACTGGAGGCAGAGGCTGTTCTCCTCTCCGGTAAGCTCCCCATGACTGCCGGCCCCGTAAGGCTTATGACAGAACCGGCAATTGCCGCCCGCCGCTGGAGGGTGGACCACTGACCGTCCTTCGGCGGGATCGGAATGGCAGCCGGCAGACAGACAATCGTTGCCAGCCAGAACACCGAAGGCAGATCCGAAAAGCAGAAACACAAGCAGATTGAAGAACAACAGCGGCTTCATGCGCTCTCAGGCCTTTTGGGTCGTGCGTGCAACCAAACGCACAAACAATGAACGGTTTCTCATCTTTTAAATATTAAATATTTTATACGAGAAAAAGTCAATACAAGATATGTGCCTGGAAGAGCGTGGGGAGGGTGAGTTAAAGGTGAAAATAAAAACGCCCGGTGCGAGACCGGGCGTTTGAGGCTTAAACTCAGGGATTTAATGCAATCTACTTGATATGGCAGGTGTGGCAGCCGGTGTCGAGACCTTCCTGGTTGTGGCAGCCTTTGCACTGCATGTGCAAGGCGTTGTTATTGCGGGGGATGGCAGGGTCGCTGCCGTCATGACAGTTTTCACAATTCTGGTGACCGCCGATGTGGTGGCAAAGATCACAGCTGCCCACCCACTCAATATGCTGCCTATGGTCAAAATGAACCCTGCCCAATCGTCCTTCGAAGATAAACTCTTCAGGCACCGACAGAACTTCCTCTGTTTCATTCTGAGGCACGTCACCGGCAGAAAGCGAGGTCGCTGCACCCATCAGGGACATGACTGCAACCGCAACCAGCCCCATAATTAAGTTTTTCATTTGGCACCTCCAGGGGTTTTATTAGCGAAACCTTAGCTTCAACATTGGCCGATTGTCAAGCGCTAAGTTCCGATGCCATAACCTACCTGAATGATCAAGAAGAATCAAGGGCATGCCACACTCATTCTGCGAATCCATCTTTCTTCAACTTCTCCTGCAGCGCGTTGGATTTGGCCTCAACACCTGCGGCCATTTTAAGGCGCTGCTCCTGCAGGGCTTTTGCCACGCCGGCATTTTCCACAGACAGAATCTGCGCGGCAAAAATACCGGCGTTGCGTGCCCCCGCCTTGCCGATCGCCATGGTGGCGACGGGAATGCCGGCCGGCATCTGCACCATGGCCAGCAGTGCATCGAGGCCCCGCAGGGAGGTCGCGTCGATCGGCACCGCAATAACCGGCAGAGTGGTTTCCGCTGCGACCACGCCGGCGAGATGCGCGGCCGCGCCGGCACCGGCAATCAGAACTTTGATGCCGTTCCCGCGGGCGGCCCGCACATAGGCGGCGGTGCGCTCGGGGGTACGGTGGGCGCTGGACACCTTCATCTCGAAGGCAATTCCCAGTTCCTTGAGGGCCTTGCCCGTTTCCGCCATGATTTCATAGTCGTTGTCGCTGCCCATCAGAATACCGACCAACGGCTGTTTGCTCATGTTTTTTCTCCTGGAAGCGAAAAGTTATCAACCCCTGAAAAAGCTTTTTCACCACAGCGGTCACAGAGAACACACAGAGGAAACCATAGAGGAAGGGATCTAAAACCAAAAAAGATTGTTTCTCGGATTTTCCTCTGTGGGCTCTGTGATCTCGGTGGTTCAAAATCTTGAATCAGCTTACCTGTTAAGAGCTTTCTGACCGATATCCCGGCGGTACTGCACACCCTGCCAGGAAATCTTTTCGACGCCCGCATAAGCTTTGTCAATCGCTTCTGCCACGGTACGGCCGAGACCGGTGACGCCGAGGACGCGTCCGCCGCTGTTGACGATCCGCCCGTCCTTAAGGGCGGTCCCGGCGTGAAAGACCACCAGGTCCTCAATGGCGGCCGCTTCCTCCAGGCCACTGATGGGAAAGCCTTTTTCATAGTCGGCGGGATAGCCTCCCGAGGCCATGACCACACACACTGCAGCCTTGTCGAGCCACTCGAGCCTGTCCTGGATCAACTGCCCGCGGGCGCAGGCCTGCATCACCGGCACGATGTCCGACTTGAGGCGCATCAGCAGCGGCTGGGCTTCCGGGTCACCGAAGCGGGCGTTGTATTCCACTACCCGCGCTTGGCCATCCGCGATCATCAAGCCGACATACAGGATGCCGGCGTAGGGGCAGCCGTCCTTGGCCATGCCGTCGATGGTGGGGCGTACGATAGTCTGAACGATCTGCTCATAAAGTTCGTCGGTCACCACCGGAGCCGGGGAATAGGCTCCCATTCCCCCCGTATTGGGACCCTGATCGCCGTCAAAAATGCGCTTGTGATCCTGGCTGGAAGCCAGCGGCAGGATGTTCCTGCCGTCGGTGAAGGCGAAAAAGGAGGCCTCCTCCCCTTCCATAAACTCTTCGATGACGACCTTGCTGCCCGCCTCGCCGAAAGCACCGGCTACCATGATGTTGTCGACGGCGGCGACCGCCTCGTCCTCGCTCATAGCAACCACCACCCCTTTGCCGGCGGCAAGGCCGTCGGCCTTGACCACGATCGGCGCGCCCTGCTCACGGATGTAGGCCACTGCCTGGTCGCGATCGCTGAAGGTGCGATAGGCGGCGGTGGGGATGTTGTAGCGCGCCATCAGCGCCTTGGAGAAATCCTTGCTGCCTTCCAGCTGCGCGGCGGCCTGGTTGGGCCCGAAGATATCGAGGCCCGCCTCCTGGAAGCGATCCGCGATCCCCAGAGTAAGTGGAGCTTCCGGGCCGACCACCGTCAAGTCAATGCCCTCGGCGCGGGCGAAATCGAGCAGCACATCGATCTCGTCGGCCTTGATTGCCACGCATTCGGCCAGCTGCGCAATGCCGGGGTTGCCGGGAGCGCAGTAAACTTTTGTCACCAGCGGCGACTGAGCAATCTTCCACACCAGCGCGTGCTCACGACCACCACCGCCAACTACCAGAACTTTCATCCAGACACTCCTTTAAAGCAAAAAACCTGAACCGGGAAGGATGCCACCAAGTCTCGAAGACTCGAAAAAAACCTTTTTTAATGGGTCCCCTCCCCCAGCGGGGGAGGGTTAGGGTGGGGGAAGGTCAGAGCAGCTGCTCAAGCTCCCCCCTCCCAGCCTCCCCCCGCTGGGGGGAGGAGCAAATTCTCCGTAAGAAGGGTTTTAGGTCTTCTTTGCGTCTTAGCGTCTTAGCGGCTCCCCTCCCCGTCTCTCCGTTAAAAAATCAATGCCGGAAATGACGCATGGAGGTGAACACCATCGCCATGCCGTGTTCGTCGGCGGCGGCGATGACTTCTTCGTCGCGGATGGAACCGCCCGGCTGGATCACGGCGGAGATTCCGACTTCGGCGGCGTTGTCGATGCCGTCGCGGAAAGGGAAGAAGGCATCGGAAGCCATCACCGATCCCTTGACGTCGAGATCGGCATGCCCGGCCTTGATGGCGGCGATGCGGGCCGAGTTGACCCGGCTCATCTGGCCGGCGCCCACGCCGATGGTCATGCCGTCCTTGCCGTAGACGATGGCGTTGGACTTGACGAATTTGGAGACTCGCCAGGTGAAAAGCAGATCCTTCATCTCCTTGTCGGTGGGCCGGCGCTTAGTCACCACCTTCATCTCATCGATCAGGGCCAGGTCGGCGTCCTGCACCAGCAGCCCCCCATTGACCCGCTTGAAATCGAGACGCGCCACAGATTCCTCCGGCCAGTGGCCGCAGGCCAGCAGGCGGACATTCTTCTTGGCGGCGACCGCTTCCGCGGCCTCGTCGGCAACCTCAGGGGCGATGATCACCTCGACGAACTGCCGGTCGACAATAGCGCGGGCGGTTGCGGCATCGAGCGTGCGGTTGAAAGCGATAATGCCGCCGAAGGCTGATTCGGGGTCGGTCTTGAAAGCGCGCTCGTAGGCGTCGAGCAGGTTATCACCCAGCGCAACGCCGCAGGGGTTGGCGTGCTTGACGATGACACAGGCCGGGCCTTCGCCGAACTGCTTGATGCATTCAAGCGCAGCGTCCGTGTCGGCGATGTTGTTGTAGGACAGAGCCTTGCCCTGCAGCTGCCGCGCGGTGGCGATGGACGCCTCTTTAACGTCCTTTTCCACATAGAATGCGGCTTTTTGATGAGGGTTTTCGCCGTAGCGCATCCCCTGAGCCTTGTGAAACTGAAAGCTGAGCGTGGGAGGGAAATCGGCCGACTCCTCGTCGAGCTTGCGCCCGAGCCAGTTGGAGATGGCGCCGTCATAAGCCGCGGTGTGCTGGTAGACCTTGACCGCCAGCCGGAAATTGGTCTCAGGCGACACCGCCCCGTTGGCTGACTTCATTTCATCGAGCACCGTGGCAAAATCGCTGTTATCGACAATCACCGTCACGTCGCGGTTGTTCTTGGCGGCGCTGCGCAGCATGGTGGGTCCGCCGATGTCGATGTTCTCGATGGCGTCCTCAAGGCTGCAGTCGGGCCGGGCGACAGTGGCTTCGAAAGGATAGAGATTGACCACCACCATGTCGATCGGCTCGATGCCGTGCTCCTTCATTTTAGCGACGTGCTCGGGGTTGTCGCGCATGCCGAGCAGTCCGCCGTGCACCTTGGGATGCAGGGTCTTGACCCGACCGTCGAGCATCTCGGGGAAGCCGGTGAAGTCGGAGACGTCCTTGACGGTCAAACCGTTGTCGCGCAGCAGCTTGGCGGTGCCGCCGGTGGAGAGGATCTCTACACCGAATGCGGCGAGTTCGCGGGCGAATTCTACAATACCGGTCTTGTCGGACAGGCTGATGAGGGCACGTTTGATGGTGGCCATAGAGCGATCCTTTCTCGTGCTGTGATGCTGTAGTGTTTACATCATGGCTGAAAATAAAAAAAACCGACCCGAACGGCACGGTTTTCAGAAATTGAGCGCGGCGATGAAGGCCTTTTCGAAGACGGGCGTCCCCGAGAGCGGGTAGGGATGAAGGCTCGCAGCCAGCTTGCCGACCGCCTCCTCACCCTCCTCCAGAATCAGAAAACGGCGAACCCCGCGCAGGACGCCGTCGGCTTCAAAACGGACTTTTTCTACCATGTTTTCCGGCAACATGGCAACCTTTTTCAGGGTTTTACGCTGCAGGGAAGTCCCGAAAGAACCGGTGAGAATGACATCCCCGACATCCTCCTCAGCGACTCCCGCTTTCTGCAGCAGACAGGCGATGCCGGCCTTGACCGCCCCCTTAGCCAACTGGAAGGCGCGGATGTCATCCTGGGACAGGATCAACTCGGTGTGCGCATCGCGGTAGAGCCGCAGAGCCCGCCCCTCCCCGTTTTCCCGAAGATAACGCGAGAGATTGGTTTCGATGGCGCCGGGAGGAACCAGAGTCCCATCGGCAGCGATCAACCCGGACTCGAGTCCGGCTGCCACTGCCGCCAGCAGACCGCTGCCACACAGGCCGCGCGGCAGTCCGTCTTCAACAACATGGAGTTGCAGCCGGTCGCCCACAACCTGCACATCATCGACCGCGCCCGCTTTCCATGGCATGCCGCAGGCGATTTCGCCCCCCTCGAAAGCCGGGCCGGCCGCCACGGAAGTCACCCGCCACCGCCGCCCGTCAAACAGGGCGATCTCGGCATTGGTGCCGATATCGACAAACAGGGTGCCGGGCGCTACGGACTTCACCCCGAAAAGAAAAGCCGCCAGGTCGCCGCCGACATAACCGGAGGCCAGCGGGAAAAGATAAACATCGCAACTAAGATTCATCGCCAACTGCGCGGCGGGAACGGCCCCTCCGGCGCGAAAAACGGGGCGATGGGGCGGGAAGATCAAAGAGTCAACAGGCTTTCCGGCCAGCAGGTGGGTAATGCCTGGATTGGCGGCAAGCGCCGCACGGGCGATGTGTGCCCGCTGCACACCCCCCTCCCGCAGCAGGGCGGCAATCAGTTTTTCGACTCCATCGGCCAGGGCTTGCCGCAACTCCGCGCCGCGACCCGCGCTTGCCAGTTCCAGGCGCGAAACAATATCCGCCGCCAGCTCGGCCTGGGGATTGGCGGTACGCTGCCGGGCGAGAATGCACCCCCGGTCGTCACACAGCCACCCCGCAAGAGTGGTGGTGCCGAGATCAAGAGCGAGAGAATATGTAAGAGATTTATTCACAGTCGGCCTCATGTCCCTTTAACTTCATACTCCCTCCCCCAGCGGGGGAGGGCTGGGGTGGGGGCAGGTTTTGAGCTGCGGCCCGAACTCCCCCCTCCCACCCTCCCCCCGCTGGGGGGAGGGGTAAAAGAACCTCCCTCTCCCAGCGGGAGAGGGCCGGGGTGAGGGTGGAGGGGAGGGGCTATTCTTTATACACCCGCGGCACGCGCTTACTGACCTGACAGAAAACTTCGTAGTTGATGGTGCCGATGCGCTCCGCCCACTCTTCGGCACGGATACAGTCGTCACCGTCGCAGCCCAGCAAAGTCACGAGAGCGCCGACGCCAACCTCGGGCAGATCGGTCACATCAACCATGGTCCAGTCCATGCAGACGGTGCCGACCACGGGAGCGCGGCGGCCGCCGATCAAGACTTCTCCACAGCCGGTCAGGCGACGGTTGTAGCCGTCGGCATAGCCCACCGGCAGGGTCGCGATGCGGGTGGGCCGCTCCGTCACGAAGCGGTGACCATAGGAGACACCGCGCCCGGCGGGCAGCGTCTTGATGGCCGCGACCACGGTGCGCCAGTGCATCACGGGCTGCAGATCAAGGTGGGCAAAATGCCCGGAAGGGTAGCCGCCGTAGAGAGTCACGCCGGGACGAACAAGGGTGCATTCGGGCATCAAGTCTGAATAGAGTGCAGCGCTGTTGTCGATGTGCACATGCCTGGGATGCAGGTCGTACTCACGCAGCGTGTCAAGAACCGCATGAAACCGCGCCATCTGCTCTTCGTTATGGGAAGAGGACGGATCGTCGGCCAGAGCGAGGTGAGACAGAACACCTTTGAAATGCAGATGTTCCAGTTCGCGCAGCTGTTTCAGGACTTCGGGCAGATCCTCCGGCAGAAACCCGACCCGCCCCATCCCGGTGTCGATTTTGAGGTGACAGGAAATGGACCGTCCAGAGGCGCCGCCAGCAGCATTCAGACGCCGCGCGGCCTCCAGGTCGAAAATGCAGGGCGTCAGGTTCAGCGCAGCAAAGCTCTCCTCCTGACCGGGAAATACGCCGCCCAGCACAAGAATCGGGTCGTTCAAGCCGGCCTCACGCAACTCGCGCGCTTCCTCCAGCAAGGCCGTTCCAAACCAATGCACTCCCTGCCTGCGCAACGCGCGCGCAACCTGAGTTGCCCCGTGGCCATAGGCATCGGCCTTCACTACGGCCAGAATGCGCCCGGCGCCTCCAGCCCGCTCCGCCGCCAGCGCAAAGTTATGCCGCAGCGCATTCAGATCAATTTCTACATAAGTTGGACGTTCCACACAAATCATACAGCCTCACGCCTCACGCATCACACATCACGCATCACGCATCACACATCACACATCACGCATCACGCCTCACACATCACGCCTCACACATCACGCCTCACACATCACGCATCACGCATCACACATCACGCCTCACACATCACACATCACGCCTCACACATCACACATCACGCCTCACACATCACCGAATCTGTTTAGCACGCCCCCCGCCGAGGTGTAAAGCACCGGCCTCGCTCCCGAATGCAATCGGGTCTTGACACTTTACCAAAAAATCTCTTAGCCTTGATTGCACCTTACGAATCATTATGGGGAGGATTTGCCATGTGCCTGGACTCCGGCGCCTTTTTTCTCGTTCAGGGTGAAAAACAACGGACCCTGGAACATGTTGCCTCGATACTGCCCGGCCATAAAGGTGTCAAGCTGATTGACACCTTCGGCAATACCGAAAACGTGACGGGAACGATTGAAGAGATCGACCTGCTTAACCGCCGCATCGTCATGGTCGCCTGAGATTTCCGGGGCAACTGCCCCGGGCGTCACGACGCCGCTTCTTTTCGCCCGCCGCCCGGCAACGATAAGACTTTTCCACCTGACATGCCCGCCGCAAACCAGCTCTGGACATCGGCCCTGCCCGACGGCTCAGTTTCCGAGGATAATCCCATGATCGAAGGACTCTACCTGATTCTGGACACAGACGTGCCTGATCTTGAGCAGCGGCTCAAGGCTGCTTTGCGCGGCGGAACTCGCATTGTTCAGTACCGCGACAAAAACCGCCCCCCTGAACAGCAGCGGCAACTCGCCATGCAGCTGCGGCGGCTGTGCCATGAGGCGGGGGCTTTGTTCATCATCAATGACCATCCGCAGCTGGCACTCGAATGTGGAGCCGACGGAGTTCATCTTGGGCAGGACGACCTGTCGATAAACGCGGCAAGGCAGCTTCTCGGCCCTCAACGCCTGATCGGCATTTCGACCCGAACGGTGGAAGAAGCTCTTAAAGCAGAGGCCCTGGGCGCGGACTATATCGGCCTGGGCAGCATGTACCCCACATCCAGCAAGGATGATGCGGTCCTGGTGGGGGTTGAACGCCTCCGCCAGGTGCGAAAGGCAGTACGCATCCCGATTGTCGCCATCGGCGGCATCACCCGCGACCGCGCCGGTGAACTGATCGATGCGGGGGCCGACTCTCTGGCCGTCATCTCCGCCGTCTTCCATGCCGACGACCCTGCACTTGCAGCCCGGGAGTTTGCGTTGCAGTTCAACCGCCGCAGGCCCTTCCCGCGCGGACGGGTGCTGAGCATCGCCGGTTCCGATTCCGGCGGCGGCGCCGGCATTCAGGCCGACCTCAAGACCACGACTCTGCTCGGCGGCTACGGCGCCTGCGCCATCACGGCGCTGACCGCCCAGAGCACTCTGGGGGTGCGCGGCATCCATCCGGCGCCGGCGGATTTTATCGTCGAACAGATCTCTGCGGTTCTTGAAGACATTGGAGCGGACACCCTTAAAACCGGCATGCTGTTTTCCCCTGAAATCGTTACGGCAGTGGCCGATGCCATTCGTCAATACACTCTTCCCGCCGTGGTCGACCCGGTCATGGTCGCCAAGGGAGGCGCCACCCTGCTTGAGCAGGCGGCGGTGGAAGCGGTGCGCGAGCGGCTTGTGCCTGAAACCTATCTACTCACCCCCAACCTGCCCGAAGCCGAAACCCTGTGCGGACTGGCCGTGCGCAACATCGACGAGATGGAGCGCGCGGCGAACAGACTGCACGAGATGGGAGCGCGTCACGTCCTGGTCAAGGGCGGCCACCTGGAAGGTGATGCCCTCGACGTTCTGCTGGCGGACGGCGAGATTCACCATCTGCGCGCGCCACGCATCGACACCCGCAACACGCACGGGACGGGCTGCACCTATGCAACGGCGATCGCGACCTTCCTTGCCCAGGGGCTTCCCCTGCGCGAAGCAGTACAAGCGGGCAAAAAATTCATTACCCGCGCCATCGAGACCACCATCCCCCTCGGCAGCGGCCACGGCCCCGTTAATCACTGGCAGGCCGCCTGGGACCACCATCTGGAACTCCGCCCTTGATTTTTGCGCTTTTCAGGAGACTTTTCAGCCCGCCCATGCTCCCGCAGACAATTCAGCTTAAAAGCACAGTTACCCCGGGTTATCCATGAATAATCCGGGGTAAGGCCATTTTTTCCGTGCTGTTTCGTTTACGGCAATCTATAATATGTGGTTATCCCTGAACAGCGACAAGACAGAACCACAGCAATTCTAAAAAACAGAGAATGTCCGGTTTTTTTCAACAGAAGAGGCTTTTTAAATGACTCAGCTCGAATCCGCCCGCCAGGGCATTGTGACCGATCTCATGCGCCAGGCTGCGGCTGCCGAAGGCATCGACCCCGAAATCCTGCGTCAGCGAATGGCCGAAGGCACCGCCATCATCTGCCACAACGTCAAGCGCGAAAAAGGGTTGCCGCTGGCGGTGGGCAAAGGGATGCGCACCAAGGTCAACGCCAACATCGGCACAAGTAAGGACGACACCAGCATCGACAAGGAGTTGGAGAAAGCGCGTGTTGCCATGCGCGCCGGCGCCGACGCCATCATGGACCTCTCCACCGGTGGGCCGGTGGATGAAATCCGTGCCGCGATCATCGCCGAAACCGACGTCTGCATCGGCAGCGTGCCTCTCTACCAGGCGGCGGTCGACACGGTGCTGAAAAAGAAAAAAGCGCTTGTCGACATGACGGTGGATGATATCTTCGACGGCATCGCCAAGCATCTCGACGACGGTGTCGACTTCATCACGGTGCATTGCGGGGTCACCCGCGGCACAGTGGAACGTATGCGCAACGAAGGGCGGGTGATGGACGTCGTCTCGCGCGGCGGCTCCTTTACCGTGGAATGGATGGCGCACAACAATGCGGAAAATCCGCTGTTCGAACATTTTGACCGCCTGCTCGAGATCGTCAAACCCTACGACGCCACTCTGTCGCTTGGTGACGGATTTCGCCCCGGCTGCCTGGCCGATGCCACCGACCGCGCCCAGATCCACGAACTGATCCTGCTGGGCGAACTGACGCAGCGCGCCTGGGACGCAGGCGTACAGGTGATGATCGAAGGGCCGGGCCATGTGCCCCTCAACCAGATCGAAGCGAATATACAGCTGCAGAAAAGGCTCTGTCACGGCGCTCCCTTTTATGTACTCGGCCCGCTGGTGACCGACATTGCGCCGGGCTACGACCATATCACCTGCGCCATCGGCGGCACCCTGGCCGCCGCCGCCGGAGCCGACTTCCTCTGCTACGTCACTCCGAGCGAGCACCTGCGCCTGCCGACGGTGGCGGACGTGCATGAAGGCGTCATGGCCAGCCGCATCGCCGCCCATGCCGCCGACGTGGTCAAGGGGGTCGGCGGCGCCATGGACAAGGATATCGCCATGGCCAAGGCGCGCAAGAATCTCGACTGGGAGGGGCAGTTCACCCTGGCGCTCGATCCCGAAAAAGCGCGTCGCCTGCGTGCCGAGTCCGGCGTGGATGAAGAGCACGGCGCCTGCACCATGTGCGGCGAATTCTGTGCTTACAAGGTGATGAGCGACGGCAGCCGCAAACAGAACGTCGGCGGCTGATCATT